>JBEPVN010000038.1:0-21232 GCA_041691015.1 Parachlamydiaceae bacterium | reverse complement strand
CAAAATTATGAATTCCTGCAATCAGATTGAAGCGTAAACCAAATCGTTTTCTCCTGTTCCTGAACAAGCACTTTCACTCAGGCCATAACTTAAGACCTAAATGAAAATAAGTTCGATACTCCCTTAAATACTCCAAAGCCAATAAGAGCTAAGGTTTGTCACCACCGATTTAAATCTTGGGAGAGGTGGATATAGCGTCTATTTCTTCTTGCGTCCTGATTTCAAGGACTACACACGCTGTATAGGGCTCTACATTCCAATGACTATTGCTTCCAAGGTAGCTAAAATTATGATGAACTGCAATGGAGTGCAGATTTATGTTATCTATATAAAACTTTTTTTTTGAGATTACATTGATAATTTCATAAGTGATGCGGTTTGGTTCTAGATAATTGCATAGTTTACAGTTACCTGTCTCATAGTGTATGGTTGTTTTTATTTGAAATTTACCTTCAACTAAAGTTTTTTTGGAATTAAATAATTCCGCTTTACTAAGAACAGTTGCTATTTTTTTTATAATTTCTTCTACGGATACATTTATTAATTTTATCTCGTAATCATGGTTTAGGGCTCTCTCTTGCAACGATTTTAGATCTGTATAAAATTGTAATTGATTCTGAAGAAAATTTAAAAGCGACAGAGAGTTTATTTTACTTTTTTGGAACAGATCGAGTAATTGCTGATCCCTTACTTCCAAAATATTGCCTATCCCTATAATCACCATCAACCTATATTCTTTATTTTAGATCTATTAAAGGATCTTTTGGGATATTGTCTTGTATATTATTGAAATAAAGTTGAAGAATTTGACAAGTATTTGTTGGAAATATCTGCCAGTGCGAATCATTTCCGAGATAGGAAAAATTATGATGTTTATCGAGCGAGTGGAGGTTGATCGATTCAAACTCGAACCATTTTTTTAAATCGGTATTTGTTATTCTATAAACAACACGATTTTCTTTATGATCGCATAAGCCACAAGAGCTTGTATCGTCTAATTTTCTTGTGGTGACTAAAAAAATTTTCTCAATTAATGCTGTTGTCGGTTGAGATTTTGCTTCTTCAAGAATTGCATTAATTTTATGTAGGATTTCATCATAGGTGACATGCATTTTATTTAAAGTGTCAAATGAAGCAAGTGCGGACATTTTAAGTTTGTGATGTACTTCAAAAAAAATTGCGATTTTTGAAAAGTCTTCCGGGGAGTTCTCCTCCGGATTACTTATTTTATAAAGCGCAAGAATTTGCTCTGCAGTAGCTTCTGGAACATAACCAACGGACATATATTACCTGTTTTTTGACTTACAAAAAACAAGATATAAATTTAAAAAGAATATAATGCAAATGTTTTTTAAGACGGATCCAGGGAAATCCGTCTTAAATAAGCTTTAATGGGCAGCTGGAACACTTGTTTGTATTTCGTGGTTTGGCCCTGCATAATAATAGGCAGAAAATGTAAGCGTCGCATTCCCAAGAATATATTCTTTTTGGTCGATGACAACAACTGCCAGATACTGGCGCATTCCATAATCCTCGCGGATAAAGTCAATGAGCGATGGTAAATGGTGCATTGTTTTAAAGGCAACGGTTGCTTCCTTGCCGGGCTCAATTGCTGGAAGGGAGACTTTTTCTGTTACAAAAAGTTCAGCTTTTGGATTGCCGGCTAATGGATTTGGATAGGCGAAGCGCACAAAGAAATACCCTTTTTCGTTTTTTTCATTTCCAGTATTTTTGATTTTTACTGAGATTACGATGGGAGTTCCTGGTTGAATAACTTTAGGATTTTCACGTGCAGGGTCTGCTGCAAAAAGTTCAATTTCTGCCTCGAGACTGGTAGCTTTTAATGCTTCTGCTGCAAGATTTAATGTAATCATTGTAAGACAAGTAATAAGTAATAATAATTTTTTCATGATTTTTATCTTTAGTTAAAGTTTAAAAAATAAGGATAGCATATAGCAGAAATTGATGGCAAGATAAGCAGTACTTAACCAAAAATTGCTTGAAGCAGGTAAAATGTCGCAATAGTAATTCCAGCGCCTACAGGAATTGTCACAATCCAGGAAATGACGATATCTCTTGTTGTTCGTAAATCAAGCGCTTCAATCCCCCTCGCAAGACCGACACCGACTACTGCCCCTACGAGGGTATGGGTCGTAGAGATTGGGAGACCAAGACGCGAGGCTAAAACTACTGTTGTAGCAGCTCCAAATTCTGCCGCAAAGCCTCTTGTCGGCGTGAGTTCCGTAATTTTCTTTCCGATTGTTTCAATGACCCTCCATCCCCATGTAGCAAGACCTGCAACGACTCCAAAACCGCCAAGCGCAAGTTGCCAGACAGGAATTGTAGTTGTGATTGCAATAACGCCTGTTTGCAACACATTGATCGCAGCTGAAAGCGGTCCTATGGCATTTGCAACATCATTTGCGCCATGGGCAAAAGCCATGCAGCAAGCTGTGATGATCTGTAGGTGTCCAAATATTTTTTCAACAATAGCGTATTCCGTGTGCGTCAATTCGGGATCTTCTGTCTGTTTATAAGAAGAGGTGAGATTATCTATTTCATCGCCAAGCAAAGAGAGCTGATAGCGGTGGGAGCCGTCGCTTGACTGTTTTGCTGTGAGCAAATGTTTTTTTGCTTTTTCAAGCGCGACGATCACTTCTGGATTATAGCTTGTATGTCTTGTCTTTGATGCTGTCGGAACTTTTATTTTTCTCACCCAAAGATAACTAAGTAGCGAGCTAAAGGCAGCAATTGCAAGACAGATGAGTACTGTTTGAAGGAAAGTAAATTGGATCTTAACATTTTCCAAACCATGAAACATGATAAGTATGGTCAAAATAATCATGAAAATAAAAACGAGGACAGGAGTTAATTTTTTTGCGTTTTGAACTGGCTCTGAGGTATAAAATATGCGGCTTCTTAAAACGTTAAAAATAAAATAAGCAACCAAGCCCCCAAGTATCGGGGATGCGATCCAACTCATAAAAATGAAGCCGACATTATCCCAATAAACAGCATCCACCCCTCCGATCACAGCGCCAAAACCTATGATCCCTCCAACAATGGAGTGTGTTGTAGATACCGGCCATCCAAAATAAGAAGCTGTCTGCAGCCAAATACCAGTTCCAGTAAGTGCTGCAAGCATTCCGTAGACTAAAATCAAGGGATTGCCTGAGAAAACAGAGGAATTAATAATGCCGCTTTGGATAGTATCTGAAACGTGAGAGCCAAAAAATAAGGCTCCTGTAAATTCGAAAATAGCAGCCAAAAGCACTGCTTGTTTTAGCGTTAGTGCCCCGGAGCCTACAGATGTACCCATTGCGTTTGCAACGTCATTTGCGCCAATATTCCAAGCGGTATAAAACCCTGCTACCAAAACTAAGATTAACAATATCGTTTCAATGGGCATATTTAAAACTTTGACTACTCCTTAAATTATTTTAATTCCAGCATTAAGCGGACACGGTTCGCTAATTTTTCAGAAAAGTTTGAAATAGAACCGAGTGTTTCAAAAATTTTGAGCCATAGATGAAATGTGGAATAACTCATCTGATCTTCTGTTGTAAAAAGACTCTTTAAAAGTTTTTGTTGTATGAGGTCTGCTTCATGTTCCCTAAAAGAAACTTCATCCACCATGGCGCGTACTTTTAACGCTTCCGCACCCCCAAAGGAGCTTTCAAGCAGTTCATGCATTTCTTTGATAATAAGTCTTGCATGATCGAATGCTTCAATGTTTTTATCTAAAAACTGATTAAAATTTTCTTTAAAAGCATCCAGCATTTCTATCTGTTTTAATGTCGTTAACACAGCAATATCCTCAGCGTGATCTGCTATTTTGTCTTGGATTGCTAAGACTTCTAAAAGATTACCCCGATCGATCGGCAACAACAATCTTTTTGGAAGGTGGTTCCGTATGTCGTTTTTAGTGATGTCGGCATCATGTTCGAGTTCTGAAATTTTATCTGCGATCACTTTTATTGCGTCATAGTCTTTTCTTTGCAGCGCCTCAAAGAGGTCTTTCAGCCTGTGCACGCAGTTACTTACTTGATTCATATGGGATTGAAGAGGCGCAAAAGGAGATCTTCCAAATAAATTAAGTATGGTTGACAACATATATTTACCTTCCGTTTAATCTTTAAGATACACAAATTCTCGATAAATGATAAGATTTTTATTTATAAAGGTGGTTTTAAAATGATTGCATATCCCTATTCTGTAGAAAATTTAAAAGTTCTTTTAACTTCAATGCCAAAAGATTTATTAGAATATACGTATGGTTTTTTACCAAAAGGCCATCCATTGATTGTTTCTCATGAGATGGATAGCGCTTTTCGTATTTCATCCACAATTACTGAAATTACAGATGCTAAAAAGGAACAAATTTGTTCTTTGGTTTCTCAAGTATTTGACTGTTTGGTAAACTATTCCAGATATATCACATATTTACCTTGGGAAGATAAAAACTATTCAAAAATGCCGGTACTTTTATCTCGTTTTGCACAGCGCATGCCCCTACATTTTGATAAAAAAATCCGCTGTAAAGTACGTTTCATCTTAGCAGAATGTCTCAAAAATAAAGTCATCGAAACAAAGATGATAGGATATGATGCGGAAGTTTGGGTACCTATTCTTCCGCTTCGTATTCCTTATATCAATGAATTTGGTTTGGGTTGGAAAGAGCCTTGCAGAAAAAAGGAATGGAAAGTTTTAAAAGGTTTGGAAGATTGGTATAATGACAGAATTGTTATAAATCGAAACCAAGGGTTTAGGCATTGTAAATGCTGTGGGCTAGTTTTAACAAATGACTTTGAAGTTTTTATTTCTAAAATGATTTCAAGATTTGATTTAGCAAATACTCTTATTGAAGAAAAAAGCTTTTTTATTGTTCCGGTAGAGCTCTCTTCTTTATTTGTTAATAACATAATAAAAAAAATCAATATTGTGCGCGAGAAAAGTTCTGATTTTTTTTCAGGACCTGTAAAAAAACCAGATTTAAAAAAATTTGCGGGTTATTTAAAAAAGGACATTTTGAGACGTATCGATTTACTCCAAGTTGAGATAAGAACTAAAACTCAAATTCCAGCAGGCTCCGGCGATATTCCGGAGATTTTATTAAAGCTTGATCATATTTTAAAAATGCCTGATGAAAATAATGAACGGATGAATGAAGATGACGTTTTGCAGCCAGGACAGATCTCTATAAATATCCAAGTCTCTAATGAAAACGACCGCACATGGGATCGTCTTCTGGATAATGTGACATGGATGGATCATAATTTTAGGCTGACAGGGATTGTGGATCTTGCTTTAAAACTTGTAGCCAAAGGCTATCACGTCTCATTAAGATGATCAGAAAAAGCGGTGCCATTTTTTTTGAACTTAAAAGCTCTCTTCAACTTAAAAAATTGTATTGACAAACAACACTTAAACTTATATTTTCTGCATAAATCCAAAAAAGGAGAGGAATTGACCTATCCAGTCAGCCGTGAACAGGACTTATCCCGGATGATGATTTTAAGTTCCGTGCGATGCATGGCAGGATTTCCCATTGAACATTCCCTCGAACTATTCAAAACAACAGCTCAAGCAAATCCTTTGCTCCCAATTGCAAAGACCATTTTACAAATTACCAAAGAAAAAGGAATTTTTGGCTTTACAAATACCCTTCTAACCAATCTTCCAAGACGCGTTTTAAGAGAAGTTGTCAGATGGCCTATCATCGGGTATGCAAGAACTACCTTAAGCCAAGATTTTCCGCACTATTTTCCAAAAAATGGTCTTGCAGTAGATTTTCTAGCATGCAGTTCCGGTGTTTTTTTTGATTGCGCCTTTATCCTTCCACTTGAGCAATTAATAGCCTATCGTGTAAAAGAAAATGAGCGTTACGCATCATTTTTTAAAAATAGGCAGATACATGAGATCATCCGTAACCTTTACTGCGGTGTTGGGATGAATTTGGTTCGCCAATATGTATTTTGTGCCACTTATTTAATGTTAAACAATGAAACTAAAAAAGAATTCGACGTATGGGACAAAGAAAGGGCGCATCCTTTTTTGAGACAAGGGGTCACTAGCATGATTATAGCAGCTGGCATTGTAGCCTGGGGGCTGCCTTTTGATTTTGTAAAATCGCGTGTGATGATGGATGGAAACTTGCAAAAAATGAAAACAACTTTGGCTATAAGATGTCTTTACCGCCAATTTGGATTTTTAGGATTTTATGCAGGGGCGCTGCCAACTTTTTTACATTCGACCTTTCATGCGACAACGCTTATGTATACAATGGAATGTTTTTCTTCAAACAGATGATTTTTTAAAGGGTAAAGATGAAAGAGGAGCCTATCTTAAGCGTCAAGAATTTAAGCGCTTACTTGCAAATCGATGGAAAATCGTATCCTGTTGTCGAAAATATTAATTTTGAGTTGATGAAGGGAAAAACGCTTGCAATAGTCGGGGAGTCTGGCTGCGGAAAAACATTTACCGCGCTCACCCTCATGCGTCTTAACAATTCTAAAACAGCTGGAGATGTGCTCTATAAAGGGAAAAACTTGCTCACGATCCCTGAAAATGAAATGCGCAAAATAAGAGGCGGAAAAATCGCGATGATTTTTCAAGACCCATCCCAAGCATTAAACCCTGTTTACACGATCGGGGATCAATTGATGGAATCTGTTTTTCTCCATCGGAATTTGAAAGAGTCTGAGGGCTATGAGGCTGTAATAAAAGCGCTTCAAGAAGTTCATGTCTCATCACCAGAAGAGCGTTTAAATGATTATCCGCATCAACTTTCCGGCGGGATGAAGCAGAGAATCATGATTGCAATGGCATTGATTGGCGAGCCGGATATTTTAATTGCAGATGAGCCGACAACAGCGCTCGATGTAACAATTCAGCTCCAAGTTTTAGAACTTATCCGCCATTTGCAGCAAAAAAAACATATGGCTCTTTTACTCATCACGCACGACATGGGAATTGTTGCTGAAATGGCAGATGAGGTGAGCGTCATGTATGCGTCTACACAAGTTGAATCTGGTTCTTTGCATCAAATATTTGACCATATGGCACATCCCTATACAATAGGCCTATTTAACTCGCGTCCAAATGAAAATAGTACAAGAGGCAATCTCCAAGCAATCAAAGGGTCTGTCCCTTCTTTGACACATTATCCAACAGGGTGCAGATTTCATCCAAGATGTCCTTTTGTGATGGATAAATGCAAATCAGGCTTCATTCCAAATTTTACAATTGAAGAGTCTTCCCACATTGCAAGGTGTCTTCTCTTTGATGGGGAAACAATTTTATGACATTGCTTGAGGTAAACGATTTATTTGTTGAATTTCCCATTTATGCCGGCATTTTACGACGTAAAATTGCTGCTGTAAAAGCAGTACGCGGGGTTAGCTTTGTGCTAAATGAGGGAGAAGTCTTAAGCGTTGTCGGCGAGTCCGGGTGCGGTAAAAGTACCATTGGAAGAGCCGCTATCCGGCTGATACAACCCTCAAGCGGTAGCATAGAATTTTTTGGGAAGGATATCAGCCAATTTAATGCAACAGAGCTTCTAAAGTTTAGGCGTGAGGCAGGGATCGTTTTTCAAGATCCTTTTTCTTCTTTGAACCCAAGAAAAAGCGTTGGTAGTGCAATTGGAGAGGCCCTACTCTATCATGGTCTTGTAAAAACAGAACAGGAGCTCAAAGAAAAAGTTGCTGAAATCCTCATAAAAGTCGGATTATCTCCGGACATTATGGACCGCTACCCGCATCAATTTTCTGGAGGGCAGCAGCAGCGGATATGTATCGGAAGAGCAATTGCTCTAAATCCAAAATTGATCATTTGCGATGAAGTGGTTTCGGCTTTGGATGTTTCGGTGCAGGCTCAAATTTTAAATTTACTCCATGAGTTGAAAGAAACCCTAAGCTTAAGCTATCTTTTTATATCGCATGATCTATCAATTGTTCGTCATCTTTCAGATCGTGTGATTGTTTTGTATCTTGGACAAATCATGGAAACAGCAACAACAAAAGAATTATTTGAAAATCCAAAACATCCCTACACGCAAGCTTTGCTATCAGCAACTCCAAAAAGTAATTTGCATGAAACAAAAAATAGGATCGTTTTAAAAGGGCAGATTCCATCTCCGATAAATCCACCATCTGGCTGTCCGTTTAGAACAAGATGTCCTTATGCACAAGATATTTGCAAAGAAACTCCTCCATTAAAAATCGTGAGAGACCGGATAACCTTGAAGGAAGATCATCAATATCACTGCATTTTATAAGCATCGTTAGAATAAACAGTAAAATCTTCTTTTAAATGTTTATTTATGTTAATATTAGTTTTAATTTTTAATTTATTGTGTAAAAGGCATGAGCAATATACTAAATAATCGTGATTTAGCACTACGAAGAACAAGCCTTGCATTCATTTGCACCCGTATTTTAAATACGCCTTTTTGGGCTTTATTTGTGATGTTAAAATTTATTTTATGCAAGGATTTGCATGCCACAGAATTTCAAGTCACTACATTTATTGCTCTAGCTCCGCTTGTCTCTGTTTTTTCTGTTTATTGGAGCTCTGAAATTAATAAAAGGCGAGACCGCTTATTATCTAACGTGGTCTTGGCAAATATTTTAAAACATCTTCCCTTTTTATTTTTTCCCTTCGTAAATGATCCCTGGTTTTTTGTTTTCGCGGCAGCCACTTTCACGATGTTCCACAGAAGTTCATCTCCTGCATGGATGGAAATTCTAAAATTAAATTTACCAAAACATTCAAGGGAGCAGATTTTTGCCTACGGCACAACGATTGCATTTTTAGGCGATGGCTTTTGTTGTTTTCTTTTAGGCTTTCTTTTGGATAAGTACGATGAATCCTGGAGATGGATTTTTCCTATCACTGCTATTATTTCTACCTTATCAGTTTATTTTCAGCTGCGCATACCCATTGAATTAACAGAAAACAGACCTGTTGATGAAAAAAAATCATTTAAAACAAAGGCTCTCGCACCTTGGAAAAATGCTTGGGAAATGATGAAATCAAGGCCTGATTTTGTAAATTTTCAAATCGGTTTTATGATTTTGGGCGGCGGTGGTTTAATGATCATGCAGCCTGCGCTCCCAACCTTTTTTATGGAAACATTAAATTTATCCTATATGGAGCTTTCCATTGTTTTGACTTTTTGTAAGGGGATCGGTTGCGCTTTTACGTCGTCTACTTTTGCAAGGTGGATCAATAAAATGGATATTTATTTTTATAGCAGTATTGTGACAGTGATCGGCTGCCTATTTTCTCTTTGCCTAGTAGCAGCAAAATTCCATTTGATATGGCTTTATGCAGCCTACGGAATTTACGGAATTATGCAAGCTGGAAGCGAGCTTGGATGGAATATGTCCGGACCTATCTTTTCAAAAGATGAGGAAAGTTCTGTTTATACAAGCTGTAATGTTCTTTTAGTTGGATTAAGGGGTGCTATTTTTCCGATCATCGGAGGTGCCTTCACTGTCATTTTCAACCCGTCTGCGGTTATTCTTTTCGGAGGATTTTTATGCCTTCTTGCTACATTTAAATTATTATCAGATAGTAAAAAAGTTAATGCTGAAAGTATAATAGCTTGATAATTATTAAATTTTAAGTTATATGAACTATTCATTCTAAATAAAATAACCACTTAAAAGTACGATGGACTTCAATAGCAGCGTCAAGTATCTGTTCAAATCCATTACCGTTTAGAAGGGGCTTTTTTTTAAGATAGAGGTATTAGTTCATAATAGCCTTTGAGCTCATTTACGATTTCTTTTGACTTGGATTCTTTGATTTCAGCGATGTTTGTGGCAGCAAAAATTTCGATATCGGTTTTGATTGCGGAGCGGAATTGATTCAAAATATTTTCAGTATTTAATTTATCGCTATTTAATTCTTCATGAAAAAAATCAAGCTGTTTATACAAAGCAATTTGTATTTTGCTCTCATTAATTCCAAGGCTTTCAGGAATAAAATCAATGACTTCTGACATATGCTGAAGGATAATACGGTTGGATCCGCTCCCAAGCAATTGTCCCATGCAAGAGACATATTCAGAATCCTTAAATTTTTCTGCGGCTATTTTTTGTTCCGCTTCTAAAATTTTAAGGGCAGTCTCATAGCGTATGCTACTATCTTCAGCCTGAAGCCCTTCATTTTTTTGTTCGATGAAATCTTCTTTCAACTTATCAAAAGGTCTTAAAATAAAATGTTCAGTGATCGTCTCTTCAGTTTTTGTAAGTTCAGCATAAGCAAATGGAACTTGTTTTAATCGCTCAAAAAATTGTTCTATGATTTGCAACCCATTTTCCGGTTGCCTAATTTTTTCAAAAGCTTCACAAATGGATTGTCTTAAAGTACAGTGAAGTCCTAAAAGCTCTACTTTATTTTCTTCAAAAACTTGTTTTTTTAATTTTAGAATCTCTCTTGCTTTGGAGATTAAATCTCCTTTTGGGAGTAATGCAGAGGCTATTTTTTGCTTTAATTTAAAAATAGAAGAGAATTTTTTTAATTGTTCCATTTTAAGAGGGCATGTTGGGATCATGCAACTGTCGAAACTAAAGCCTGTGTATTGCGATGGGTGCGGAAAACCTGTTTGATCCAAATCAATTTTGATATTAAAAGTTTCACTAAGAGGGATGCTTGTATGAACTGCTTTTTGATCGCGCTGAAATTCTCCTTTAAATGCGATCACAACACCCGGAAAAGGCTTTAAAGTCTGGCTCATCATAATGCGTTTTAGGTCGTTTGAGTGAACGACTTGAATCGGAGTGGATCTAATATCTTCATTCATGGACAGAAAACGCATTTCCTGATTTTTAAGCAGGGAAATCGCTTTCATCCGAAAGGCGTCCCCTTCTTCTTTAGAAATCCATTCGTTGCCATAAATATTTGAAATGGCAGTTTGACTGATTTTTTCGCTTGGATTTTCTTGAGGGGGATAGTTAAATTGTACCGATGCCTCTTTTGGAAAATGAATCAGTTCTTTTTCAAATTCACTTTCATCAGAGGACCCATATTGTCTATAAATAAAATGAGAAATTCGCTCGCTTAATTTAAAATATTTTTTTGATTTCTTTTGAATGGTCTCATTGTAGCGCTGAATGACTTTTGAAGCAGAATCTGCAAGGGCTCTTTCAAGAGGAGTCCCTTTTTTTAGCTTTTGTATAAATAGATAATTTTTTTGAATGGTCCGAATGGCACTTAATACTTCAGTCTCAGGCACAAGCTCAGAAGATCTTGTCTTTTCTTTAGACTTTCCTGATAATTTAATGGAAATAAAGGATTTTGCAAGTTCAATCGTGCGCTGCAAGGAATTTTGTATTTCCAAAACAGGGCCTTCAGAAAATAACTCCAGCTTTTTAATGGCCAAAGCAATATCGCTCGTAAAATCTCTTTTTATATCGCGCTTATTTTCCATTTAGCAAATTAACCAATTAAGGGTTTACCACAGGCCGCAATTATTTTAAGTTTTGTGTTTTCATCAATATCAAAAGCCTGGAGCTTTTCTTCCGCATCTTCAATCAAAATGAGTTCGCCTCTACGTAAATAATCAAAAGCTTTAGCTTGGAGCGGCAGCTCTTTTAATCTGGATTCAAGAGTTTTTTTACCATCAACTCCACATAAATAAAAGCGTTTACTTTGTTGGACATCTATTGGAGGACTGATGATCCTATAAAAATTACCCTCAGGAAGTTCTGGCCAATTAGCTTCTGGACTTCTAAAAATAATATAAGTCATTTTTAAGGAGCCAAGTTTAATATCTGCCGCTCGTTGTATTTCGCGGATGAGGTAGGGTTTTTTAAATTCTCTTTGAGCGTAGCAGGGGCTGTTTTTGGATTTTAAGGAAGGGCATTCGCCTTTCCAAACGCATGGCGCTTGAACTGGAACTCCCGATTTAACAAGCCTATCTCTTAATTCAAGGACGCGTTTGTTGCTTTCTGGATAGGAGTCTTCAACAACAAGTAAAAACCCATCAGGCGTTAATTTATTAAGAAGCATCTGAATAAATTTTTGCTGCTCTTCCAGATGTCCTTTTTTCGTATTTGGAAATAACTCATTTAAGCTATATCCCAAAGTAATTAAATCAAATTTTCCTTCAATCGGTAACGGTTTTTTAAGACAATCCCACACTCTTGTGTTAATGGTCAAACCATATCTTCCGCAAATTTCTGCTGCTAACTTTAAGGCAGCCTCATTTTGATCTGTCGCAAAAACTTCATGCGCTCCATGCCTTAGGGCTGCAAAAGCAAAGGCACCAGGGCCGCTGCAGACATCGAGTACGCGTCTTGGAGCCAAGGGAAGCTCTCCTATCAGTGACAGTCCTTCTTGATAATTGATGACGAAGTTGTAAAGAAGATAGGCGCCAAGTAAATTTCTGTCCTGGAAATAATTTGTGGAAGCTTCGGTAAGAGAATTTATGTCTTTTAATTTATTGACGCATTCAACAACAGTTCTAAATTCTCGCGTTTGAAGCTTGTCATTTGGTCCCGATTCCTTTAGAAAACGACGCCAAACACCGATCAACAAGGGCATAATGGTTTCTATATCAACCGGAGGAGTTCTTTTTGATTTCATATGATTTACTCAAATATCAGTTTTTTTTCTTTTTCGGTCATAGCGCGCCATTTACCAAGCTCAAGCGTTCCAAGCGATAAATTGCCGATGCGGATTCTTGTAAGTTCCTTAACTTGCAGACCGGCAGCTTCCAAAATCATACGGACTTCCCGTTTTTTTCCTTCAGAAATGACAATTTTTATTGTGCCTTTTCTAACCTTTGTTACGCGGATCGGCTTTACAAAAGTGCCTTCAACCAAAGTACCGTTGGATATCGCCATAAGATGTTCGTGCGTGATTTCATGTTCGGTTTTGGCTAAATATTCCTTATGGATATTTTTTGAGGGGTGGATGACGCTGTTTGCAAAATGTCCGTCATTTGTTACAAGCAATAACCCTTCGGTATCTTTATCAAGTCTGCCAACGGTGAATAAGCGTTCTTTGACTTCTGTAAATAAGTCCAAAACAACTTTTGTATTTTTGGTGCGTAAATTTGTGCATATATAGCCTGCCGGCTTATTTAAGATAAAATAAACTTTGGATTTTTCACGTTTGATCGGCTCTTCGATGTCGCTGACAACAATTTTATCTTTTTCGTTGACTAGCGTTTGCGGTACTTTGACGACTACGCCGTTAACTTTGACTTTTCCTGCAAAGATGAGATCTTCCGATGCTCGCCTTGAGGCAACGCCGGCTGCTGCCATAAATTTGCTTAATCTTGTTTTTTTGGCTGGTTCATTCATAATTATTTTTCTTTTGAGTTTTAAGATATATTATCATAAAATAATTCTATTAAAAGAGCAAGTTATAACTAGAAAAGTTTAGGTTATTGATTTATTGTTGTTATACCGAAGTGAACTCAAAATATTGTAAAAGGATATGTATGACAAAGACAAAGCTGATTATGATGCGCCACGGTCAGTCCGAGTGGAATAAGTTGAACAGATTTACAGGATGGGTCGATATTCCCTTATCAAAAAAGGGAGTGGAGGAAGCAATCATCGGTGGAAAAAAGATTAAGGATTATCCAATAGATGTGATAGTCACGACTTATTTGATCAGAGCTCAAATGACAGCATTACTTGCGATGCTCGAGCATTCTTCTAAAAAAATTCCTTTAATCTTGCACGATGGGGAAGGGAAATTGGATGAATGGGGTCAAATTTATGCAGATGACATCAAAGATCATATGGTTCCTGTCATCAGATGTCTTGAATTAAATGAAAGAATGTATGGAAAATTGCAAGGTTTGAACAAACAGGAGACGATTGAAAAATTTGGCGACGCCCAAGTCAAAATCTGGAGAAGAAGTTTTGATGTTGCCCCGCCAAATGGTGAAAGTCTCGAGATGACAGCAAAACGCTCCATCCCTTATTTTGTCCAAAAAATCGTTCCCCTCCTAAAAGATGGTAAAAATGTCTTTGTTTCAGCGCATGGGAATTCGTTAAGAGCGATCGTGATGCATCTTGATAATTTGAGCAAAGCGGAAGTTTTGGATTTGGAAATTGCTACAGGCGAGCCAATTATTTATGAATATGAGAATGGAAAATTTACAAAATTTAAATTAGGAATCTAAAAGTTTTAAGATATGGCAAAAGGAATTTATCTCGATAATAGTTTGACGACAAAACCCTCCGACAAGGCTGTTTCCTGCATGCTTAATTTTTTGACAGAAAAGTGGGGCGTTCCGTCAGCTCCGCATCAAATGGGACAGGAATTATTCGGATCGATGCAAGATAGCTATAAACCTATTTATTCTCTTCTTAATGCAAAGACGGAAGATACCTTTGTGTTGACATCTTGCGGACAGGAGGCTGTAAACCATGTTTTTACAGCAGCCTATCATGACATTACAGATCCAACGGGCAGAAATCAATATATTGTCTCTTCAATTGATGAGGCTGCAAGCTTGATGTCAGCATCAAGGCTTGAAATGCTTGGCGCTACTCTAAAAATGATCAAACCGGCGCCCTCTGGTAACATCCGCGTAGAAGATATTGCAGATGCCATTACTCCAAGAACCGCTCTTATTTCATTGTCTTACGCAAATGGTCTGACAGGAGTTATTAATCCGGTGCAACAAATCGGAGAGCTTTGTAAAAAAAGAGGCATTGCCTTTCATTTGGATGTCACGCATGTTTTAGGGCGTATCTTTTTTGATAAAGAAGAAATCAATCCTAATTTTATCACCTTCAACGGAGACAACCTCCATGCTCCAAAAGGAACCGGAGGCTTATTAATACGTCAAGGAACCAAATGTTCCTCCTTTATTTTAGGAGGTTTGGATCAGGCAGGTTTTCGTGCCGGGAATTTTAATATGCCAGGTTTTGCAGCACTTAGCATGGCTTGTCAAGAAACAATTGAAGCTACAGATTTTATGTGTACCGAAATTGCGAGGCTTAAAAATAAATTTGAAGATGAGCTTTTAACGTATATTCCGGGTATCACAATATTATTCAAAAATTCAGAACGCCTCCCAAATATTACAGCGATCTCATTTCATGGGATCCCAAACGAACTGATGCTTTATACCTTAAATAAAAATTCTCTTTTTGCAAATATTGGAGGAGGCCCATTTCAGCAAATCGGACTTATTTTGATGGCCTCTCAAATTTCAAGCGATATAGCAAACTGCGCTTTAAATTTTACACTCTCCCGCTACACGACAGAAAGCGAAATTGATAAAGCTGTAGCCATCATTGTAGAGGCAGCGAAGCTTCTTAAGAAAATATCTTCAAAAATAAATTATAATACAAAGGTCCTTTAATGACCCTGCAACAGTTAATTACGCCTTTTCCATGGGCTCGATATAGCAAAAAACTTCATGCTAAAATTGAAAATCCCCGTAATGTCGGTTTTTTTACAAAGGAAGA
Organism: Parachlamydiaceae bacterium; assembly: GCA_041691015.1. Taxonomy (GTDB): domain Bacteria; phylum Chlamydiota; class Chlamydiia; order Chlamydiales; family Parachlamydiaceae; genus JBBSJT01. Next base: position 5,786 of record JBEPVN010000038.1, on the reverse strand, counting down.
GGCTGATATCCGGGATTTGCGCTTTGTGGAAGCAACTCAGGGGTCAGTAAAAGATGGCAACGAGATCAAAATGTATTTTCTTGTGGATAAGGATGACGGAATTATTGTGGATGCAAGGTTTCAGGCTTTTGGACAATCGGCTTTGATTGGAGCTGCAGATGCTGCAAGCTCCATCATCATCGGAAAAAATTATGATCAGGCAAAAAGAATGAGCGCAGAGCTTTTGGATAATTCCTTAAGGGATAGATCGGATGAGCCTGCTTTTCCAAGAGAGACATATCCGCACATTAATTTGGTTTTGGCAGCTATTGAAAAAGGATCGGATCAATGCACGGATCTTCCGCTTTCGCTAAGTTATGTGCCGCCTCCTGCACCTATGGATATTGGAGAAGTACTGGAGGGAGGGTACCCGGGCTACAAAGAGCTTTCTTTAACCCAAAAGCTTGCATTAATTGAAGGGGTCCTCGATCAGGATGTAAGACCCTATATTGCGATGGATGCTGGCGGTGTGACTGTTTTGAATTTATTGAATGACACGGAAGTTTTGATTGCTTATCAAGGGTCTTGCACTTCCTGTTATTCTTCCGTCGGAACGACTTTGTCTTTTATCCAGCAAGTTTTGCGTGCAAAGGTTCATCCAGATATTGTGGTAACTCCAGAACTTGGAGAGGCTTTTCGTTAATTATTGTTGTTTTTAATCAGATTTCTCTGTTAACCTTCCTAATCTCTAAGAACTTAACAAAAGAAATTTTATGAAAAAAATAATTACATTTTTAGCTTTAAGCTTTGCTATCTGCTCTTTTTCTCACGCTGATGAAACAATTATTGAAACAACAGCAGATTCTGTTGAGCAAGCATTTCATGATTCTTACAAATATGTAAAATTGGGCGGCGGTATTTTTACAACTCCAAGCATGGGTCCGTCTGTCAGCTTTGGATGCCGTTTGGAAGAGAAAGATCATGCTATTGATATTTCAACAAATTATTCGGGACAATCCCGTGATTTTATTGTCACGATTCCAAAAGCTCTCTACTTGAAATATTTGACACCTTATGAATGCAGAAGTTTTTATTATGGCGGCGGATTGAGTTTTGGTTGGATCAACCAGCATGAGCAAAAGAAATCATTTTGCGGATTGATGGGGGAACTTGCTGTCGGGTATGATTTTAGCCGTTACGCTAAAACCAAAATATTTACAGAACTTACATTAACGCAAGCTCTAGTTCCTGTAAGCTCTAAGAATAAATACACTGCGCCAGTAATTACAATCACCTGCGGCATCGGCTTCTAGTTTAAGCCTCCAGTGACGCTTATACGATGGGGAGGGTGACCTCATGTTCTTTTAGCATGATGGCATTTTCCTTTTCGATCAGCTCTTTTCCCGCAAAGACAATTGTTTTCCCTGATTCAAATTGCCCTACGATATGTGTTTTGACAGCATAAACGATATCTTTAAGGGTTGCAGATAATACTTTATCCCTGAATTTTTGCCTAAGTTCCAAGGTTTTACCCTCGCGCATCCAACAATAAGCCAAATAACCACGGCTTCCAGGAGAGACCGGATTATCCATTCCTTGGATCATCTCAAGTTTGGCCTCTTCCAAATCCTCTTCATCAAAATCTTGAGAAGCGATGACTTGGATCGATTCTAAAAATGCGTCCAGGGTCGATGCAATATTTGGATCGCGATAGGAATAAAAATAGTAGGTGCCAGACATTGCATTACAAACAGCACCGCCTCCATATGCGCCTCCCTGCTCCCTGATCTTTTGATGCAAGATCACATTATCAAAAATAAAGGAGGATATGCTCAAAAGAGCTGCATCTTCATGCGCATAAGGAATTGTTTTAAAAACTTTTCCAATAAATGCGATCGGGGATGCTATCATCCGAGCTTGCGATGAAATGGAGGGAATCGAATAATGATTTTCCCAAGGAGTAAAAGGCTTTGTCTTTAAGTTTGCAAGACCAAAGAAGGTATTTTTTTTCAAATAATCGTACATAGCAGCATCAGAGGTGATCACAAGCTCCGGATTATCCAAGCAAAGAATTTTTTTACTCATTTCACTTAATTTTTCGCAAATAGAATCAATGTTATTATCAAGGTCTGCATTAATATGTTGAATTGCTTCATAATAGCCAATCCCATACCATTCATTAACCAAAGCTCCTGCTGTATTGATGTGGCTTCCGGATAGATTAATAGCGTACTTTAAAGCATTTTGTGTAAATGAGCTCTGAAGGCCTGTGTAATGTTTTGAGATCACTTCTTTTACGCGAGCCCTGTCAAAAAAATCAGGTAATGTGATGAGATCTACGAGAATTTCATTTAAGTCTTTTGCGTAGCGGTGCAAAGCCTTGCCGTGGATGTGAAGCGATGGGATAAGGATATCTGGGTCGCAAGCTTGCAGGTTTAAAGCAATCGAGCTTGAAATACCCCCGGTTTTTGCTTGGATTAGATCTAAGTTTTCAATGTAACTTCTGCCATTAGAGCCAACTTGCGTTAGCAAAATTGTAAATAGGCGAAGCCAAACCAATTCCTCTTGTTTTATTAAGGGAAGATTAAAAATAAGATCTGCATAAACAATTTCATTTGTGAAGCATTCGTGATGAAAAACAGTAAGATTGCTAAATTTTTCCTCTTCTAAAGAAAACTGACGCACCTTTTTATCGACATCATCCAAAGTAACTTTTGGTAAAATTGTTAAGTCTTCTTCTTCCTGTTTTTTTTGAAAAGCCGCAAGATCTGCAGCATTTTTAATAACTTTATTGATCTCGTCCAATGTAAAACTTGATTGGATTTTTTTAAGCGACTCCAACTCTTCTGCAATTTCTTTTGCGGCAAGATCTTTGTCCGGAACCATTGTGATGCGAACCCTGTGTTTGTTATCGATCAAATATTTTTGGATGAGATCGTTCAAGTAATGCGGATCATTTTTAATGTGATTTCTTAATTTTTCAAAAAGCGAGTGGATCATCAAGCCGTGCGTTGGGTCTGCTCCATGCTGTTTAATAAGCCCTGACCTAAAAAACAAGCTTAAGCCAAATGGTGTATGGTCGCCTGTAATTTCTGTTCTGTAAAATTCAAGGCGGTGCAATGCGTTTTCAATTGCGTGCTCTGAGATGCCTTGCTTGATAATATTTTCCAAAGTCACTTGGATAAGGGTTTCTAATTTATCTGCCGATTCCGGATTGCAGCCCCTCAAAGTAATGATAAGAGGCATTTCTGTGTAGTCTGTTTCGATAAAACAAGAGGCTTGTTTGCAAAGCTTTGAGCTCATAAGAGCGCGTTTCAATAATGAAGCATCCGTATCCATCAAAACAATTTCTATAACGCTTAATGCAAGGATCTCTTCCTGATCCAGCACATTGCAAGTCAGAAAACCAAAGGAGATCAATGTTTTATCGGCAAGTTCTTCATCGCTTGAAATCGGGTATGAGGTCGTTATTGATTTTTTTTCCTTAAACCTTGGCTGAATGAGCAGCTTTGGCAGCGGAGGAAGCTTTTTAATTCCTTTAAGGGCATTTTTTTCGATAAAATCCAAATGATCCTCAAGGGGCATATCGCCATAGAAGAAAAAGAGGCATCTGCTTGGATGGTAGTATTCTTTATGAAAGCTTAAAAGTTCTTCATGCGTAAGCTCCGGAATGTGTTTTGGGTCGCCGCCTGAGTTATAACCATAGGTGATGTCTGGAAACAAGGCAAAATTCATAGCTTCTGAGAGTCTTGAATCAGCAGATGAAAGAGCCCCTTTCATTTCATTAAAAACAATGCCTTTATATTCCAGATTCGTTTTTGGATCAGACGGGTTTGCAAATTCCAAGCGATGACCTTCTTGCTCAAAGCTTAAAAGATCTAATTTTGGATGAAAAACAGCATCTAAATAAACTTCTAAAAGATTATAAAAATCCTGGGTGTTTTGAGACGCTGCGGGATAGCAAGTAAAGTCAGCTCCTGTAAGAGCATTCATAAAAGTGTTTAAACTTCTGCGGTTCATCGCAAAAAAAGGATCTTTAATAGGGAATTTCTTCGAGCCGCACAAAACGGTATGCTCCAAAATGTGGGCTACCCCATTTGAGCTATAGGGAAGAGTCTGAAAAGAAAGGCAAAAAAGATTTTCGGTGTCGCTGTTTTCAATTTGCATGACATGGGCGCCAGTTGGAAGATGGACAAGTTCTTTCAGTGTGCATTGCAATTCTTTAATTTCTGTAAGGCGCATCAGTTCAAAATCGTGATATTTTTGTCCGGGCTTTTCTAATGTTGTTTTTTTCATAATATCAATCTTTAAGGTTTTTTTACGGCAGGATAGCTTAATTTCTCATAAAATCTCTACTAAGAAATGATAAAATTGATTTTTATGGTTAAAAAAAAAGAAGTTTAAGGTTAAAATAAGGATCTATGAGAATAAAAACTACAAAGCGTATTCACCTATTACCAAATGTCATTACAGCATTTGGCCTCTCTTGCGGTCTTTTCGTTATTTTTAAGATGAATATGACGCCAATTGGGGGAGCCACACTTCAAATTTTAACAGAAATTTCAGGACTTTTGCTCCTTGCGGCGTTAGCTGATTTATTAGACGGGGCAGTAGCTCGCGTGATGAAGGCTGAAAGCGAATTTGGAGGGCTCTTTGACTCACTTTCAGATGCGATCACGTTTGGGGTTGCGCCGTCTGTCATTGTTTTAAAAAGCTTATCACTACCTTTTGGGACAGAAAGTTCTTTTTTGATTATGATTGCAGCTGTTGTGTATTCTGTGTGCGGTGTTTTGCGCTTAGTGCGTTTTAATGTCACGAATCTTCAAACAAAAGACGATGCCGAATTACAGCTTGCTAACAAAAAGAACTTTACGGGCTTACCGATACCGGCAGCAGCAGCAGCAGCAGTTTCTGGTAATTTGTTTTTGGTCTCTAATGAATTTCAGCAGTTATTTTCAATTTCTGAAAATACGAGAAGCTGGCTTTTGTTTTGTCAAATGATCCTTCTTGGCTATTTCATGGTGAGCCGCTGGAAATTTCCAAGCTTAAAGAGCTTGCACATTCGCGTATCCTCCTTTCAAGTGGTCTTTATTACGGCAGTCACTGCAGTTTTAATATTCTACAGTATCTTGCATCATTTCCCTCTCATATTTTTCCTTATTTCCTGGGGATATCTTCTTGTAGCTTTTGTTTTGTCAATGATCCGCATTATCTCAGGTAAAAAATCCAAAACTTTGGAAGATTTTGAACCAGAAGCTGATGAAGATGACTTGGATGAAATCAACTAAAAAGTATAAACTTTTTTTTTTGCAAATATCTAAAGTACAAGGACATAAGATGTTTTCTTCTTTGAAGAAAACTTAATAACTGATATCATTCCTTATGTCAGCTATGAGACGCTGATCTTTTTTAAGGAGATTTCATGGAGCCTGCGCCTAAAAGACAAAAAATTATTCCCACTCAATGTATAGAAACAAATTCTTATACTTTTTCTAATTTACCAAATGAACTCATTTTGCATATATTCTCTTTTTTAACTGAGATTCATTTAAAAAATGCGCTCAGAGTTAATGTGGATGTGAATAAAAATTCACTGTATTGTTTAAAATCATATTTTTTTGAACGAGACATTAGGATTTTGGGACCGGGAAAGTGGAATGTGCAATTTGGAAAAAATTGTATCTCAGAAAAAGAATCTTTGGAGGCATGGCATTCTATGCCACTTAATTTAGATCTGAGAAAAAGTCCGACTGATCCCAAGAAAAAATTAATTGATACGCATGCCATAGCGTATGTTCCAAAAAACA
>JBEPVN010000037.1:0-21923 GCA_041691015.1 Parachlamydiaceae bacterium | reverse complement strand
CCATGATGTCCATGATGTCCATAAAACTTGAGATCCCTACGGTCTAAAGGGAATGCCGTACAAAGTCCATAAAGTCCATGATGTCCATGATGTCCATAAAACTTGAGATCCCTACGGTCTAAAGGGAATGCCGTACAAAGTCCATGATGTCCATAAAAACTTGAGGTCCTTGCTGTCCCCAACTGTCCATAAAAACTTGAGATCCTTGCTGTCCCCAACTGTCCATAAAACTTGAGATCCTTGCTGTCCCACAAAACTTGGAGATCCCTGCTGTCCACTATTCCTTATAACTGAAAACTCGGGAAATGTTTTTCCCCTTTTCCTTGGCTTATTTTTACAGCTTTTGGCTGATTTAGATTCATCAAGTAAAGCTCACCGCCATTTTTACCGGTGGAATTGAAGATAATGTGAGAGCTATTTGAGGCAAAAGTTGGATTTTCTTTATTTTCTTTACCTTCCGTGAGTTGGTATTCTCGTCTTTCATCAAAATCGTAGATAAATATTTGACGAAAACCCTGGACCATGGAACAGTAGGCAATTTTTAAACCATCAGGAGACCAAACAGGGGCTGAATTCTCCCTGTTTTGCTTACTTATGAGCTCTGGTTTTATATCTTTAAATGCAGCTCCCTTCTCAGGAATTTTAATGACATAAACCTTAGGGGATCCATCCTTGTTTGATACAAAGGCAATCTTTTTACCATCAGGACTAAATGTAGGCGAGCCTTGGGTTGCATGCTTTAATGCAAAAATCTGCTGCGGCTTATCAAGAACACCAGAGTCTTTACTAAAGGGTTGTACAAATAGGTCAGGATTTCCTGTGTAATCGCTGATAAAGGCGACCTTATCCTTATTTTGTGTGATTGCAGGCATTAGCTGATTGCCTTTAAAATCATTCAAGCGAATGTATGAACCATCTTTTATGGAGCCTATATAAATTTTAGATTGCCCTGTTTTATAGGAGACATAAAAAAAACTTCCGGGAAGGCAATTTTTTCCAGCGGGAACATAAAAAGGCATAATGCAGTAACCGGCATCTTTAGTAATTTGCCTTGCGTTATACCCATCATAGTCTGCCTCAAAGATATTGGAGATATATTCTCCTTTTGGCCCTTTTTCTTTTACGGCATATAAAAATTTGGAGCTTGCTATGCCGTTTTTATTAAAAAGGGTTTGGTGGATGGCATCAGATAAAAGATGGATTTTTCTTCTGTCGTGATTTAAGTTACCGGTTAGTTCAATTCCCTCAAAACTTCTGATGCTGTTTTCTTTGGTTAAAAAAAGTCTAAGCTCCAATGTTTTATTTTTAACGCGCGATTTAAGGACATAATCTATTTGTTCTTTTTTCCAAAGCTCACCTTGACCAAATTCATGAAAAGGCAATCCTTTTAAAATTGTCTCTTGGCTTTTGGTAGGTTTTATAATTATTGTAGAGCCGTTTTTATTTAAATCAAATTCTAAAACTTTTTTTAGTTCGCTTAAATATTTTGCATCAAATCCAGAATTTTCGTTAAAAACCTCTGCCAAATAAATAGGCGTCAAACGACTTTCTGTATCAAGACATACAACAATCTGATCATCTTCATCGCTAAAAAGAAATAGAGATGTCATCATCATTAAAAGAACAAGTAAGCTCTGCAGTGTTTTCATTTGCCCCATAGATTTTTTTAGTTTTATGCCCTAAAAGTAGCTGACATACCTTGTATTAATCAACCAAAAAATCAAGCAGCTTTTAACTAATCATTTCAATGTGATCGAGAAGGTGTAATCTTGAGCTCCGTTAAAATTTCCCTGGAAGCTTGGAAAAACCAAGGCTTTAATGCTTTTTTCAATGTATTTTTTGTTTTTTTCACTTTCAAAATTGACAATGACAAGTTTGATTACTTTTCCCAAATGATCCAATGTAAGCTTGATTTTTACATCTCCTCTCTCTGGAAGTATTAAAAGAGACTTTAGTCTACTGACAAGCTCATCGCGATAGCCAAGCTCGCGTACATTTAAAGCGCTTAACTCATCTGTTGCGCTCATGCTATCGACATTCAGCTTTCCAACCTTTTGTAAGACAGGTTCCTTTAATGCAGGGGATTTATGCATTTTTGCAAGGCTGGCAAGATTTTTTTCAGCTTGAGCCAAAAGCTCTTTTTTTTTTGCTTTGATTTCTTCCGCTTGTTTTTTTGCTCGATCATTACTTGCAATAGCACTAGGTTTTGGCTTTTCTACGACTTTCTTTTTATCTTCATTTTTTTTTAACGGTTCTTCTTTAATAGGTTTTGGCTTAAGGGGTTCTTGTTTTAAAGGATGCTGTTGAAGAGGATGCTGTTCGATTGGTTCTTGTTTTATAGGTCCCGGCTTATTTACACGTCTTTCAGGAGGCTTTGGGGTTTCTGTAATTTTTGCACGTTCATATTTTTTAACTTCTTCTTTTTTAACTTCTTCCTTTTTAACTTCTTCTTTTTTAACTTCTTCCTTTTTGACTTCTTCCTTTTTGACTTCTTCTTTTGGAACAGTAGCTTGTGCTATCAGAGTGGCGGGATTTAAATTTATGGTCTGAACGCTCATTTTCTGGTTTATTTTTTTTGTGGGGGGCTTGCCTTCATAAAATCCTATAAAAGTAATCATAAGAAGATGTGAGAGAACCACAAAAAACGAAATACTCTTAAGTAAAAATCCTTCCTTAACTTTCATAAACAGCCATTTCTTTAAGAAGGTTTAAGAATGATATCCAACTGATCAAAACCTGCTGCTTCGGCAGCGTTTTTAATAGATTGGTACGTTCCAAAATGAGCTTTTCTGTCATGAAAAAGCTGCGGTCTTGCCTTCGGATAATTGACTTTTGCCTTTTTTAACAGCCCTTGCAACTGATTCAAATGTACGGGTTTGCCAGACAACATAATGGTATTGTCTGCTTGTACATGAATTGCAATCAAGCTTGTTTCCTGCACTGAATTGCCATTTGTAGAATTAGATTTAGCGTCTGCAAGTTGAATGCGGTCTAATTCAAGAAGAGGGGCCAGCACAATAAACATGATCAAAATTACAAACACCACATCGATGAGAGGCGTTAAATTTATTTGAGGCTCTTCGATGATCTTCCTTGAAATCCGTCTACCCATAAACAACATCCACTTGGCGATAATTCATTTCTACAGAGGATAAGATTTCTGTTGAAAATCCTTCCATTTCAATTTCAAAATCACGAATCGTATTTTTGAAATAATTATATCCAATAAGCGCAGGTATCGCATCGACAAGACCTATCACGGTAGTTGCAAGAGCAAGCGATAAACCGCCAAGCATCGCTCCTGAGTTTACGTTTTGCAGCTCTGAAAATGTAGTGAGAATCCCCCAAACAGTACCAAGTAAACCTAAAAAAGGCGCCAAACTTACAATCGTAGATAAAATAAAGAGATTTTTCTCCAAGCTATTAATTTGGGAAGCGATTGTTGTTTGAAGCTGGGATTCAATAAAATTAATATCTGAGGGTGATAAAAAAACAAAATCCTGCTTTTCTTTATTTTCTAATCCAAACGTTTTGTTTTTATTTAGAATATCTATTGTTTGTTTTTTAAAAAGTTGATAAAGATTAAAAAATGGATTTACTGTTTTTTCATCAGAAGTCAAATGATATTCAATATGTAATAACCCGCCATTTTGCGTATTTTTTTGGGAATGTATTTGTTGGTAAAATTTTAGGGCGTTTTTCTTCGATCTTGCTATGATTAAAAACTTATGTAATATTAGAATCCAAGTGATAATAGATAAAGATATTAAGCCTATAAATATTAACTTACCCAAAAAGTCAGAATTTATATAAGCATCAAAAAAAGGGTTACTAGCTAAAACAAAAAAATGATTTACAAACATTATTAAATCCTATATACTGTTTTTTTAACCTGAAGTTTATTGATACCTTAAAATGAGGAGACTTGTCAAGCAATGAAGAACTTTTTATTATCTCTCTTTACTGCCCTAATCTTAAGCTCCTCAATTTTACTATCTGCGGATGTGGAAGACCAAGATAATTCCCCTGTCAAAATAGAAATGCTTAGCGAGCCCCAAGTCATTAAACAGGGTGAATCCTTTTGTCTTGCCCTCAGATTTGATTTAGAAGAAAACTGGCATACCTATTGGAAAAATCCGGGCGATTCGGGAATGCCGGCAGAGATTGAATGGAAATTACCTCAAGGTTTTAAAGTTCATGCCACTCATTGGCAAGCACCCATTCGCTTTACTTTGGATTCCGCAGTTGGATTTGGCTATGAAAATGAAATGATCCTATTAGTCGATGTCGAAGCGCCGGAATCTCTTAATGACCACTCTAATATTGAGATTGAAGCGCATATTAATTGGCTTGCCTGCTCAGATAGCATGTGCCTTCCTGGAAATTCAGTCGTTACCAAATCTTTACCGGTAGATAATAAAATCCAAAATAGCGCTTCTGAATATTTTACACTTTTAAGACAAAATCTTCCAAAAAATCATTGGGATTTGCAAACAGGCGTTGAAAATGACAATTTCATCGAATTAAAAATCAAAGCCCCAAAAGACCATGAATTTCTTTATACGGCAGGTTACTTTTGTCCAGAAGATGCAGGTTTTATTGATCATAAGGAAATGACTTACTTTAAACACTTGGAAACAAGTGACGATGTTCATTACAATTTCAATCTAAAAAAATTAGCGGACACGAAGAATTCCCATTTAAAAGGCGTCCTTGTTCTCTTCCATGAAAAAGAAAATGAAATGATCAAGGAATCTTTAACTGTTAATCTGCCTCTGAAAAGCCAAAATAATGAACTTATTGCGTCTTTGGACAAATCTGAGATCAAAAAAGCTCAATCAGATTTTAATATCAGAGAGGAAGTCCCGTCGGAATTTGAAAATAACTTTGGAATGGCCCTTTTATTTGCCTTTGTCGGAGGAATGCTTTTAAACCTGATGCCCTGCGTTTTACCGGTTCTTTCATTAAAAATCTTTAGCTTTGTAAAAATGGCAGGCGAAAGTAAAAAATTAAGTTTTCAGCATGGACTTGCCTTTTCCTTTGGGGTGATTGTTTCTTTTTGGGTGCTAGCCGGAATGCTCCTTATTTTACAAGCTTATGGCAATGCAGTGGGTTGGGGCTTTCAGCTTCAAGAACCAATTTTTGTAGCCGTTTTGGCCTCGATTATTTTTATCTTGGGACTTAATTTATTTGGAGTAATGGAACTTGGAACGGGGATGACAAGCTTAGCTGGCAACATCTCGCACAAAAAAGAAGGATTGACAAGCTCGTTTTTGAGCGGAATTTTGGCAACAGCGATAGCAACTCCTTGCACAGGACCTTTTTTAGGATCCGCTGTCGGTTACGCAGTCACACTACCGTCCTATCTTGCTTTGATTATTTTTACAACTCTTGGAGCGGGATGGCTTTCCCTTATCTTCTTCTTTCAGCCTATCCGAATTTACTGCGCTTTATTCCAAAACCCGGAAATTGGATGATAGCTTTTAAGGAAATCATGGGTTTTCTTATGATGGCGACAACGGTATGGCTTTTATGGGTGTTTGGAGCAGAAACGAGCAGTTCAAGTATGATTTATCTCATCGGAGCTTTTCTTTTCTTTGCAATTGCTTCCTGGATTTATGGAAAATGGGGCTCTCCTCTTCAAAGTAAGCTTAAGCGTAAATTAAGCTATATCTTTAGCCTTGGATTTTTAGCTCTTGGCATCTACGTGATTTCAGTAGCTATCAGCCCTTCCATGGTCGCAGAGTCTTCTTCACATCAAGGCGATGAGATTGCAAGCAATTGGGAGCCATATTCGCGCGAAAGAATTGCCGAATTGCAAAAAGAAGGCATCCCTGTTTTTGTAGATTTTACTGCCAAATGGTGCCTCATCTGCCAGACCAATCATATGGCCTTGACAACCAATCATGCAGAAGATAAATTTGATAATGCAAAAGTTGTTCGTATGAAAGCTGATTGGACAAAAAAAGATCCTATAATTACAGAAGAGCTCCGTAAATTCGGAAGAAACAGCGTGCCTCTTTATGTTCTATACGGAACAGATCCACAAGAAAAACCCCAAGTCCTACCTCAAGTGCTGACTTCTGGCATTGTATCAGACTACATCGACAATTTACATTAAGTTTAGTATAATAATTGTTTTACTATTGCTATCAAATCCGCCGTGGCAGCGGCGTTTAAGATTTGTAACTTATGACACTGCCGCGGCGGATTTGGTAACAGTGACTTAAAAAAAATGGGTAATGACAAGGGCGATGCCTTAAGGTTTATATATGATTGATTATTTTATAGATTCACACGCGCACCTCACATGCGATGAGACAACATTTTCAAATATCGACGCTCTTTTGGAACGCGCTAAAGCTGCAAATGTCAAAAAAATCATTAACATTTGCACGACACTTGAATCTCTTGAAAAAGGAGTGCTTTTAAGAAACCAATACCCTTGGATTTATAACAGTGCGGCAATAACTCCGCATGACGTTGAAACAATAGGAGAAGCAAGCTTTGAAACTATCGCAAAACATGCGAAAAACGCAAAGCTAATTGCAATTGGCGAAACAGGTCTTGACTATCATTACACACATTCAAATATCGCTATCCAAAAAGAATTCTTAAAACGCTACCTTCATTTAAGCTTAGAGTGCAATTTACCGGTCATCATTCATTGTCGAGAAGCCTTCGATGATTTTTTTAAAATACTTGATCTTGAATATCAAGTCGACGGCAAACATAAACAAGGTGTTTTACACTGCTTTACAGGTACATTGCAAGAAGCGGAAAACGTTTTGAAAAGAGGCTTTTATTTATCTTTAAGCGGTATCGTAACCTTTAAAAAAAGTTTTGATCTTCATAATGTTGCTAAAATGGTACCCATAAATCAGTTGCTGATCGAAACAGACACACCTTTTTTAGCTCCCCAAACAAGACGCGGGAAAAAAAATGAGCCGGCCTATGTTGTTGAAACTGCTGAATTTATTGCGAACATCAAAGGAATTTCAGTAAAAGAACTCATGGAAGCCACCTCAAAAAATGCAATTGAGCTTTTTAAGCTTTGAATCATTGTGGGTTTTTGATTAAATAAAAATTGATGTTAAAAAGGTGGGTATTTTGAGGTTTTATTTTACAGCCGCAATCATATTATTTTCTTTTGTAAGCAATTCAAGTTTTGGCGAGGAAGTAAACACGGCAAAAACTGAAGCATTAGAAAAAATTTCAGAATTTGTCCACCCTCATATAGCTGAAATTTGGAAAAATTTCTTTTCTAACTTTGATCAAGACAAAATCGTTTCGTGGAATTTTTCAGAAAAAACGGGTCAGTTTTCCATGACTCTTAAAAGCCCTTTGAAATTTTGGATTCCTGCCTCAAAAAACGCTACAAGCGAGCCAAGACCCGGGTCTATTTTAATTTTTGGCATGAATAATAAGGTAGAAGGCAGGCTCAACCAACAAAAAAAAAGCATTGAATTTAGTAAAGGCTTCAACATCTTTTGCAAATATAAAATCGGTTTTTTCACAGTTCCCATTATGGTTGATGTTTATAGTTTCACTTATAAAAATCGAGACGTCATTATTTTGGAGGCAGGAAAAGGCGGGATTGCCGAAAAAAGGTCCAAATCATTGGACAAATATCTTAACTCCTGGTCAGAGCCAAACCATGTTGTTTTAGGCGATTACGAAGCTTATCTAAACTTAAAATCCAAATAATTGAACAATCGATGTACAAATTCTTTCTTTATTTGTACTTAATACTCGCTTTTTTTTACTTTTAACTTGAAAAGAATCTCATTTTTATGTAAAATGATATATATAAGTGCAATTATTTATAAAATTTTAACCTAACGGTCGCATTTTGAGAGAAATTCCCAGATTTTTTAAAACACCTGAACATACACACTTTTTTCTATTTGGTCCAAGAGGTACCGGAAAGACCACATGGTTAAAAAAGAAATATCCTGAAGCAATTTGGATAAATCTTCTTGAGCCAGAAGACTTTAGAACATATCTTGCAAGACCGGAAACTCTTCGCGAACAAATCAACAGTTATCCGGATAAAAAATCCATTGTCATCGATGAAATTCAAAAAGTTCCCGCACTTTTATCTCTTATTCACGCAATAATCGAAGAAAAGAAAGGTCTGCAATTCATTCTCACGGGATCTAGCGCACGTAAAATAAAACGAGAAGGCGGCGATTTGCTCGGAGGAAGAGCAGAACTTCGCTATATGCATCCTTTTTTGGCCTCTGAACTTGGTGCGTTGTTCTCTCTTGAGCATGCCTTATCCATAGGATTATTGCCCTTGGTTTTTGATTCTCATAATCCTATAGCTCAATTAAAAGGCTATGCAGGACTTTATCTTAAAGAAGAAATTCAAGAAGAAGGGCTTGTACGCAACTTGGGAGATTTTGCAAGGTTTTTGGAGGTCATTAGTTTTTCACATGGAAATATTCTTAACACAAGTAATATAGCCAAAGAATGCGGTGTATCGAGACGCTCTGTTGACAATTATATAACTATATTACAAGACTTTTCTTTAGCGTATACTTTACCTGTATTTACAAAACGAGCACAAAGAGATCTTATTTCCCATCCAAAATTCTATTATTTTGATGCCGGGGTTTTTAGATATTTAAGACCCCAAGGGCCGCTTGACCGTACTAGTGAAATTGAAGGGCCAGCACTTGAGGGTCTTGTAGGACAACACCTCCTTGCCTGGAAAGAATCGCAGTTAGAGCCGCACACTTTTGCTTTTTGGAGAACAAAAAGCGGTCTTGAAGTAGATTTCGTTTTGTATGGACCAAAAACTTTTATTGCTATTGAAGTAAAAAATTCCGCTCAAATTTCTCCAAAGGACCTTAAGGGTTTAAAGGCCTTTAAAGAAGAATATCCAGAAGCCAAAGTTTTGTTCGTTTACCGCGGTATGAAACGAACAGTCATTGAGGGTATATTCTGCATCCCGTGTCATGAGTTTTTGTTGCGCATACATCCTGATCATTTAATCAATATTGACCCTTAATTGACAAATAGTTAAAATTGTTTTATGCTATAAATCAAAAAAGAGATTTCCATGTTTAAATTTTATAAAATAGCCTGTTTTTTTGTTTTATTTTCATTCCATCTTTTTTCAGAGACTCCGGAATTGGAAGTGATCGATAGCTTGATTTTGAGTACCAAAACAAGCCTTGCCCTCCAGGAAAAAATACGCATCCAACTTATTGAATACCAAAAAATCAATAAGGCATTTATCCAAAATCCAAATGATACGGACTCTCTTTTTAGAACAATCAAGTCAGCAGATCTTTTATTTCATAACATCCAAGATGCCCATCTGAGCCAAAATTTTTCTCCTGAATTCTTAAATGAGCTGACTCTTTTTTCTCAAATAGCCTCTAAAAAAGGAACTTTCAAACCTTGAACGAACTTAAAAGCCAAATTATCTACATCGATCGCTTGAATAAAAAAAAATCCGTTGAAAAAGTATATGGATCTCGTGCTTTAAAACTCCTTTACGGGGATGATTTGGTTACGAAATTGATCGGAGTTCCTTTATTGCACGCTTTAGTAAAAAATTCTCTTTTTTCAAGAATTTATGGTTTTTTTCAAAATACAAGCTTTAGCAAGAAAAAAATTAAACCATTCATTCAAAATTTTGAAATTGACGAGGCGGAATTTCTGCATGATCCCAAAAGCTTTAATTCATTTAACGATTTTTTCATCCGAAAATTAAAACCTGAATGCCGCCCCGTTTTTCAAGAAGATCGTGCAGCAATCATTCCGGCAGACGGCAGGTATTTATTTTATCAAAATATCGATGAAGCTCAAGGCTTTGTCGTGAAAGGCCAAAAATTTAATCTCGAAACATTGCTGCAAGAAAAGGAACTTTCAAAAAAATACTCTCATGGCACTATGATCATCGCAAGACTTTGTCCGACAGATTATCATCGCTTTCATTTTCCTGTAGATTGCATTCCTGCTAAAACAAAACTTATCAATGGGTTTCTTTACTCTGTAAACCCGATTGCCATAAAAAAAGATATTCATATTTTTACGCAAAATAAACGCACGCTCACAGAACTTAAATCGGAGCGTTTTGGTACAGTTCTTTTCTTGGAAATAGGAGCGACAAGCGTTGGAACCATTACCGAAACTTATACCCCGGATCAATTTTATCCAAAAGGCGCCGAGAAAGGCTATTTTTCATTTGGAGCATCCTCTCTTATTTTATTATTCGAAAAGGATCGCTTAAAACTTGATGAGGATTTGATACAAGCTACAAATGATGGTTTTGAGATCAAGTGCCTCATGGGTCAGAAAATGGGAATCCAAATATAATTTTCTGAGCGATAAAATAATTTGCGGTAAAGGGAATTTATGCTTATACTTCTAACTTAAAACAGAACTTAAAATAGGTTATTATGTTTGGATTTCTCAAAAAAATTTTTGGCACAGCTCAAGACCGTCTTCTCCGTAAATATTCCAAAATTGTCGAAAAGGTAAACGCCTTTGATGAAAAGTACAAGTCTTTAAGCGATGATGAATTAAGAAACAAAACAGCCGAATTTAGAGAGCGTTTTGAAAAAGGCGAGACCTTGGATGATCTTTTGCCGGAAGCTTACGCGGTCGTTAAAAATTCATGCAGAAGACTTTGCGGAACAGAAGTTCACGTTTCAGGATATGAGCAAAAATGGGATATGGTTCCCTATGATGTCCAAATTGTCGGCGCAATTGCCATGCATTATGGCGCAATTGCAGAGATGATGACAGGCGAGGGCAAAACTTTAACTGCCAGCATGCCGCTCTATTTAAATGCGCTTTCAAAAAAACCCGTTCACCTTGTGACCGTAAATGACTACTTAGCGTCCCGTGACTGTCAATGGGTCGGTACTATTTTCCGCTGGCTTGGACTCACGACAGCTTCTCTTACAAACGATGTTCCGACAGAAAACCGTAAAACACTCTATCAAGCAGACATTGTTTATGGAACAGCATCTGAATTTGGCTTTGACTACCTTCGCGATAATTCCATGGCAGCAAGAAAAGACGATCAAGTACAGCGCGGATATTATTTTGCGATCATTGACGAAGTCGACTCCATCTTGATTGACGAAGCAAGAACTCCTCTGATTATCTCAGGACCAGTTCCAGTAAGCCGTCAGATGTATGATGAACTAAAAGTCCAGGTCAGTGAAATAGTCCGCCTTCAAAGAGAATTTTGCAATCGCTTGAGCCTTGAGGCTAAAAAAGAGATTGACATGCTTGAAAAAGTCGAGAAAAAAGATAAAAAGCAGCTTGAAATAGAGCGTGAAGCTTTCCGCAAGCTCTGGCTTGTCGGCAAGGGAACGCCTCGCAACAAAGTCTTAAAACGGTTCAAAGAAGATCCCGATATGCGGGCGGCTTTGGATAACATGGACCTTTACTATTATGCTGATCAAAATAAAGATGAGCGCACTAAGTTATTATCAGAACTTTATATGATCATCGATGAAAAAAACAGCGAATTTGAATTAAACGACAAAGGCGTCGCCCTTTGGCAGGAAACAACCGGTGGAAAAGGCGATGAATTTGTCATGCTTGATATCGGTCATGAATATTTCCTGGTTGATCAGGATGATCTTTTAAGCGAAGAAGATAAAATTCAAAAGAAACTTTTCATACAAGAAGAAGATGCAAAAAGAAAAGAGCGCTCTCATAATTTAAGACAGCTTTTACGAGCCCATCTTCTGATGGAAAAAGATGTCGATTATATCATTCAAGATGAAAAGATTGTCATCATTGATGAAAATACAGGTCGTACACAGCCTGGAAGACGCTTTTCTGATGGTCTGCATCAGGCAATTGAGGCAAAAGAGGGTGTTCAGATCCAAAAAGAGACACAAACTTATGCTACAATTACGCTTCAAAACTTTTTCCGCATGTATGAAAAACTAGCAGGCATGACAGGGACTGCTACGACAGAAGCTAACGAATTAAAAAGCATTTATAAAATTGATGTTCTTGAGATTCCGACCCATAAAATTTGTAAAAGAGCAGACTCAAACGATCAGATTTATATGACTGAACGCGAAAAATATAATGCAATTCTAAAAGAAGTCCGCGAAATCCATGAAAAGGGTCGTCCCGTTTTGCTTGGAACAGAATCTGTTGATATTTCAGAAAAATTATCCCGTATTTTGAAGCAAAACAAACTCGAACACACCGTACTTAACGCAAAACAAAACGACAAAGAAGCTGAAATTATTGCCCACGCAGGAAAAAGAGGAGCAATCACTGTTTCTACCAATATGGCAGGACGTGGAACGGATATTAAATTAGAACCAGGTGTAGCTGAAATCGGCGGTCTTGCAGTCGTTGGAACAACAAGGCATGAGTCTCGACGTATCGATCGTCAGTTAAGAGGCAGAAGCGCGCGTCAAGGAGATCCGGGAAGCTCCATCTTCTTTGTTTCCTTTGATGACAGGCTTTTAAGACTCTTTGCGTCACCAAGACTTACTGGCATTCTTCAAAAATTCAGACCGCCAGAGGGCGAGCCTATTTCTGCCGGAATTTTAAATAAATCGATTGAGACAGCTCAAAAACGGATCGAACAGCGCAATTATACCATTCGCAAGCATACGCTTGAATATGATGATGTCATGAACAAGCAGCGTCAAGAAATATATGCCTTTAGAAATGAAGTGCTTCACTCAAGAGATATTGAACCGTTGGCATTAGAGCTTCTTGAAAGCGTCTGCTCCTCTGCTGCGGATCAATTTTTCCAAAGCAGGTCCGAAGAGGGTGGCTGGGATCCCGAAGGCTATCGCGAGTGGCTCATGAGACATTTTCCCGTATCATTTCCGATAGGATATTTTGATGACGACCATTCCGATATTGCAGATCTTGAGAAGAAAGCTTCTGAAAAAATCTGCCAGACATTTATTGAAAAGCTCAACCGCGAATGCGATAAAATACCAAAAGCCAATCAAAAAAATGATTTGAGACCAACAAACGAGGCTGTCCGCAATTTGATCGTTCGTAAGATTGACGGTTTATGGCAGGAACATCTTTTAAAAATGGATCACTTAAGAACAGATGTGAATTTGCGCACAGTGGGTCAGCGCGATCCTTTGACCGAATTTAAACATGAAGCTTTTAGTCTTTTTGATGAATTTGGACGCACTTTAAAAACAGAAATTGCGCAAGACCTATTCCGTTTTGAAATTATTACAAGACCTCCTCAATCCATTCAGCAACTCTTAAACCAACTTCAAATGGAAACTAACAGGTCGTTTGCAGCAGAACTCGATAAAGAATAAATAATTTGTATATACCGAAGTGAATTCAAAATGTTGAGTTCACTTTGGTATAGCTTAAATTTTTTTAAGCTATACATTAACCCTTAAACTTTAGCGAAATTTATGATCAACTCTATTTTTTTTTTACAAATTGAAACAGCTTTAAAAAATCATCTCTCCTTTAAAGCTTCCAACCATATAGTTACGACAATTGAAAAAATGGACATTCCTTCAAGGATGATTCATTATTTTTTTGGGGGCGATGCCATATGGTCTGTTCAAAATGCCATTTGGTTTATCAAGACATTAAAAAAAACCTCAATATGTAGTGAAGATCCTGACTTTAGTCCAGAGCGCCTTATAGCTGCTGTTAAAACATTTCTAATAGAATATAAGAGTTATTCAAAACATGCTGAATTTGATAGATGTCAAAAAGAGCTTCTTAGCTTTAGATTGAATATCAAATCTGAAAGCCTCGATGATAGGATAAACCCCGGATTTTATACGTTCGCAAAAGATTATTTCCTCTACAATAGCCTTAGCGCTCATAATCATACTTTAAAATATGATGAATGCACTCATGAAATTCAAATCAAATACCGTGGTGAATACATTCCTTGGAGCCAAGCAAAAGTTATTCTGGATCGTTTTTTTGAACAAAATAAAGCAACTCATTGTGACAACGATCCGCTGAAATTAAGTTTTTACGGACGTAAAGGCATCCAAAACAAAAACCGCTACAACTGGAGTAAACCAAAACCTTTTCTAAAAGGTGATACAGATACATTTGCAACTCATTTTATCAAAGATCCGCTTATTTTTGACGATGAATGCAAAGGATACATTATGGAGCTTTGTTCATCCGCTACTGAAAAATCTCCTAGAATATTAGCTGGAGACCATTCCTGGATCAGACTATATGAATTTGAAAAAACGGATCAAAAAATTATCGGAAAAATGTACAGTATCGGTCTTTATAGACCAGGAAAGCAAAAAGGTTTTTTTGAAAACTTCCGAGCTCCTTTTCGCATAAAAAAAGGATTTCTCACCTATGATATTAGCGAAGAATGGGGCATGAATAATGAAATAAGAACGCTTGCCAAACGCATTTCTAAACAAGCGTTCAACAACATGCTTCAAAAAATAACTGATGACAAGCAAACAGATAATGTTATTTTTCACCTCTTTCAACATAACTGCGATAAATACATATCCGATCTTGCAAAATATGACCGCGTACAATTACCGACTAGAAAGCACTGTCTGGAAACTTTTTTTTATTTAAGTCATCAAAAAAGCTTTGAGAAAAAATTGGAAAGTTGTCCTAAAATAGTTCAGAAGGCAGTCCATGTCATTGCAGCTCTGTTTAAGGCAATCATCTACTCTCTGACCCCTGTTTTTAACTTCTTACTGTATCTTGCAGGATCAAGCCTCATAGATAAGGATGTTCAAAGCGTTCCTAATGTAAGACCTATTCTTTTAAGCACGTCTGATTATTTCAATAGTGAAAAACTCCATGTCTATTCCCCTTGGATCCTTGGACACACAGTCAAGGAAGAGATCGATCTCTGGAGAGAGGAAGAATTCAAAAAAATTGAAAGTTCTACTATAAGTCAAGAAGAGAAAACTAAGGCAAAAAACGAAATCGCCTTTGCTTTCCCTCCCCAATTCATCACAGCGTAATTTAACCGCGATAGCGGTAATTTTGATGCTTTTAATCTTTTTTTTGCGGTAAAGTCTTGAAAAAACCATATAAATACTGCGATAGCGGTATTTTCTTCAGATATCTTGTTTTTTTGTATCTATTTAATTTTAAAATTGCTATTATTACTGTAATAGCAGTAATTATAGCGGTTTTAAAAATATGAATGCATTGGAAATAGCAAAAATTGTTCGGTTTCACAGAAAAAAAAGTGGCTTATCACAAACAGAGCTTGGAGCTTATGCAGGTCTTGGTAAAACTGTTATTTTTGACATAGAACATGGTAAATTATCGGTGCGAATAAACACCCTCCTTAAAGTTCTTCATGTTTTAAATATCAAAATAGAGTTCCAAAGTCCGCTTATGGGGTTATTTAAGGAGAACGATAATGAAAAGAGCTAAAATATTTGTAGACGATGTTCTAGCAGGATATCTTGAAGAGATAGAACGCGGTAAAAATTATCGATTTACTTATCTTGAAGCCTATAAAGGCTATCCCGTTTCATTGGAAATGCCTCTTAAAAATTTAATATACAACTACGATAAGTTCCCACCCTATTTTGAGGGTGTACTGCCAGAAGGAGTAATGTTAGAGGGATTATTACGACAAACAAAGCTTGATCGAGATGATTTAATGGGACAATTAATAACTGTCGGCGGTGACCTTGTAGGCAATGTTACTGTGGAGGTTGCATTGTGAATCGTTGTCCTATTACGTATGAATTATGCGGTGAGCAAAAGTATTCAAAAAATGGCTTAAAACTTCTATCCAAGACTTTAAATCATTTAAAAGAATTTCCCTATACAGCTAAAGAACAAACTCTATTAGCAGCTGAAATAGCCTCAAAATTATCCATTCAAGGCGTTCAACCCAAATTGAGCGTAACTCTTAACGTCAAACAAGAAGTTTTTGAGGTTATAGAAAAAAATGGTAAATTCATCATAAAACCCCCTCATCACTTGTATGAAGAAATTCCACAGAATGAAGATTTGACAATGCGTCTTGCAAAAATCATCGGAATAGATGTGCCTTTACATGGAATGATTTATAATATTGATGGTTCATTAAGTTATTTTATCAAAAGATTTGATCGATCAAGAAGCCATAAAATTGGTCAGGAGGATTTTTCACAGCTCCTTGGATATTCCAGAGATACAAAATATGAATCAAGCATGGAAAAAGTTATTTCAGTGATTGAAAAGCATTGCAGCTTTCCAGCTTTAGAAAAATTAAAATTATTTCGTCTTGTCCTATTTAATTTCTTAATAGGAAATGAAGACATGCATTTGAAAAATTTTACCTTATTAAGAAAGGGAAATTTAATAATTTTAAGTCCTGCGTATGATCTTTTAAATACAACTATTATCATGAAGACAGAAGAAGAAATTGCATTACCATTAAATGGAAAAAAGAAAAAACTGAAATCTAGTGATTTGATTGAATATTATGGAATAGGTAGATTAGAGCTCTCAGAACTTATTATAAACAAAGAGCTTTTGAGAATCGAAAAATCTTTGAGCAAATGGGATGCGTTACTTCGATCAAGTTTTCTTTCAGATAAAATGCGTGACTCCTATGCCAAGCTGATTCAAGAAAGATGGGAAAGACTAAAGCCCAAATTATACAAATCCAAAATTAGATAAATAAAAATATAACAAACTAAGCAATTTAAATATTTTTTTTTGAGTCGTCTCGTCGCTTCGCTCTGGACTCTATTTTATTCTTATACCCATAAGTTCCTTCTCGTCCTCGCAAGCTCGGACTTACAGTCACTATGGTCTAAAGAGTTCAGGCGTCCTCACTTCGTTTCGGACTTGAGCAAAAATAACCCTTGAAAATGGGTCAAAGAAAGCATCTAATCTTAACGAAGCAAAATAAGAAATTTCATATCCATATTAAAAAAAAATCGGGTGAAAAAGCTTCTTAAATTTTTATTGATTATCAATGATTTTTACCCTATTCTTCCTCTCAAAAAATGAGGAGCTTAAAATGGCAACAAATTCAGAATACCCTGCTGTAACACTAAATATGTCATACTATGCTGTAACAGTAAATATTTCTCCTTTTGAAGAAGCAAAAGAAGTAGGATTTTATCTAACAAAAGGTACAGCTGAACGTGTAGCAAAGTTCATTAGGGAAGTGTTTGAACAAAAAGTATCCGGTGGCATTGATATTGGCATTCGCGCCTATGAAGATGAGATGATAAATACGGTTATGGGACTGCGGTTAAAGCAAACTCCAAAGGGAGCTATTACGACAATATGTCAGACGTTTTCACAAAATGAGACTGCGCGAATACTTAGTTTTTTACCCATCTTACTAGAAAAACAAATGATTCCAACATCAGGCATTGATGAACCAAAATACCTATGTAATGGTCTATTTCATTGTGTAATACTGGATTTTCAGCCTTTTGATAGATCTCACAGATTATTTGTTGGTTATTATCAATCAAGTCAAACTGCACAAATCGCTTCAAATTACATTAAAGAAACGCATTACAATGAAAAAATTGGTTTTGGATTTGATATGACTATTGAGTCCTATGTTGGAAATTTTATTGAGTATCAGTCAGGAAAGCAATATATAAAAATAGGAGACAAACATGAGCCAATTTTATCATCTTGCGATTGTGATGAATATATTAGAATATCCAAATCCGTGAACGAAGCTATTGATAAATGGTCCAGGAATTAACCAAGAATAGCAATGGTAATCGCAAGTAAATTTTAGAGCAATCTTAAGCTCTCTCTAATCGCTGAGGGAGTTTAGACCTTTCCATCCCAAAAACAAAAGGGGCATGGAAAGAGCTAAGTAAATATACCAATAGTCAGCATTTAAGCTTAAAACAAGCGTGCCGTTTTGAGCAAAAATCAACATAAAAGCTGTAAATAAAAGAAAAATGGATCCCGCAAAAAGAAAGAGTAGGGTCGCGATGACAAGTTTCAACGCAGGATCTTGTGCTTTTTTTTCAGATTCTTCCCTGTCTTCTATCTTATTAATTATTTCTAATTCTTCATCATTATTTTGAGGGTATGGTGGAATTAAGATATTATAATTATTTTCGCTCTCATTAGATGAAGGGCTTAAATACACACCGCAAGACACACAGTTTTCTTGAGACAAACTGACGTTTGTTTCACAATTCCAACATTGTTTTATCTTCAGAGCAGTTCTCATTATTTAATAATCTTTTTGTTTTATCTAATAATTCCAGATCTTACAATTATTTGATTGTTTATGCAAACAAAAAAAATACAAAAATTAGTAAGTTTAAATTAAATTGGATTTTTGATTAAAAGATTTTAGATACATGTCAAAATAATATAATCTAAAATCAATGCATCAGATAGAATCGTTGATTCTTAGATTTCTTTTTTTTCTCAAAATGGATATTCTTCATTTGGAAGTAACAAAAGAGCTAAAATAGATGGAAAATACATTTGATATTATCGTGATTGGAAGTGGTCCAGGAGGCTATCCTGCTGCCATAAAAGCTGCCCAAATGGGAAAAAAAGTTGCGCTTATTGAAGCCCATGAAATTGGTGGAACATGTTTGAATAGAGGCTGCATTCCATCTAAAACCCTGATTTCAAATGCTGAAATTTTAAGAAAAATCCAACATGCTGAAAATTTTGGCATCACTGTCTCTGAAGTTTCCTTTGATTATGACAAAATGATTCAGCGGAAAGACAAAGTCATCGGAAACATCAGAAAAAGTTTGGAAATGCTGATTTTATCAAACGGCGTCACCATCTTAAAAGGCTTTGCAAAATTCATTTCTCCAAATGAAATAAAAGTGACTGGAGAAACAAATGCGATTATTTCTGCAGATAAAATTATTATAGCAACAGGGTCTGAGCCCAAAAATATTCCCGCTTTTCTCTGTGACCATGAGCGCATCTTAGATTCTACAGACATTTTGAATAGACGCACGCTTCCAAAAAAAATCGCGATCATCGGTGGTGGGATCATAGGTTCTGAATTTGCCTCCCTTTACGCAAGTTTTGGGGTTGAAGTTGTCATTTTGGAAATGATGTCAAGAATTATACCGATGGAATCCTCCAATATCTCAGCTGCCCTAACCAAAGCTTTTAAATCTCAAGATATTGAAATTCAAACAGATGTATTTGTTCAAGGAATCGATACTACCGAAAATGGAGTTAGAGTCAATCTTCAAAATGGTAGTAGTGTTGATGCTGATATTGCCCTCGTTGCAGTTGGAAGAGAGATGAACACATCAAATATCGGTCTTGAAAAAGCAGGGATTTTAACATTGGATAATGGGATGATCTCTGTTAATGAAAAAATGGAAACCATGATTTCTCACATCTATGCAATCGGCGATATTGCTTCCAAATGGTGGCTTGCCCATGTGGCTTCCCATCAAGGGCTTGTTGCTGCAAGTAATGCATGTGGAAAACTAGCTGCCATGCATTATAACGCAATTCCCTCAGCCATTTTTACGGTTCCAGAAATTGGGACAGTGGGATTAAGTTTGGAAAATGCCATAAAACAAGGTTACAACGCAACCCTTGGTGCCTTTCCTTTTTCGGCGCTCGGAAAATCTCAAGCCAACATGGAAACAGAAGGCTTTGCCCAAATGGTGATAGACAAAAAAACAGGACAAATTCTTGGAGCTCAAGTCATTGGGTATCAAGCATCTTCATTAATTGCCGAAATGGCGTTAGCTATCACAAATGAACTGACAGTAGAATCGATCATAGATACGATCCATGCGCATCCAACATTACCAGAAAGCTGGATGGAGTCTGCTCTTATAGCAAATGATACGCCTCTTCATCTTCCAAAAAAAAAGGTGAGATCATGATCGATCAAGAAATTTTCGATAACCGCCCCAAAGTTAAAAATCGCTTAAATATTTTGCCTGAAAATCCTGAAAACAGCGATGACAAAAAAGCTGTGGCCCAAGGTCGCTTTCCATCCTGGCTTCACCGTAAAATTCCAGAGGGTGCCGGCATTTCTAAAACAGGTTCCATTATCTCTGAAAATAGGCTTCATACAGTTTGTGAAGAAGCAAATTGTCCGAATTTATTAGAATGCTGGTCAAAAAAAACAGCAACATTTTTGGTGATGGGTAAGGAATGTACAAGAGCTTGCGGGTTTTGCGATATTGATTTTTCAAAAAAACCAAAATCATTGGACTTAGGAGAACCAAAACGTGTGGCAGAGTCTATTGAGGCCCTTCAACTAAAGCACGTTGTCATCACAATGGTTGCACGGGATGATTTGGAAGATGGGGGAGCTTTTCATTTATCTCAAGTTTTAAAAGAAATAAAACTTTTAAAAAATGCCCCTACAATTGAAGTTTTGACATCTGATTTTAACGGAAATGAAAAGGCGCTTGATTTGATTTTGGAAATGAAACCCGACATTTTTAATTATAATATCGAAACTGTGAGACGTTTAACCCCAAAGGTTAGACATACAGCAACCTACGATCGCACACTTTGGTTATTGAATTATGTGAAGACACACAGAAAAACAGATGGTCTGCTCGTAAAATCAGGGCTTATGGTCGGTTTGTCAGAAAAGGAATCAGAAGTTGAAGAAACAATTCGCGATCTTAAAAATGCAGGTTGTGATATCATAACCATCGGTCAATATTTGCAAGCAAGTAGACATAAGCTTTCCGTTAAATCTTTTGTGACACCGGAACAATTTAAAAAATATGAAGATTACGGACTTTTAATGGGCTTAAAATATATGTATTCCGGACCCTTTGTCAGGTCAAGTTATAATGCCGACATTGTTATAAATTCAATCACAATCAACAGTCGCTAATATTATGGATAATACCGAAGACGAAAACATACCTTTAACTGATTCAATCGACCAGGCAATTTTGATGCATCGGGATGCTCATTTTTCCGGAAATTTTGAGCTCATGTTAGATTATTATAAACTGCCGAACAAAGGCGTTTGCCTTGACTTTGATATTGACAAAATCATTGCTCTTGAACATATGGAAAGGCAGATTGGAACGAACCTCGCCTCTCTTATATTGTCCGGACCGGACGCTGAAAAAGTTGCAAAAGCAAAGGCTGCTTATAAAAAATTAAGAGCCCTTTATGAAAGTCCGACGAAAGAGAAAAAATATGCTCTTTTGATTGCGGATTTAATATTATCTGAAGAAGAGGAGCCTGAAAAAGAAATCGATGCAATCGTAAAAGAAAATGGGGCCGTCGTCAGATCTCTCCTTGAGCTTTTAAAAGCAGAAGATTTTTACGATCCTTTAATGCCAGGCTATGGAAAAGCGCCTCTTCTTGCAGCTAAATGTCTTGGATTAATAGGCGATAAGCGTGCGATCATCTCCCTTTTTGAAACAATCGGCGAAGGCGATTTTTTTGATGAAAATATAGCAATTGACGCTCTAAAAGCAATTGGAGATCCGGCAAAAGAGTTCCTTTTAAATGTCGTTAAAAGTCATCCCATAAATTTCGATAATGAACGGGCAGCAATTGGTCTCATCCCATTTAAAGACGATTTAAAAGTTGCTGAAACCTGCTTTAAAATGCTTCAGGAAAACGATGTTCGCAAAAATTTTACACTTGCGACATATCTTGTAATGGCCTGCGAGCACGTTGACAAGACTCCCTACAAAAATGAATTCATAAAGATGGGTCAGGATGCAACATTGGATAAGATGCTGCGGTTAGACATCCAAAACCTCACTAAAGAATGGCTTTAGGAAGGCTCCGACCAATCTAAAATGGCACAAGCTTTTTTAAGGCTGACTGTGACCAATACAAACTGGTGCGAGCTTTTTTCAACTTAAAAGCGAGACAGTTCCTGTTGTCCCCTCTATAGGGAAATAACTTTTAGTTTATGTCGTCCTTTCAGGACTCCCGCATGTGAACTTGAAAGGTATTCATCGCGAAGCGATTTTACATAGCTAGCCGGTGGTGACAACCACATATGCATTAAG
>JBEPVN010000036.1:0-21923 GCA_041691015.1 Parachlamydiaceae bacterium | reverse complement strand
TGCTAAGGGCGATGCCTTAAGGCTATTGCAATTTAAGACCTTCGGTCTATTTAAACCCTTAGCTTAATGCATATGGGTTCTAGCCACGGTTTTTTAGGCGCGCAATGAGGGCATAAAACACTAAAAGCGGGTGCTTAAAAAAGTAGAGCAATAGATTGAGATAAGTCACTTCAGTTAGATCTTTTTTGACGAGATGATTAGTTTCCAAAGCATCTTTTAAAAAATCGAGATGCACGCTAAAAAATGTCTTTGGCAAATTCGATACATGAAAAAATGCAATTTGATTTGTTTCATCGCTTAAAACGGGCGTACCAGAAACTACACGGCATTCATAAACATGCGTTTTGGCAGCTAACCTATTGATAGGTGAATATTCTCCCGTTTTTCTTACAATCCGAACATTCATTCCCGTTTCTTCCAAAGTTTCTCTGATAGCAGCCTCTTCATCAGTTTCAAATGCTTCAATACCGCCTCCTGGCAACACAAAAACAGGAATATCTTTTCTTTTAACAAGCAAAACTTCTGTTCGTTCGTCGTTTAAAACAATTGTAATTGCGGCGCTTTTCATTTTAATTCCTTTAATTATAATTATTTTAAAGCAATAATTTCTTTTTATCAACCTTATTAAGATTTTAGCTGTTTTCTAAAATCTTGATCACTTCAGCGTCATCCGTCTGATCGAACTCCTCATAAAACTGTCCTACAGCACAAAAGGAAGTGGTTGAAAAAAGACAGATGAGCTCATCTACCTTCTCCATGACTATTTTTAAAGTATCCGGATGTGAAACCGGAACTGCCACAATAATTTTTTTGACTTTTACCCCCCTTAATTCAGCTATTGCTGCAAGCATTGTAGCACCTGTTGCAAGTCCATCATCCACTAAAATAACAGTCTTTTCAAAGAAATCTTGAGTCGGTTTATTTTTCCTAAACATTTTAAGCCTATCCTCCACCTCTTTTTTTCTTAAATCTACTTCGCTCGTTAAATATTCAGGGCTTAAGTTTAAGCTTTCAATCAATTCTTGATTCAAATATCCGATTCCATTTTTGTTAACAGCTCCAATTGCTAATTCAGGATTATGGGGCGCTCTTATTTTTCTTGGACAAAGAACGTCCAGAGGGAGATGAAGAGCCTTTGCCACTTCAAAAGCCGTGACAACACCACCTCTTGGAAGACCTACTACAATACAGTTTTTATTATTTTTATATTCAAGAAGCTTTTTAGCAAGCATTTCACCTGCGTTTTGCCGATTTTTAAAAAACATTTCATTCCTTTTTTTTTCAAAAATTGTTACGTTGCAATTTATACCTTTATGGAATATTAAGAATAAAAAAATCAACTAAGGTTTGTATATGCACAGTACTATTCATGGAAAACGTTTAGGAGACCCTCTTGATGCAGCTTATCAGCCCGAAGTAAAAAAAAGAAGAGTGAAAGAAGAGGGAAGTTCTGCTCTCTTTAAAATTATTACAATTGATAATGCCTCGGAGCTTGATAAAAATTTAATTTACATGCATGAGATTAACGCAAAAGAATTTTTTGGAACGTATGATATTGTGCCCTACTTTATATCCATAGGGGAGTTCGTGTATGAGGTAGCAATAAATAACATTCGATTGAATGCAATTTGTATCAATTCCTTGCAAAAAATTGAACTGGAAGATTCCATATTATGGTTGGATAATGATCCAAGTGCTTTGATCAGCCCATTTTTTTGTGAATCGAGAAACGTTATACCGCTTCTAAAAGTTCATATTGAGATTCGATTTGATTATCTGAGGCCTTTACAAACAACTTATGATTATGAAGATTTAAAAAAACACTGCATCACCAAATTAAGCGGAAAAATAATTCGAAAAAATCAACGTTTCACTTTAGATTCACAAGAAAACAGAATCACTGCCAAAATAAAATCCTGTCAAGCAGCTCTTGATGTATTAGACCATTATAATCCACCTTTTGCCATGTTTACAAGCGATACGGATGTACATTTTGACAATATGAGCGCAAGTAAAGTTTCTATTGTTAGAGAAATTATAGGTAATCCACTAACGCGCTGTCATTTTTTTGTCACTTCAAAACAATTTGCCTTAAAAAAAGATTCTTTTTTCTTCCCAAAGCCGGAGATTTCCTTAGTAGTAGACTATAATCAATTCTGCACAGTGGTTTATAATTCTCTTCGCTTTGATACTTTGCATTCTGGCTTTACGAAAAATATTGAATTTGAAGGAAAATCTTTTGATTTGATTGTACAAGTATTGAATACGAAATATCCTTTAAGTATTGATGATACAAGACATAAAAACGGAATTTATTTGAGCCCAAAAACAGAGTTTTTATTCGTAGGACCCTCACAGCAAATCCTTTTTGCAGGGGGAGTTGTAGCTCCTGCAAAATCTGCTACCTTTAAAGTTATTGAAACTTCATTTCATCCCTTAAATCCTTGGATAGAAAAGGGCGAACTACAAGAAATGATAAAACTAAAAAAAGAATTAGTCTTGGGACAGCAGTTTAATGTTGATACAAAAGCTGGAACGATCATCATGCGTTTGGAAAATGCCGGGAGTTTTCCTGATGGTAAGTGTGCAGGGGTGAATTTTGACGTAAAATTTCAATCCAAATGGTGTTTTCCAGATATCTGTATTTTTGATATAAAAATTGATCCTCTTTTGAAATTAGCCTTAATTGAAAATAGCGCTCCAGAAGTTTTAAAAGAAGTAACTATTGAAGTTGCTTTTTTGGAGGATTTAAGTCATTCGACCATCTTAAGAAATTCACAGCAAACAAAAAAAAATCCTGAGGTGTTGGAAGTGGATTTAAGAGAAGCCATCCAAAAGCTCGAACCAAAACCTATTGTAGAAAACCAAACTTTTGCAGTGAAAATTTATGGCGAGACATTTATTCTTAAAGCCAAAAATTTTGTTTATGAAAATAAAGAATTAAAAAAAGACTTTTCTTATTTAGGATCTGTTAGCGATGAAACGCGTATTTCTTTTACGAAGGATAATTCCAGCAATCTTAAGATTATGCCGAGAAAGAAAGATTTGCAATCAGATCAACTCATTACCAAGTTGAACAAAATAGGTCTTGGGGGTATGGAAGCGCAGCTTGAAGAGTTGATTCGTAAAATAGTCATTTTCCAAGATGCATCCCTTGAAGAAGAGTTAAAATTATGTGGAATGAAACCGCCTCGCGGAATGTTATTTTATGGACCCCCAGGAACCGGTAAAACAACGCTTGCACGAAATTTAGCAGAACATCTTGGTGTAGACGTGGGTAATTTCAAATTCATAAGTGGTTCTGAAAATTTAAAAAAATATCTTGGAGAATCAGAGAATATGATTCGCAGTCATTTTGTAGAAGCAGAAGCTGCCCAAAAAAAATATGGGAACAAAAGTCCGTTTTACGTCATTGTTTTTGATGAGTTTGATTCTATCGCCGGTAAACGGAAGAGTAAAAATCCTCTATGGTCAGTTTCCATAGTCAATCAGCTGCTAGCTTCAATGGACGGATCAAATGACCTTAATAATATTTTGGTTATCGGAATAACTAACAGATTGGAAAGTTTGGATCCGGCTATCATGCGTCCTGGACGCTTTGAGGTTCACTTGAAATTTAGTCTGCCGGATGAGGCAGGGCGCCTTGAAATTTTTGAAATTCACACAAGAAAGCTAGCAGCAAATAATTCTCTTGCAAAAGATGTGGATCTAAAAGCATTAGCAAAAAAGACTAAAGAATTTTCTGGTGCAGACATCATGGGTCTTGTCAATGCAGCTTACTCATTTCGAAATTTGAGATTGTTACAAACCAAAGGAATGCAGAAAGAAGAAAGGGATAAGCTGTTACAAGTTACTAAAAATGACTTTAAGCGTGCTTTAGAAGAGGTTTCCAAAACCAAATGCATCGAAGAGGATAAGTCGGTTCCTTTTGGAATGTATTTGTAATTGAGGCTTGAAGAAGTTTGCTTAAAAAGATATCCAATATATTTCGGACATGGAGTAGTAAGATACCATCTCTCTTAAGACCACAAGAGGGGAATTTATTATTTATTTTGCAATAAATAAATTATAGTCTGGGCTCAAAGCTTGCTTTTGCCAAAATGCTTTGCCATATTTTTTCATAAGGGCTATTTAATTTTTTTGTGGTATAGCGCAAGATGCCGACATGGTTATCTTCTTTAAAGATTTCAACATACTCATGCTGACTATGAGGGCATTTTTCTTTGATCCACCACTCACCTATAAGTTTGTTATTTGATGATTTTACAATGCGGGAATCTATTTTATTTTGCGGATGATTCTTTGCAAGTTCCTTTATGGCACTATCAAAGAGGCTTTCCAAAGGAAAATCATATCTCGATACGAAATATTGGGTTGTGACAAGTTCTGTCCATTTCTCTTTTGTTTCAGACTCTAAGACATATTCTGCAAATTCAATGAGCTGATCTTTTCCATCGCAGACCTTTTTCCAGGGCCTCTGATCTTCATGGGTCGGAAATTTGATTTCAAAACTGCTTGAATGAGCGTGGAGGGGTATGTTGTAAGTCAAAAATAATAAACCGACATAAAACCATTTTTTCATTTTCAAAATACCTTTACTTTGAGTAGATGATTGTTTCAGCAAGCTTTTTAGCATAAAGAGCATGATAAAGCAATCCTTTTGAGCCAAGTCCTGTAAAAATAGAGAGCTTATCGTCAATCTTTTGTATCAAAGGCAGATGGTCCTTTGTCGATACCCGAACAGCTGATTTACAGTCTACTATTTTCGCATTTTTTAAGGCGGGGATCAAGGCGACGACTTTTGGCATAATCTCAGATATTGCAAAATTTTCATCTTTTTGATCGGATTCAAAATTCCTCTCGAAAGTAGCTCCTGCAATACATCTTTTTTTATCTTCTGTCATTAAAAGATACACTTGCGAGTTTACCGGCAGATTTAAAATGGGTAGACCATCTGGCCATTCAAGCTCTAAAACCTGGCCTTTTACAAAGGACATTTTTATATGTTCTATTTCCTTAAAAAATTTTGTATCAGCTCCAGCGCTTACGACAACGTGGTCAAAATAATTTAATTCACTTAAAGTGCTGATTTTATTGTTTTCAAAAGTGATGCCGCTTTCTTTGCAGGCTAAAAAAAGACCTTGAAGATACGGTTTTGAATAAACGGTTTTTGCATCTTTAATTAAGATACCAGGATATGGAAGAAGTCCCGGGACAAGTTTTTGACATTCTTCTGCTGCAAGAAAATAAACGTTTTCATGGCTTCTTGAGCAGTTTTCGAAATCTTCTACTTGGGATTTGGTCAATGCTACACGAAGAAGCCCGGAAGAGTGAAAAACTTTTTGGCCGTAGGCTTTTTCAGCAATTTGAATAAGCTCTGATGCTTGGCTGTAACCTTCCATGCCAAAGCGATTTAATTTGGCATTGCGTCCACTATAGGGATGTAAAAGACCAGCTGCTATCCCTGAGGCTTTTCCGCCAATTCCAAGATGATCAAAAAGGGTAATTTCGTTTGGAGGATTTAGTTTGGATAGGTAAAAGGCTGTCGCAAGACCTGCAAAGCCAGCTCCTATAATTGCAATTTTCATTAAAATTTTAACCTGTAAAAACGTCCATTATCTTTTGTTTATTGATTTTTAGCAATTCAAGATAAATTAAGGCTATAGAATAAACTTTGTTTTTGATAACTTAAATGAAAATTAAGGCTTGAACCAAAAATGAATACCTCTACAAAACAGCAGATCCGCAATTTAATTCTCGTTGTCTTAAGTGGAATAATGCTGGCTGTTGCTTTTTCAGCGTTCCTTTTATATAAATATAATCCAAGCGACAATTACGAGATAAAAAATGTGTTACTCGCACCAAACATGTTGGAAGACTTAAAGTTTAATGATTCTAATCCAAAAACGGGTGGACAGTCACGGTTTGTTTTTGATAAAATCGAATTTGAATACGATGACTTAAAAACAAATACAAGAGAGAAAAAAGTAGTTTCAGTAGATCAATATCAATTATTTTACCAAATGATAGCAGCTAATAAAAGCATTGATGAAGTGTCCGATGAAGTGAAGAATTTTTTTAACAGGGGAAGACCCTCAAAATTAAAAATTTGGATGAAAACAGAAAGCTATGCCGCCTATCAATTTTCAGAAAAAGTATTTCAGGAAGTAGAGTTTGCAAAGCAGGGGGATTACTACCGCGTAAGCTTAAGAGAATCTGATACAGGAAAATCTTATAATTATGCTTATTTCTTTTCGCTTGGAATTTACAAAGAGATTTTAAGATTATTTGTTTTAGATGGGCTATAAGATGCATGCTATAAATGCTGAATTTACATTCCTCGGTACAAGCGCATCGATGGGTGTGCCAGTTCTTGGCTGTCACTGTCCTGTCTGCTCTTCTCAAAATAAGTTTAATAAGCGTTTGCGCTCTTCTGGACTCATATCTACAGAAGGAAAAAATATTTTGATCGATTGCGGTCCGGACTTTAGAGCTCAAGCTCTTTGCGAAAAGATCAATCATCTCGACGGGATGATTTTAACGCATGCGCATTATGACCACATCGGAGGTCTTGATGATTTGAGGGCATTTTTTATTGATCCAACTCATTTTCTTCCCTGCCTTTTATCCATTGAAACAAAAAATGATATCAAAAGACGTTTTGATTATATGTTTAAAGAGGATTGCATCAATCCCATCCTAGTACCAAAAATTATTTTGAAAACTTTTGAATCCGATCGAGGCCAAATTGAATTTTTAGGTTTAAAAATTAAATATTTAAGTTACACACAAGTCGACATGTCGATAAATGGCATTATTTGCGGCAATCTAGCATATATCTCTGATATCAAGCATTTTCCGGAGACGATATTTAAAGATTTGGAAGGTGTTGAAACCTTAATCATTAGCGCTTTAAGATTTACACCCTCACTTATGCACTTGACTGTGGATGAGGCTATAGAATTTGCAAAAAGAGTCAATGCCAAAAACACTTATATCACCCATATCGCTCATGAACTTGACCATGAAAAAACAAATGCCTACTTGCCAGCGAATATTCAAATGGCGTACGATGGTTTGAAATTAACATTTCAAGCGGAAAAATACCATGACATCAAAACCTCCACTTAAAAGTAAAGAATCCGATCTGACAAAGAAGGAAACTAAAGCATTGCTTGTTTCTGCATATAAAGGATCTGACAAAAAAGAAACTTGTATCGAGCATTTGGAAGAACTGGATTTGCTTGTGCAAACTTATGGCGCAATCGTGGTTAAAAAAGTACCATGCGTCATAAGAAAATATGATGCCGCGACATTTGTTACAGAAGGAAAATTACAGGAACTTGTCGATCTTTCAAAAGAACTTCAAGTGGATTTGGTGATCTTCGATGATGAAATTACACCTGCACAACAGCGCAACTTAGAAAAAGCTTTTGGAATAAGCGTCATCGACAGAACAGAAGTTATTTTAAATGTTTTTGCAGCAAGAGCGCAAACTAAAGAAGCAAAAGCGCAAATAGAACTTGCGAAAGTTAAGTACGATGCGCCAAGGCTAAAGCGTTTATGGACGCACCTATCAAGACAATCCGGAGGGGGAGGCGGCAGTGGCGGCGGAGGCTACCTTAAAGGTGAAGGCGAGAAGCAAATTGAAATTGACAGACGCTTGTTGAAACAAAAAATAGATCTTTTAAAAAGAGAGATTGAAGATGTCCGCGCTATCCGGGCGACGCAACGAAACGCAAGAGAGCGCTCCGAAATTCCTGTTTTTGCAATCATAGGCTACACGAATGCTGGAAAATCGACTCTTTTAAATGCTTTAACAGAAAGCAGCGTCTTTGTTGAAGATAAACTTTTTGCAACACTAGACACTACGACAAGAAAATTTGAGTTGCATGACACCCAGGAAATTCTTTTGATCGATACGGTAGGATTTATCCGTAAATTACCGCATCTTCTTGTAGCTGCCTTTAAAAGCACACTCGAAGAGGCAATTCAGGCGGATGTATTGATTCATTTGATCGACGTCAGCCATCCGATGGCAGAGGAGCAGGCAAACACGACTTTTGAAGTTTTAAAAGAGCTTAATGCTGAAAATAAACCGGTCATTACAGTCCTTAACAAGATTGATAAGTGCGAAGATCAAAGCATGATCCGCCGCCTTCGGTTGAAATACACAAAAACTGTGCCCATATCGGCTCTGCAAAAAACAGGTTTTGATGAATTGCAGGAAATGATTATCAAAGAGCTCAAATCTTTTCGTAAAATCATCAAGTTAAAAGTCCCTCAAAGTGACTATGCCATTGTCAGCGAAATTATGCGTACAGGTCATGTAGTTGCACAAAGCTATGAAGAAAATGATGTGATTTTGGAAGTGGATTTGCCAGAATCAGTTGCCGGACGCCTCAAAAAATACATGATGGATCCGCCGCAAGAGGAAGACAATTACATAAGATAAACAAGCCTGCAAGAAAGCGTTTTAAATATATAGGGGTCCTAGCTTGACAGTATGACAGTTTTTTTAACCCTCAATACTTATACCGTAAGGGTTAAAAAAAACTGTCATACTGTCAAGCTAGGGCCCGTAATTGATCCTTAATTTGGATGCGGCCCATAGTCAATGCTCCGAAATGATTTTGCTCAGGAGGTCATTGACAATCTGAGGAGAAGCTTTACCGCGGGAGAGCTTCATCACCTGACCGACAAGGAAGCCAAAAGCTTTATCTTTGCCAGCTTTAAAATCAACAATCGACTGAGGATTTTCAGCAACCACCTTGTCTACTAACAATGAAATTTCTGAAATATCGTTCACCGGACTAAAATCTGGGTTTCCTTTCACAATGTCTTCTGGATCCTTTGCAGGATCTGCTACCATTTCATCAGCGACTGATTTTGCTATTTTGCCGTTGATTGTTCCGTTTTCAATCATACTTACAAGCTTTGCCACATGG
The DNA here is from genome assembly GCA_041691015.1 of Parachlamydiaceae bacterium. Lineage (GTDB taxonomy): Bacteria > Chlamydiota > Chlamydiia > Chlamydiales > Parachlamydiaceae > JBBSJT01. Next base: position 12,975 of record JBEPVN010000036.1, on the reverse strand, counting down.
CTTGGAGATATGCCGGAGGTAAGTAATGTCGTACCCGTATCTTTAAAACGCCCGGTAAATTCACCGATGATCCAGTTGCACAAAATTTTAGCGTCTTTGCAGTCTTTTAGAGCCTCTTCAAAGTAATCGCCAAGTTTTTTATCGGTCGTTAAAATAAAGGCATTATGCGTCGATATCCCAAAATCTTTTACATAACGGCGCTCTCTTTGCATAGGCAGTTCCGGTAATAATTTTCTGATTTCTTCGATATAAGCATCTGTTAATACAATAGGAACCAAGTCCGGTTCCGGAAAATATCGATAATCATCGGCCTGTTCTTTTCTTCGCATCAAGACCGTGGACTGAGTTTCAGGATCAAAACGGTATGTCGCTTGTGCGATCACTTCGTTAAGCGGTTTATTCGGATGGTTCAGATATTCTTGAATTTGCCGTTTGATCTCAGCATGCAAAGCAATTCCCATATTGCTAAAGGAATTCATATTTTTAATTTCAATCTTATTTCTAAGCCCTGTTTCACCCTTTAGCCGAACGGAGATGTTGGCATCCACACGAAGCGACCCCTCTTCCATATTGCAATCAGAGACATCCGTATATTGCAAAATGGCTTTGACAGCAGAAGCATAGGCCATCGCTTCTTCTGGGGTATGAATGCAAGGCTCTGAGACGATTTCTATCAAAGGAACGCCAGCTCTATTATAATCTACCCCTGTAAAGTTTGTAAAATGCTTCAGCATGCCGGAATCATCTTCCAAGTGGGCGCGGTTTACGGCAAAAGACTTCTCCTCACCATTGACCTCTGCAATGACTGTGCCGTGAAGTACGATCGGCTGATCAAATTGAGTGATCTGAAAATTGCGCGGACTATCTGGATAAAAGTAAGACTTTCGATCGAATTTGCTAAATTTTGCAACAGTTGCATTGATCGCACACCCAAACTGCACAGCTTTTTTGACAGCTTCCTTGTTTAAAACAGGTAAAGCTCCTGGCTGTCCTGTGCATACTTCGTTGATATTTGTGTTTGGCTCATCGCCAAATCGATTTGGAGCTGAGCTGAATAATTTTGACTGCGTGTTTAATTCTGCATGAATTTCAAGGCCAATGACTGCTTCCCAATTGTCGTAAATGCTCATTTTATTTTAAGCTCCTTGCACGTTTGATGGAATTTTAGTAAATTCTGGAGAAGCCTTTTCAAAAGCTGCAGCTGCTAAAATAACGCTTACATCGCCTTTTTGAGGTCCTATCAATTGAAGACCCATCGGTTTGCCATCCTTTGAAAAACCATCCGGAATGCTGATTGCGGGAAGACCTGCCAGATTGATAGGCACTGTATAAATATCTTCCAAATACATCTGGATCGGATCTTTGATGGAACCTATTTCAAAAGCTGCAAAAGGACTTACCGGGGTTGCGATCAAATCGCAATCTTTAAAAGCATTTTTAAAGCTTTCAATAATTAAAGTACGGACTTTTTGAGCTTTCTTATAGTAAGCATTTTGATAGCCGGCAGATAGGACGTAGGTGCCAAGCAAAATTCTTTTTTTAACTTCTTTTCCGTAGCCTTCTTCTTTTGAGAAATTATAAACTTCGGAAAGTGTTTTAGCCTTTACTGACCTATTGCCGTATCTGATTCCGTCAAAACGCGCTAAATTTGTTGAGGCTTCTGCTGTTGCCAGGATGTAATATACAGCAATTGAATATTTTAAAACGGAGAGGTCGACATCTACGAGAGTTACTCCCAAGGTCTTTAATTTTTCAAGAGAATCATAAAATACTTTTTTTGGCTCATCTGCAAGTGTCTTTAAAAATTCCTTAGGGATTCCAATTTTCATCCCTTGAAAAGAAAAACTGTTATTCAAGTAATCTTCAGGCTCTGAATTTAAGCTTGTTGAATCCTTTTCACAATGTTTGCCAAGAACTTCCATGACCAAGGCGACATCAAGAGCTCTCGTTGCTATCGGTCCTATTTGATCGAGCGATGATCCGTATGCTACAAGACCAAACCTCGAAACTCTGCCGTAAGTTGGCTTAAATCCGACAACGCCGCAAAATGCAGCAGGCAATCTGACAGATCCCCCTGTATCGCTTCCAAGAGCAATCGGAACAAGCCTTGCGGCAACAGCCGCGGCAGATCCGCCTGAGGATCCACCCGGAACGCATTTTAGATTCCAAGGATTTCTTGTGGTCTGCAAGGCAGAGTTTTCAGTTGAGGATCCCATGGCAAATTCATCAAGATTTGTTTTTCCGATGATGATCGCATCTTCTGATTCCAATAATGAAACAACTGTTGAATCAAATGGGGCTTTATAGTTTGTTAAAAATTTGGAAGCGCAACTGCTGATTTCGTCTTTGACATGAATGTTGTCTTTTATCGCAATTGGAATAGCTGCAAGTTTTCCCATTTTTTCACCGCGGGCAAGCTTTTTGTCTAGTTCTCTTGCTTTTTGCAACGCTTTTTCATTGAAGACAGAAAGAAAAGCGCCGATTTCCCCATCATATTTTGCAATCCGGGCAAGGTAGGTTTCACAGATGGAAACAGCTGAAATTTCACCTTTTAAAAATTTATCTCGAATTTCGATTGCAGATAACTCATGCATGTTGATTTGACCTTTAATTTAATACCTTAATTTAAAACCTTGGGCACTTTGATCATGCCTCCGGTGTGGGAAGGGGCATTCTTCAAGAAAACTTCCCGCGGCATTATTTCAGAGACGACATCATCCCGCGTGACATTGACCATGTCGCTTAAAACTTGGTTGCAAGGCATAACGTTTTCTGTATCGACTTCATTTAATTGGTCGATGTAATCAATGATTTTTTTTAAATCCTGGAGAAGGGCTGTTTGCTCTTCTTCTGTGCATTCAATGCGACAGAGTTCCGTTAAATTTTTTATTGTTTCTTTGTCGAGATTTGCCATTAAAGAGCTCCTAATTATCAAAGCAATATTAGTCTTTTAAAAGAAAAATCACAAGAATTAAAGTAAGTTTATATTATCTTCAAAAAATTTCAAGGCAAGCACTTCCTCAGCTAAACTAAAATTTAGATCCCAACACTGATCTCTCCATTTAGTAAGATGCGGCCTTGGGTTTGTTCGAAATTCCGGATCATTCAACTTATTTTCAATGAAAGCTAAGAGAAATTGATCTTCCTTTGCAATTTCTTGGGCACCTTTCAATAATAATTTATGATTGGTTAGAGGTTTTACTTCGCGATCGAATTCCAATGGTAATGTTTGTCTTGTATCTAAATAATTTGAAAAAAAACCAATAGGTGAGCCAACTGACATATAAAAAATCCTTGTAAAATTTATAATTGGATGAGCTTATTGTATTTTCGGAATTCTTACAACTGTTTTATAGCTGCTCTCAAACTGTCCTGAGATGTCGTCCCGAGAGAGGTCCCTGTTCGCTAGGATTAGCGGCAGCTTGAAGGCGCTCCTCTATGGAATTCAGGCTGCTGCAGTATAAACAGATGCGCAGATCTTTCCGTTTCATCAAGGCTCATTTCTTGCAAGATTCTAAATTCCCAATTATTGATGAAGTGTTTGGGATCTTTTTTGAATCCGGGATGTTTCAAAAGGTTTTCTATATACGCGGCAAGTTTGGAATCTTCGTTTGCAAATTCTTTTGCTTTTGCGACCATCTTGTCGTGATCAAATACAATGACAGGTTCTTGCGCAGAAAAAGATACGGGTGGGTATTTGGGGGATGATGTTGAGAAAGACATAAATAATCCTTTGTTAATATTTTAAATAATAGTTATGATACTAAAATTAAGAGTTTTTTCCAACAATTTTGTTGAAAACAAATTGAGGGGCTGCTAAAAACTTATGTTTAACATAAGGCTTACAAGATGATAGAAGAAAATCGATGGACAGATGTTGGCATCTGTTTTAACAAAGAAGTTGATGCGCTCGAAACTAAAATGACTTTTTTGTCTAAGATAGGATCGATTCATGAGGCAATAATAGCCTGCGGACGTAATCTCGAGGCTAAATTATTTGACAAAAACGTGAGTTTAAACAGTAATTTCCGATATGAACTTACGATCACGGTTCTAAAAGTTATTTCATTGAACTACCGGATTAAAGCCTCCCGCGGGGGATTAAGTCCTCTAAAAGACTCTACAGATACATCAGTATTGGAAGCTGTTTTTTTAAAATGGAAGGCAGGAACATTATTTCCCGACAAGAAATTATCTCTATCTGATAAGACAAAAATTCAAGATCTTGCCAAATACGAAAAATTCGTTAACGTGCTGCTTCAAAATGAAAGAGCTTTAGATGAGAGCTTTAAGCTCATTTTCAGGGATAATTTTCCGATTAAAATCCTTGTACAATATTTTAAGACATGTTCTATAGATCTTAAAAATTCGCTGCTTACCATTAGGGTCGGTTTTTTTAAAAAGTACAATATTGAAGTTTTAAAAATCGAAAAAATTCCTCTTCAAAATGATGCTAAAGAAAAAGATCTTCAGTTCAAGATCAATGGCGAATTTGTTTCAATTTTGAATGATGATGCAAACATTGACCTAAATGGAGGTATCAGCCTTAAATGGGGAGAGATCAAAAAAAAATGGCAGATGAAGCGGCTTCCTGCAACGATGGAAGTTTTTCAAGATGATGGAATGCTTGCTTTTAGACCACAAAAGTTAAAAACTTATCACGATGGTCAAGAAATTGCTTTGAATACTAAAGAGGCGAGATTTTGGGAGAAACTTCCAACTTTTTTGACGATTTCAAAGCAAGAATTGGAACAGATGTTCAAGATTGTCATTACAAATGATAAACCATGTGTTGTTACGATAGAGGCAAGTTGTCTTGAACCCTATCATACGGATAATGCCCATGGAGCATCGACTGTTTATTATCCAATTGGAAACGATCTCTATCGCGTTTATCCTTTTGGCAAATACGCAAAAGACTTTCCTCAGACTCAATGGCAGGAAGCCTGCTTTGTTGGAAATAGTGTAGAGGCAGAGTTTACTTATCCGGATCCAACACCTTTTTATTCTCAAAGAATTCATGGAGCAGCCCCCCATCTTTTAAGCATCGAAGACACTGAAGACCTTATGACAAAATACGGAAGGGATATTTGGAATTTTCAATTTTCCGGCAATAATTGCTCCGCCGATTTTCAAATGATTTTTGAGAACAAATTTGGCAAAAAAGAAGACGGCGGATTAATTCCGAATTACTTTAGGCATCCTTTACTCGAATCTAAGTTTAGCTTTCCTCTTAATTATATTTTCGGAATTATCGCTCTTTTTCAACGCACGATCGCTTATTTATTAGTGCATCTGGTACATCGTTTTTTTTGGTCAAAACGTGAATATTCAAGAACATTAGATGATGGGACTAAAGAAACCGTTTCTTTATATGAAAACAAGGAATTTCGTGTAAATCAAAACTTGTATAATCCAAGTATGCTTATACACAGAATTGGAACGGGGGAAATACCTGGAATTACTTGGTTTGGAGTATGATTAAAAAACAGCCCATCATTTTATGGTTTAGACTCGATCTTCGTTTGGAAGATAATCCTGCATTAAATCATGCTGTAAAAGAGGGAAGGCCCATTATCCCATTATACATCAAGGATAAGAAAATCGGAGGAGCTGCCTCTTGGTGGCTTCATTACTCGCTTCTGGTCTTAAATGAGCAATTAAAAAGTTTAAATTTAAGTCTTGTGGTAAGAGATGGCAATTGCTTAAAAGTCTTGCAGCAATTGATAGTTGAAAGTCGCGCAGACTCAGTTTATTGGAATCGATGTTATGAGCCTGCAAGCATTAAAAGAGATGGAGAGATTAAGGCTGAATTAAAATCTCAAAATATTGATGCATTAAGTTTTAAGGGTAATCTTCTTTTTGAACCATGGGATATTCAAAACAAGCAGGGTAAACCATTCCAAGTCTTTACACCATTTTGGAAAAATTGTTTGAGAAACGAAATTCCAAAACCTGTCACAACCATAAATCAACCCATCTTTTCTTATGATGTAAAAAATAAAGGATCTATTGATGATCTTAAACTTTTGCCCATAATTGATTGGGACAAAGGGTTTAAGACTGTGTGGCAGCCTGGGCTTACGCATGCTAAAGAATTATTGAAAAGGTTCATACAAAAAGATATTTTAAATTATGAATCCGAAAGGGATAGGCCAGATATTGATAGCGTCTCTCACCTATCTGCCTCGCTACATTTTGGAGAAATCAGCCCAAGAATGATTTTTCATGCTGTGATCGAAAAATATGGAAGCACGGAACCACAAGTGACCCCCTATTTAAGGCAACTTTTTTGGCGCGAATTTGCCTATCATTTGATCTACCATTTTCCTAAAACTGAAACTGAGCCTTTACGAAAAGAGTTTAATCATTTTCCCTGGAATAATGATCCGCATGGTTTAAAAGCCTGGCAAAAAGGATTGACCGGTTATCCGCTTGTCGATGCCGGCATGAGGCAATTATGGAAAACCGGCTGGATGCATAATCGCGTTCGCATGGTTGTGGGATCTTTTTTAGTGAAAGATCTCATCATTTCCTGGATGGAGGGAGCTAAATGGTTCATGGATACACTTGTAGATGCAGACCTTGCAAACAATACGCTTGGATGGCAATGGGTTTCTGGATGTGGGGCAGACGCTGCCCCTTATTTTCGTATCTTTAATCCCACAACACAAGCCGAAAAATTTGATCCAAATGGTGAATATATAAGAAAGTGGGTGCCTGAACTAAAACATTTAGAGGCAAAATGGATCCACAAGCCATTTTTAGCTCCAGTTGAGGTTTTAAAAAATGCTCGAATAGTACTTGGAAAAACATACCCGAAACCCATTGTTGACCACGGCAAAGCCCGTGAATTAGCATTAATCGCATTAAAAAATATGAAGGATGAATAAATGAAACCGTTTACTTTAGAAATAGGAGCAGATGCTCCGGATTTTTCATTGCTCGCAACAGATGGCAAAACTTACTCATTAAAAGATTTTGAAAATGCAGAAGTGCTTGTGATATTCTTTACATGCAACCATTGTCCGTTTGTCTTATCCTCAGATCCGCTAACAGCACAAACGGTGGAAAAATTTAAATCCCAAAATGTAGTGTTTGCAGGTATCAATTCTAATAGTGAAAAAACAAAGCCTCTTGATTCTTTTGATCATATGGTTGAGCGTATGGAACAAAATCATTTCCCTTGGATCTATTTGAGGGATGATTCACAAATTACGGCCTTAAAGTATGGCGCTTTAAGAACTCCTCATTTTTATGTTTTTGATAAGGCAAGAAAACTAATTTATACAGGGCGTGCAGTAGATTTTCCAAGAGATCCTGAAAAAGTAACGCAACACGATTTGGAATCTGCTTTAAGTGAGCATTTAAGCGGTAAACCAATTACAAAGCCTACTACAAATCCTATAGGCTGCAATATCAAATGGACAGGTAAGGAAGCTAGTTGGATGCCTCCAGAAGCGTGTGATCTATGAAAATATTAATTGCAGGAGCCTCCGGACTTATAGGTAAAGCGCTTGTCAAGCGCTTGGAAGAAAATAAAAACCTGGTTTTTAAATTAACCAGGGGAACAAAACCCTTGCAAAGTCATGAGATATTCTGGAATCCAGAAAGTATACCAACTGACCCTACACCCTATGAAGACATGGATGTGTTTGTTAATTTAAGCGGGGAAAACATAGCAACTGGTAGATGGACCGCATCTAAAAAAAAGAAAATCCTGGAAAGCCGGGTGCTTGCTACAAAAACACTTTGCGGTATTATTTCAAAATTAAAAAGACCTCCGAGTGTTCTTGTTAATGCCTCGGCGATCGGTTTTTATGGGGATAGAGGCAGTGAGGCTCTAACAGAAGAAAGCGCTCCCGGAAATAATTTTTTGTCAGAAGTTTGCAAAGCATGGGAAGCTGCCGTAAAAGTCGATGAAACGAAAACCCGAGTTGTTCTTTTAAGGACAGGGGCTGTTTTATCAAAGGAGGGAGGTGCGTTAAGTTCGATGCTTACTCCTTTTAAACTTGGATTAGGAGGCAAAGTCGGAAGCGGAGAGCAATATTTTAGCTTTATTGCGATAGATGACCTTATTAGCATCATTTTATTTGCTATAGAAAACAAGGCAATATCTGGCCCTATCAATGCAGTTTCTCCCTATCCTATTAATAATCAGTGCTTTACAGAATCACTTGCTAAAATATTGCATCGTCCAGCTTTTTTACCGTTACCAACTTTTGCAGCGCGTTTAATTTTTGGGCAAATGGCGGATGAATTGCTGTTATCGAGCGCTAAAGTCTATCCAAAGCGTTTAATGGATGCAGGCTTTAAATTCCGGTATCCTTACATCAAAGATGCTCTCGTGCATACTTTAAACTGACGCCTCAATGGTGCTTATCTAAGAGGCGATTTTACATAGATAGGTGGTTGTAACCACCGGAAGTTTGACCCTTAAGCTTGATGCGTATGCCGCTGCCGCGGCGGATTTAGCAGCAGCGACTTAAAAAAAATGGGTAATGCTAAGGGTTGTCACACATTCTATCTATGTAAAATCGCTTCTTAGATGAGCAACGCCCCGCAATTTGCAGCCTATCGTCTCTATATTACAATAATTAAATGTTTTAATTGTTTTAATTAATAATAATTACATACTATAATAATAGTTAGTTAATTATTGTAACAAAGGTTAATTATGACGGTACCAAGCTTTCAAGGTAAAATCCAAAAATCCAGCTATGAAAACCTCGATTTAATTACATTTCTTAAGTTTGACGACGTTAAAATTTATGCAAAAACAAAAGTGGTCAGTGAACTGAATTTTATTCAAAAAGCTATTAATAGTCTGGATAATTTTTTTTCTAATAAAAAGTTTGTGGAGATAAAATTAAATAATGACGATTTGCTGGTCAGGATCAGCGATATCGCATTAGAGCTTAATATCTCCAAGGAAATGATTATAGAAGCAGAAAAGTCAGATTCTCTAGAGGAGTTAATCAATTTAGCTGTTGAAGCAAAGCATTACAATGTTGATTACACCTTGTTTAAAAACGCAGAAGATATTCATGAACTCGAATATTTGGGATATTTAGCAGATTCCTTTCATTTAACACTTGAAGAAGTACTCCTAGCTAAAAAAGAGGGGAGATTGGATGAATTCATTGAGACAGCAAAGCAAGTAGAGAGTAAAGTGGAAGCTGTGTACAAAAAGCTTGTTGCTACTGATTCAGATGAGAATCTCCAATTAAATCAAGCTATTAAAACAATTAAATTGACTATTAGAAGCGCTTTTAAAGTACTTGCCCAAAAGAGGGCTCCCACAAAAGATCTTGAAATGATTATTCCTATGACAAAATATCACAGCATATTAGTCAAAACCTCAGGCGATTCATTAAAAATTACCGGCTTATTCGGAAAAAAACTCGGTGAGGGTAGTTTTGGGATTGCTTTCCAAGGAGTAAATTTACTTGAAGGTGTATTGGAGCTAGGGGATGAGTCTGTTGTTAAAATGCCTAAAGCTCACCAGGCCAGTCAATCTCAGATTATACAAGAAGTTAAAATCCTCGGCACAATCCATGCAGAAAAGACAGTTCTTGGTATTCAAAAGGCTCTTAAGGAAGTTAAGGATGTGCGGAGTATTATGTTTCCAACGAGTGCTAAAACAGGTCACATCGGAGCGTTTTACGAAACAGATTTAAAAAGTGTGATAGCTTCTGAAAAAAAATTATCTTTATTTGAAAAGGCAAGTGTCGCATACCAACTCTTGTATGGTCTAGATTATTTACATTCTAAGGGTATAACACATGGCGATATAAAACCAGCTAATATATTTTTTAATCGAGGTAAGAACAACGATGAAACAAGATCCTTAGCATTTTTAGCAGATTTTGGAGATGCTTTTGAACACGAATTGGAACATGAATCTCTAAGGCGTAGAGTTTTTACCCCAGTATACAAACCTTATGCAGATGAAGAATTATCAAAAACTGCTGTAATGGATAATGATTTTAAAACTTATAGGTTGATTGAAGAAAAAAGCGATGTGTATGCAATGTGCGCAACTATCTGCCAAATTTATACAAAAAAAATGCCTTACCTAAGAACTACTCGTATAGGAGATTTTATCGTTGACGTAAATTTAAAAAAACAACTGACAGATAACGGAGCAAATGCTGAATTTGCTGATTTACTTATTCAAGGATTAAATACTGATTATAAGTTACGCCCTACAAGTTCTGAATTGCTCGAAGCTGCCAAAAAAGATATGGAAGCTGCAGATCCACAAAAAGCCGAAATTATTGAAAATTTAGCTTAAAAGATCATCTCAAACTGACAGCCTCTTCATAGATAAAGATACGCTGGATTCTTGGTCCCATGCAGGTAATCAATTCATACACAATTGAGTCTCCGCTTGTTGCAAAGTCTTCTGGAGACAAGTAATTTCCATATTCATCTTCTCCAAAAATCAGAACTTTAGAGCCTATTTCAACTCCAGGAATATCTGTGACATCCACCATCATGTAGTCCATACAAATTTTCCCCACCATAGGAGCTTTTTTACCGTGGATCACAACATGACCCTTTCCACTGTAATTTCGGTGCAATCCGTCAAAATAGCCGATTGGCAACACTGCTATTTTTTGCGATTCCGACGTAACGGTGTAACTTCTTGCATAACTTACAGTTTCTCCTTTTTTGCAATGATTAATACCAACAACCCGGGATGTCAAAGAAAGGGCAAGCCTTAATTCAAGAGAGTGTTCAGACTCTTTTGATGGATAAAGTCCATATATGGAAAGACCAATCCGTACCATGTTGAAAGAGGGAAAATGAAAACGCATGGCAGCGCTTGAATTTGCAGCATGGCGCAAAGGAATATTTATGCCTTCTTTTGTTAATTCCTCAATCACTTTATCTAAAGTTTCAGCTTGCATCAAAGTAAAAGCATCTTCTTTTGGATTGTCCGCTGCTGCAAAATGGGTCATGATACCCTCTAAAATTAGATTAGAGGAGTTTGCAATCAATTTTCCAAGCATTAAAGCTTTTTCTGTTCCGCATCCGAATCTTTTCATGCCTGTATCTACATGAAGGTGAACTTTTATTATTTGATGACAAAAGGCCGCTTGCCTGTTTAATTCTTCTATAAACGTAAATTCGCTGACACCAACGCATAAGTCCCATTTAAGAATTTTTGGAATTTCATGAATGACGGCATTTAAAACAAAGATTTCTTGTGTGACAGAAGCTTTTTTTAACGAAACCCCTTCATCGACATAAGAGACCCCTAAAATATCAACTCCTAGCGTCTTTAAAAATTTTGCCATTCGGATTTCGGAGGTTCCGTATGCAAGAGCCTTTACCATAACCATGAGGCGTGTTTTTTGAGGCAGTTTGTTTTTTAAAGCCAAAAGATTTGCTTGAATAGCAGCAAGATTGATTGTACACTGATTATTACTGATGCTTCCCTCAAAGGCTTCTGTTAAATTGTCCAGAGATTCTTTTTTTTCGCCTTTAAGTAATATGAGGTCATCTGGATGAATGTCGATCTGCAGTTTTTTGATTGCTTCATTTAGCGATCCATGAAGAGTAATTTCTGTGCCGGGAGAGTTTTTTTTAACTTCCTGAATAAGCGGTGAGTAAGGTTGATCTCCGATCAAAATCAGTTCTTGAAGTTTCGCTTTGCTGATCGCTTGGCCGATTCTTTTGTAATCATTTTCTGTGCGCGTATTTTTATTTCGCATTCCACTGAAAATAAATGTTTTACGGTTCTTTGGCGTGGATTGCTCAAAATATTTAAGGGATAAATCGACAGATTGGGGGTCTTCGCAATAAGTGTCGTTGATAAAAATCGAACCAAGTGTTGATTGCCAGAGCTCTGTCCTCATGGGTTCTGAGGAGTATGTTTCCAATACCTCGCAAATATGATCTTTTGAAATATTTTCTAAGAAAGCTGCTTTTACAGCAATGTTGATTAGATCCAAAAAATAATTAAACCCGGAAGTAATTTGTTTTGTAAATGTAGTTTTATCCGGAAATATCAGCTCATAGCTTAAATTTGGATCATTCGGGTTAAGTTTTGCAAAGGGTAGGTTGTCTTGAAACTCATTCCAAAAATAAAATAAGCTTTGAATTTTTTTTACATGGGGCTTAAGGGATGCGTGGTTCGGAATCAAAACCCAATCTTCGATCGATTCAGCAACGCTCATTTTTATGATTTCAAATGAAGATGATTCGATATTTCCAAGTGTTGTCTGATGTTTTTTACCGATATGTGTCATTATGGAACAATTTGGGACAATCATATGAACCAATTGATCCATTTCGTCTTTTTTAGAAACTGCAGCTTCTATGATTGCAATTTCATGATGGTCTTGAATAAGTAACAAACTAAGCGCAACACCTATTTGGCTGTTAAAGCTCTCTGGCGAGGAAACTATGCGCTTTGTTTTACTGAAAAATAAATGAAGCAAATCTTTTACCATTGTTTTGCCATAAGAGCCCGTGATGGCAATCACTTTTGCTTTTTTAGTTAATCTATAGGCTCTTGCGATTTCTTGAAGTGCTTTTAAAGGGTCTTTACATCTCAAAAGAGTGAAGTTTTTAGGAATATTGCCTTTCAGAATAAAATCTTCGTTAACGATAGCAAATGCAGCTCCTGCCTTGATCGCTTCTTCTATAAAGAGGTGTCCATCTTGAAGTGAGCCTGCAAGTGCTACAAAGAGGGCTTTTGAAGAAGTAATCCTTCTTGAGTCAATGACAATCTGATCTACAATGGCTTGCACATCTGGCCTGCCGCCGCATGGGCTAAAGCCATCCCACAACCTCAAATCAAAAGAATCCATACATTATACCTGCCTATTAAAGAAAAAAACGATAAGAAATAGCAGATGATCTGTCAAGCGCATTTTTGGAGTGCGGAAACTAATATTTTTTGTTTTTTTTTTCAAAAGGAGGGGGTTTTTTTTATAAATCTAAAAACAAAATTTAGGCGCC
>JBEPVN010000035.1:0-21951 GCA_041691015.1 Parachlamydiaceae bacterium | reverse complement strand
GGCAGGCGATCAGCCTGCAATATAGCAAACAAAATTCTTTAACTTAATGGCATTGAGCTGACGCATGTGGCTACATGCTTTTACCGCTTCTAAGCCATGGAATTGCGAAAAGTCTCTTAAAATGTCCGAACTATAGTACAAGGGCTAAAGCCCTTGTACTATAGTTCGGAGATTTTTTATGTTTTTTTAAGCGATTTGCTCATTAGAGCGCTTGACAATAGGCTCTGCATCTTTTGTAATCGTCTCTTCTTCAATAGTGATTTCAGTGACACTATTATCAGAAGGCACTTCATACATAAGCTCGCGCATGGTCTTTTCAAGGATCATGCGTAGCGCGCGTGCACCAGTTCCTGCCTTGATGGCTTTTTGAGCGATAGCTTTGATCGCATCTTCTGTAAATTTAAGCTCTACGTTCTCTAAACCAAATATCGCCTGGTATTGCCGAATGACGGCATTTTTTGGCTCAGTTAATATTGTGACGAGATCTTCCATAGTAAGCTCGTTGCAATTGGCGATGCTATTAAAACGACCGATAAACTCAGGGATCATTCCATATTGCACAAAATCTTCAGGTTCAGCTTTTGAAAGAAGAAGACTTTTTTCTGAGGAATCAATGATTTCCTTATCGGTCAAATTAAATCCGATTGTAGACTTACCAAGACGTTTTGCGACAATTTTATCCAAGTTTGCAAAAGCTCCGCCAACAATAAATAAGATATTATCAGTATTGACTTTGATATATTCCTGATTTGGATGCTTTCTGCCACCTTTAGGAGGAACATTAGCAACCGTTCCCTCGACAATTTTCAAAAGAGCTTGCTGTACGCCTTCACCAGAAACATCGCGGGTGATTGAGACATTACCGGTGGTTCGATTAATCTTATCGATTTCGTCCACATAAATAATCCCAAGTTCAGCTTTAGCGACATCAAAATCAGCAGCTTGTAATAAGCGTAAAATGATGTTTTCCACATCTTCCCCAACGTAACCTGCTTCTGTTAGAGTTGTCGCGTCGGCTATTGTGAAGGGAACGTCTAATATTGTAGCAAGAGTCTTAGCAATTAATGTTTTCCCGGATCCTGTCGGACCAAAAAGCAAGACATTGGATTTTCCAAATTCTACCGGTTTGTCCTTCCCAAGAGATAAAATACGGTTGTAATGATTATAAACAGCAACCGCAATAGTTTTTTTTGCGCTTTCCTGACCTACAATGTATTCATCCAACCTGCGTTTGATTTCTTTGGGCTTTAAAACTTTTGGTTCAAAAACAGAGGCTTGTGTCGCCGGTTTTTTCTTTTCGAGTATTCCAGAACATAGTTTGACACACTTATCGCAGATGTAAACACTTGGTCCTGAAATGAGTTTTTCAACAGCTTCTTCAGTCCTGCCACAAAATGAACAAGCTATTACTTCAGTTTCATCGGATTTTTTTTTTGTCATGTCAAACTCTAAATTTATTAATTTTTTTTCTTAAGCAATACTACTTCATCGATAAGTCCATAATCTTTGGCTTCTTGAGGACTCATATAAAAATCCCTGTCAGAATCTATTTCGATTTTCTCAATGGATTGACCTGTGCAAGTTGCCATCATTTCATGAAGAAGTTTTTTTAGATAAATGATTTCTTTGGCTTGTACCTTAATGTCAGCTGCCGTACCGCCAACACCGCCGGAGGGTTGGTGAATCATGATGCGGCTATTTGGAAGCGCAAAGCGTTTTCCTTTTGTCCCTGCAGTTAAAAGGAGGGCTCCCATTGAAGATGCTTGGCCGATGCAATAGGTGTTAACGTTGCATCCCATCCATTGCATCGTATCATAAATGGCAAGGCCTGCCGTGATATAACCACCGACAGAATTGATATAAATATGCACATCTTTTTTTGGATCTTCCATTTTCAAAAATAAAAGCTGCGCGACTACGACATTAGCTACATGATCTGTAATATCTGTGCCAATAAAGATAATTCTGTCTTTTAAAAGACGTGAATAAATGTCCATGGATCGCTCGCCGCGGCCTGTATCTTCAATTACATAGGGTGTCAGTGAATTAGTTGGTCGATTATTTGTCATGAAAGATCCTTTTAAGCTAGTTAAACTCAAAAAAGTTTTGGCATTACCAAAACTTTTTAAGATTTATGTGTTAAATACTACAATTTATACATGAACATTATGTCTTGGGTCAAGAGATTTTACTCTTTATGCGCATGCTCAATTAAATAATCTTTAACCTTTTTATCAAGAAGATAAGTTCTGATCCGATGGTGAATTTCCTTGGGGTCCGCAGAGGGATCAATAAATGAATTTTCAGGATTTGTCATATAAGCCTGAACCATGAATTCCTGCATAATCTCATCTTGGGTAACATCAAACTTAAGATTGTGAGCGATTTTTTCGCAGATGAGGTAAAGACGATAAGAATCTCTTAGTTCTTCCATATCTTTTGGAGACATTTTTCCGTGTGATTTTAAAATTGAGGAAGGAATCTCAAATGGGTAGCTATGTAAAACAATTTCTTCAAGCTGCTCTCTTAATTTTTGCTGTGCTTCTTCCTGAAAATTTTTATCGAGAGATAAAACGACTCTCTCCATTAGCTTTTCAACAGACTCAGCGCCGAGTTTTGAGGCAAATTCAGGAGTGATCTCAGGTAGGACAGGTTTTTTGATCGCTTGGATAGTGATTTGAAGTTTGGATGGTTTAAATTCCTCTTCTTCTTTAGGATGTACATGCGTATGATCTTCACATTGATGGCATGGATCTTTTTCGCTAGTTCCTTCAAAAACATCATTTAAATTTTTGTTCAATAATAAATCATAAAGCCAGTTTCCGATTTTTCCCTTAATCACTGAAAAAGGCTGGTCTTTGCAGATAACTGTTCCTGGATTGTCTAAAGATTCGATATCCAAGTGGACGAAATCGCCTTCTTGAACGCCTCTATCTTTAATATCTTCCCATGTTGCCTGATGAAGTTGAAGCTCTAGCATGCGCTCTTCAATATCTTTGTCTGTGACAGCTCTTGCTTTGACTTTTTTAAGTTTGATTTCGCCAGGATTAATTTCAGGGATTTCCGGACGCGCTTCAAATAAAATGGTAATTTCAGAACCCGCCTCTGAAGAAATGCTTTTGATCTGCGGTTTGATGGTTTCTTTAGAAAAAGGGACAATTTTGGTAAGGTCCAATGCTTCTTGAAAGGCTGTATTTAAAAGCACAGATCTCCATTCTTCGTCGATTGCAGATTTGAATTTTTCTTGGACAAGATTTTTTGGAGCTTTTCCTTTTCTGAATCCGGGAATCAAAATTTCTTTAGTGATGTTTTTGATTGCTTTTTCGTAAGCTGCTTTTGTAGCCTGCGGCGTAATGGCTATTTCAAGTTTTACTTCTGCACCCGGTAATCTTTCGACTTTCATATTTAAATTTTCATTTTTGAATTCTGACACAAAAACCTCGCTAAGAATGAATTAAATTAAGGGGATAAATAGATTTTAAAAAAACAATTAGCGGGCGATGAGATTCGAACTCACGACCCTCACGTTGGCAACGTGATGCTCTACCACTGAGCTACGCCCGCATGTTTGTTAATTAATCTAATAGCGGGCGATGAGATTCGAACTCACGACCCTCACGTTGGCAACGTGATGCTCTACCACTGAGCTACGCCCGCACTTTAGAAAACGGTGAGTATAGTCAGGGTAGTAATTTTTCAGCAACAAAAAAGTTTCGAAAATAAAAATAAGACGTTTCGTCTTATTTTAAGTTTTCAGTATACAAAGTCCATAATGTCTATGTTGTCCATAAAAATTGAGTTAAGCGTGGTCGTAAAAATTGTAAAAACATTTTTTTATTTTAGGAGTTAAAGACACTATGTAAAAAAAATCACTCTCCTGTTTTTTTTTAATGACAAGTTGTGCGCCAGTTTATATACTGCGCGCGTAAGCGGTTTTTAAGACAAAAACTCAATCGTTAAAACAGTTAAGAGAGTGGTCATGTTAAATTTTCGCAAGTTAAAGCAAGATTTCCCTCCGGGAATTTTAAAAGAAGGCAAGCAAATTGCAGACAAAAAAATGGTGGTTTCGGCTAAAATCATAAGCCTTAACGCAAATAACGTTCGCATCAGCTGCCGTGTAACCGGAAGTTTTGATAATACTTATGAAAGCGAAATCGAAATTGACAGGCGAGAGTCTGCAATTATAGATTCCAATTGTGATTGCCCCTACAAATATGACTGCCAGCATTTATCTGCTATCTTGTTTTATCTTGAAGACCATTTCGATTCCATTTTGATCGAATATTCAAAAGAAACCAATCTTGAGCAATCAGCGCACATAGATGAAGAAGAAAAAAATACTTTAAGAGAAACCATTAAAGAAGCAGAAACAAAAGAAATTGTGCGTAAGGGTAAAAAATACCAAAAAGAGGTCCTACAAGAGTATGTAGGAGCTGCCGAAGTTTTAGGAAAATCTCCATTTTTTCTTCCGGAAGACAATATCAAACCAGACAAGGCAGAGCTTGCTGTGATTTTTTTATGCACACCTGCACAAACGATCAATCAAAGAACGCAGCCTGAAATTCAACTGGCCCTACGTCTTCCTTTTAGATCCAAGCCGTTGAATATAATGAATATCAAGGAATTTTTAGATGCTGTGCGTTATCAGGAACCTCTCTACATCGGCAGCAAGCGTTATTTCTTTGTTAAAGAATCGTTTGATTTTGAAAGTTTTGAAATTTTAAAGTTTATTTTGGATTTTGCAAGATTTACAGACCTCCATAAAGAAGATCGTAATTTGCGCGTAGCACTCATTGATCCAGAAGCTTTTGGTCTTATTTTGGCAAGAGGCTATGAGCTTGCGATTTCCCAATCCAAAAATGTGATGGGCAATTCGCTAGACCAAGACATTGAGTCGCAAACCATTCCATGCCTTTATGCCCATACCTTGGAAGAGCCTCTCAAAGTCTCTTTTTTGAATGCTCTCATCCGTTTTGAACTGGAATATCTAGAAACATCCGCTCCAAAAATTTTACTTAACCCCTCAATTGTTCTTCCGCATGGAAATTCCATTCTTTTTGAAGACATCATTTTGTTTGAATGCGCAAATCCCGGAATGATTTATCAGAACACTTATTATAAATTCCAGCCAAATGTCAAGCGCAAGCATTTGAGAAATTTGAACATCATTCGGGAAATAACCATACCGGAGCCCCTTTTCGGATCGTTTGTTGAAAATTCATTGCCCGAATTAAATTCTTTTGCGGAAGTCACAAACAAAGATATTATCGAAAATTTTGTGACCTTGCCGTTTGTCGGTCAGCTTGGCGCAGAGTGCGAAATCAGCTATCTTAATGGAGAACTTGAAGCCAAACTTGAATTTATTTACGACAACATCAAAGTTCCAGCTTCTGCATCCAATCTTCAAGTCGAATCCATTTTTCCGTTTATTACAGATCAAGGAATATTGGCTCGTAATTTAGCAGAAGAGCAAAAAATCATTCACGATCTCTTCCAGGATTTTATTTATGATCCGGTTCAAGGGATGTATCTTGCAAAGAATGATAAAAAAATTGTGGAATTTATGACGGAAGTGATTCCGCAAAATCAGGCGCGCGTCAAATTTAATTGTCCCGAAAATCTGCTCGATCAATTTATCTATGATGAAACAAGATTCAAGCTCCATTTAAGAGAGACCGGCAGAGTGGATGTTTATGCTATGGATTTAGTTGTTGACGGCCACTTAAAAGGTGTCACACTCGATCTGCTTTGGGAGTGTGTTTCATCCAAAAAAGCGTTTATAGAGCTACCAAGAAAGACTCAAGGACGCAAAAAAATAAGCTCTGAAAATCAAAGCATTCATAAAGGCAATAAAATTTTGGTCTTGGACTTGGAAAAATTGCTTCCCGTGGTTCAGATTTTTGATGATTTGGGAATTAATGATATCGATGACCATACAGAAGAGCTTCCGCTTTGGAGTTTAGCAAGTATTGAGGCAAAGCAATTTGATGGTCTGCAAATTGATTTTACCATTACAGATAAACTAAAAGCCATACAAGAACAAATGATCGGCATGTTGGACTTGGCTCCAAAAGAGATCCCAACAAATATTAATGCCACACTAAGAAGTTATCAGATTGAGGGAGTGGGCTGGCTTGAGCGCCTCCGTTCCATGCATTTAAGCGGAGTGCTTGCAGATGATATGGGTCTTGGAAAAACACTTCAGGCAATTGCTGCGATCACACAATTTAAAAAAGAACACAAGAATGCGATCTCGATCATTGTGTGCCCGACATCGCTTGTGTATAATTGGAAGGAAGAGTTTAGTAAATTCAACGCTACCTTAAATGTCCTGCCGGTCGATGGAACGCCTACTCAACGAAAAAAACTTTTAAACGACATAAAAGACTTCGATGTGGTGATAACCTCTTATAGCTTGCTCCAAAAAGATATCGAGTTTTATAAGCAATTGCCGTTTGGCTACTGCATATTGGATGAGGCCCAAGCCATTAAAAATAGAGGCACGCGCAATGCAAAGTCCGTCAAGATGCTTGAGGCAAAACATCGCCTGATTTTGACAGGAACCCCAATTGAAAATTCGCTCGATGAACTCTGGAGCTTGTTTGACTTCCTGATGCCAGGGCTTTTAAGCAGTTATGACAGATTTTTAGAAAAATACATCCGAAATCCAAATACCAGTACCGGTAATAACCTCGATGTATTGAGAAGAAAAATCTCTCCGTTTATATTAAGACGCATGAAAAAAGACGTTTTGAGCGAATTACCGGATGTTTCAGAAATTGTGTACCGCTGCCATCTGTCAGAAGTTCAGCAGGAACTTTACCAATCTTACGCAAAATCAGCGCGCGAGGAATTATCACATCTTGTTAAGAAGGAAGGTTTTGAAAAAGTTCAGATCCACGTTCTTGCGACTCTAACAAGATTAAAACAGATTTGTTGTCATCCTGCTATTTTTGCAAAAGAAAAGGCTGAAGTTGGCGATTCATCCAAATACGATATGTTGATTGAACTTTTACAAACACTTATGGAAGGCGGACATAAAACCGTAATCTTTAGCCAATACACCCGTATGCTTTCCATTATTCGACAAGATTTGGAAAAACGCGGAATTCGTTTTGAATATTTGGACGGCTCTAGCAAAAATCGCTTGAGCATCGTTAAGAAATTCAATGAAGATCCAATGATCCCTGTTTTCTTAGTCTCTCTAAAGGCCGGAGGAACCGGCTTAAATCTTGTTGGGGCAGATACGGTCATACATTACGATATGTGGTGGAATCCGGCGGTTGAAAATCAAGCAACAGATCGCGTACATCGCATAGGACAGAAAAATTCTGTTTCGTCTTATAAACTTGTAACATCAAATACTATAGAAGAGAAAATTTTAGAATTACAAAACCGGAAGAGAGGACTTGTGAAAAAAGTCATCAGTTCCGATGAAGAAGCTATTTCCAAGCTGACTTGGGAAGAGGTTTTAGAATTGCTTCAAACATGAAGATAAGGATTATATGAGTAAAAAAGCTCAAGCAAATATGAATTTTAAGTCGATTGCAGCAAAATTTTATAATTCTGCTTTTGGACAGCTTAATAAATTTAGAGGCGTGTTCTCAAACGATATCGGGATTGATCTTGGTACGGCAAACACGCTTGTTTTTGTACGGGGCAAGGGAATTGTCCTTGCAGAACCCTCTGTTGTGGCTGTTGATTCCCAAACAAATGAAGTGTTGGCAGTTGGCAAAAAAGCAAAAGATATGCTTGGAAAAACACCTCGAAAAATTCATGCCGTAAGGCCCATGAAAGATGGTGTTATTGCGGATTTTGAAATTGCAGAGGGGATGTTAAAGGCTTTAATTAAGCGGGTAACTCCTGCAAGAAGCTTGTTTCGTCCTAAAATCTTGATCGCGGTACCCTCCGGCATTACAGGCGTTGAAAAAAGGGCCGTTGAGGATTCTGCCTTGCACGCAGGGGCGCAGGAAGTTATTTTGATCGAAGAGCCAATGGCAGCAGCAATTGGCGTAGACCTTCCAGTTCATGAACCCTTTGCAAACATGATTATCGATATCGGGGGCGGAACTACTGAAATTGCCATTATTTCACTTGGCGGAATTGTAGAGTCCAGGTCTTTAAGGATTGCAGGAGATGAATTTGACGAATGCATCATCAATTATATGAGACGTACATATAACTTGATGATTGGTCCAAGAACTGCAGAAGACATAAAAATTACAATCGGTTCAGCCTATCCGCTTGGCGGCAGCGAACTTGAAATGGAAGTTAGAGGACGGGACCAAGTGGCCGGACTTCCTGTTACAAAACGTATCAATTCTGTAGAGATTAGGGAATGCCTTGCAGAACCTATTCAGCAAATTATTGAATATGTAAAACTCACTTTGGAAAAATGTCCTCCAGAACTTGCTGCTGATCTTGTTGAAAGAGGAATGTGGCTAGCTGGCGGCGGCGCTTTGATTAAAGGCCTTGATAAGGCGCTTATTAAAGAAACAGGCTTGCCTGCACTTATTGCTCCAAATCCTCTTCTTGCGGTTTGTCTTGGGACAGGTAAGGCCCTTGAATACTTGGATAAATTTAAAAAAAGAAAAAGCCTTTAAAACCCATTATTTTTTTGTGAGAAGCCAATGTCAGGAATCAATTTTACAGGATGGACAACCAATCAAAAGCTCATGGAATGGGTTGAAAATACGGCAATGCTTTGTCGACCTGATCAAATTCGTCTTTGCGATGGTTCTCAAAAAGAATATGATGATCTTTGTACAAAGATGGTTGATTCCGGTACTTGTATAAAGCTCAATCAAGAAAAAAGGCCAAATAGCTATCTTTGCAGATCTACCCCGGACGATGTGGCAAGAGTTGAGGATAGGACGTTTATCTGTTCTGAAAAAAAAGAGGATGCTGGTCCAACGAACAATTGGCGCGAACCAAAAGCTATGGCTGCAAAATTAAGAGGTCTTTTCGACGGCTGCATGAAAGGGCGAACCATGTATGTGATTCCCTTTAGCATGGGCCCGCTAAATTCTGATATTTCACATATCGGTGTCCAAATTACCGATTCTCCCTACGTTGTTTGCAACATGCGCATTATGGCAAGAATGGGAGAAAAAGTTCTGGATATTTTGTCCCATGATGATTTTGTTCCCTGTTTGCATTCTGTTGGCATGCCTCTTCAATCAAAAGAGGAAGATGTCTCATGGCCTTGTAACAAAGATAAATACATTGTGCATTTTCCAGAATCTAAGTCCATTTGGTCTTTTGGAAGCGGATATGGCGGCAATGCGCTGCTTGGAAAAAAATGTTTTGCCTTGCGCATTGCCTCAGTTATGGGAAAAGAAGAGGGATGGCTTGCAGAGCATATGCTTATTTTAGGTATTACGAATCCTGAAGGTGAAAAAAAATATATAGCAGCTGCTTTTCCAAGTGCTTGCGGAAAAACAAACCTTGCGATGCTAAACCCTACTTTGCCTGGATGGAAAGTTGAAACTGTAGGGGATGATATAGCTTGGATGAAATTTGGAAAAGACGGAAAATTATATGCCATTAATCCAGAAGCCGGATTTTTTGGAGTAGCTCCTGGAACTTCTATGGATTCCAATCCAAATGCGATGAAGACAATTCAAAAAAATACGATCTTTACAAATGTTGCTTTGACAGATGACAAAGATGTTTGGTGGGAGGGAATGAGCGAAAAACCTCCCCATCTTATCGATTGGCTTGGCAAGGATTGGACTCCAAATAGCAAAGGAAAAGCAGCTCACCCAAATTCACGATTTACAACGCCTGCAAAGCAATGCCCAGTAATCGATGAAAATTTCGAAAATCCAAAAGGTGTGCCGATTTCTGCAATTATTTTTGGCGGAAGAAGATCTTCTGTTGTGCCTTTGGTCTATGAAGCTTTCAATTGGCAGCATGGAACTTTTTTGGGGGCGAGCATCACCTCTGAAACGACAGCTGCAGCTACAGGAGATGTAGGGTTGCTAAGGCATGATCCTTTTGCGATGCTTCCTTTTTGCGGCTACAATATGGGAGATTATTTTAATCATTGGCTGGAAGTTGGAAAACGAAATGAAGCAACGGGTGAATTACCGCGTATTTATTTTGTAAATTGGTTTAAAAAAGGGGAACAGGGAGAATGGCTTTGGCCGGGATTTGGAGAAAACAGCCGTATTTTAAAATGGATCTTTGAAAGATCACAAAATCCGAACGACCAGCAGGTCACAAAAACTCCTATCGGGTATGTCCCAGCAACAAGAGCCCTCGATTTAACAAACCTAAATTTAAATGCTAACGTCGTTGATAAATTATTTGAAATCAACAAAAAAGATTGGCTGAATGAAGTAAATGAACTTAAAACTTATTTTGAAAAATTTCAAGATCATTTGCCGGCAGGGATTAAAGATGAACTTTCGAACTTAAGAGAGCGTTTAGAAATTGGAAAATAATCAAACAAGAAAACTTGTGGCATGGCTCATTTTAAGCGCTGCTTTAAATATCATGCTTGTTTCCTTTTTTTTTTACTGGGTCATGCGCGAGCGTCCCCCGACTCCCTATTTTGAATTAAGACCCCCAAATATTGATGAACAGCAAACACCATTTGCAATCGACCACAGTAACGAAGAAATTATCAGGTATTTTAAAAGTTTATCTTTAGAGCAGCTTGTTCAAAAGCTATCCAATTCAGAGTTTGTCGAAAATGGCTATAAGATACGTGATTTGAGTTTGGCAGTTCTTGTGACATTCCATCATTTTGACCTCTCCCGTGCACTCTTAGACGATGTTCAACCGGTAGAAATTCGTTTGATTTCTTTTGGATTCAAAAAAGATGGGAAACCTGCAAAAGTTCTTGCATACCCGGGGCTCAACGACAAACAATTTGAAACATTGATTGCTTTTGCAAAGCGCGAACGCTGGCCTCTTACTCCAAAAGGACTTTTTTTAAATCTTAAAGCTTCAAAAAACAAACTCAATCATACTCTACAAGATGCTTTCTACTTGACTCCTGAGTTCTTGTCTGTGGAAATGCTATTTTCTCGTTCAAATCGTCCTATTAAAAAGCAGGAGATTTTGAACGTGCTTTTGGAAGGCAATTTTTCGATGCTTTCTCAATTTACAGAACATCAAAAACAATCAGCGGATCTAACAAAGGCAAGAAGACAGTATTTTCTTCTGGAATACGTAAAAAGCCACTCGAGGGCCGCAGCATACCTTCTTTTAAAAACTGATGGTCCTCAAATAGTGCGTAAATTGGATGATGCATACATTAAGATGATCTTAAGCGAATTAATCCATAAGACGGAAGAGGCTCAAAAGTTTTCTCTTGCAATTCTTACAAGCCCAAGGGGCGATTCTGTGCGCCAAATGGCCGCTATGCGTCTTTATGAGTATTCCGGTGAGGAAGTTCCAGAAAAGTTTCACCATCAGGTAGCACTTCATAAGTTTTTACCGGTAAGCATGAATGCATCTCAAGTTAAAGCAGAGGTATTAAATGCTCCTGTTGAAATAGCAAAGCCTAAGACAGATTCTGTCTATATCGTTCAAGAAGGGGATTCCCTTTGGAAAATTTCGCGAAGACTCGATATTGATATCGATCATTTGAAAAGACATAACCAGCTCACCTCCGACTTCCTAAAGCCCGGCACCGCCCTTAAAGTCCCTTAGGAAGTGCCAGCAACCCCGATTGCGCTTTTTTCAACTTAAAAGCGAGACAGTTCCTGTTGTTCCCTCTAGACTAGAAATAACAAAGCAACCTCTGTCATTACGTAAAAAAGCTATCTATGTGCAATCTGAAGTTTTCTATGTTGCGATGTTAAAGGGTCTATGTTTGGATTTGGATTTGGATTTGGATTTCTGTTTGTTATTTAATTCGATTTTTTCAGCATTATCTGATGCTCTACTTCCAATGATGGCAACTATCCTATCGGATTTTTTCCTTATTTCCGGATTTTTTGGCAGCCTAGTATGGACGATATAATTGTGGTTGTCGCCAATTGTAATTACATCCCTTATAATAATTTTTTCTAGAGATAAATCACCCAAAAACCAGTAACATTCCCTTATTCCAAATTTATCGTTTTTATCATTGTTCAGGATTTTAGCCGAAAAATAGCATCTAGTTTGCTCAGGAAAGTAGCAAAATAACTCCCCATTTTCTTTCTGCTTCACCTTCTTAGAAAATTCGTGAACGCGTTTTATTAAGGCGTTTAATGATATAATTCCTCGAAGATCGTAGTGCGCTTTGATTGATTTTTCAGGAGAAAATCGATTTTTTAAGAAAAAACGACTCCATAAGGAATTATGCGAGGCTCTTATCCTCCATTTTTTATTAACTAGAGTAGAGCGGCAGAGATCTTCTGGGGTTAAAAAGGATAAAATGTGATTTTCAACATCAGAACATGAGGGAACAAACATAAGACCTCCTTGTATAACAGCATCCATCCGTGGATATTTTTTAAGGCGGGTCATCAACCCCGAAGTTGTTATTCCAAGGGTTGCAGCGCATAATACGTTTTATGCTTAGGTAAGACCCGTAACAAATTCCATGTTTACTTATAGCTTCTTTTGCATAGCAAGAACAGCTAGGAATAAATCTACAATTATTACCAAGTAACGGACTTATCGTTAATTGATAAATTCGAATTAAGGTGACAGCAATTGTTTTCATAGGTTTTCTTCAACTTAATTGATTACAATTAAAAGAACAATGTTTTATGTAATAAATTAAATTAAAAAAAATAATTGCATATAGAGATAAAAATTGCGAAAGGGGGGAGTTGAACCCCCACGAGTTTAACCTCACTAGCACCTCAAGCTAGCGCGTATACCAATTCCGCCACTTCCGCAGGTTCTAAGAAAATGAAGCCACATCGTATCTTAAGGATTAATATCCTGTCAAGAAATAAAATAACGCACGACACATTTTCTTCGAAAAATCGCACAGGAAAAGAATAGATTCTTCTATTAAATTATAGTATTGAATTAATATTAATAATTATGTTAAAATGAACTAATAGTTTTTTAATAGGATAAATATTATGGATATTAGTTTAATGGAAGCGTCTTTTGAAAGCGTTTATTCCACGGTCGAGGGGTCGATTGGCTCTTTAGGGGACCGCAAAGTAACTAAAGATTTTTTATTGAATATTACTGCCTCAAAAATTGTTTTTGTAACGATTTCTCTTTTTCTAATTATTGCTTTTTTTATATCGCGTTGTGTTCCTCCAAAATTAAGCGCTAAATCAATAGAAGATCTCTACCTCAAAACAACCAAAAAATGGTCTTTTTTAAATGAAGTCCTAGTTCAATATGAAAAGGCTATTTATTCGCAAGACCCTATTTGGGCAGAAGCACGAGCATCAAAATTTTTGAGATCGGAATTATTGCTTCTAAAAGATGGAAAGAAAAAATTGGTTAATAAAATTGCCCTATTGGAGGAACAATTATCCTGCGATATTTCTTTTCATAATGGGCAGATTCAAGGGCTGCTCGATAATTCGTTTGAGTTAAATACAAAATATGAAGAATTAATGCAGATTCTTGAAAGTAGGCTTCCGGAAGAAAAAGAACCTACAAAAGTAAGGGGTCTTACTAATGCCGGGAACACTTGTTACATGAATGCTGCCCTACAGCCTCTTTTAGCAATAGATAATTTTTCTTCTTTAATCCCTGTCGCTATTGAAAAAAGAAATGATGAAAGCGAAGACTCTTTTAAAGGGCGCAAAGAAATATTAACATCATTTACATCACTTCTTAATGCATGGAAAAGCGAAGATAAACCGGATAAATTAGGAGCTTTGGTTGGTAGCTTGCGCACTACAATTTTTAGGGCGAGTCTTTTAGAGGGCGGTTTTCTGGATAGTTCGGAAGAGTTTAATTTTCAAGATGCAGGACAGTTTTTTGAGCTTATTTTTTATGTCATCGGATTAACTTTTGAGTTGGAAAATATAAGAATATTTCCTTTGTCAACGGGGGATAAGTATTTTGCGGGAGATACCACACCCCAGGGAGTTCTTCCACTTAAAAAAATAGACGGGTCCGTTCAGGAAAAAATAATTGCCTACGGAGATGAGCTTCTAGATGAATTAAAGATAGAAGATGCTCTAAAAGCAAATAATGGAGAGTTTGTTACAAAATTTGTAGAAACAAACAAAATTGTTGGAAAGCCTCAGAAAATATTAGTATTAAGGGTAGAAAATTATATTGTCGATCCGCTCAAAGATCAAATTATTGATGCCTCTTATTTGTTTGACGAGAGATTTGATAAGGATCAAACTCAATATGAGCTTGCTGGATTTGCTCAGAATAAGTATCAAGTCCATTGGACATCTGTTGTTTACAATGGTAAAGAGTGGCATTACTGCGATGATCGAAACATCACTCCTGTAAGTACTGAGGATTCACGATTTTTACATCCTGCGAATTATCTCATCTATGCAAAAAAACTTTAAAGAGAGAAAGAGGGTTAAAAGCAAATGTCTTCAAAATAACTTTTTTCTTTTTTGTATCCTTTTTCTCTCATTTTGTAGCCCATACCAAATTTTAACCAAAGCGAAGCGACGTTAAAATGCAGGTGTGGGTATATTTTAAGTACATTTTAATCCTTAGGGGTTCTTCTTTTTTCAACAAATGATTTACACTCCCTAATAGATTTCTTTAAAAAAATGTTTTATTTTCAAGTTCAAATCATTTGAGACACTTAATGCATCAAGGCTTGCAAAAGATGAGGCTGAAACTAGCTCCTGGAGGGTAAACATTTCTTCAGATGAAAAAACTGAATCTGAACTTAGATCCAAAATCCCCTCGTGCATCAGTATTTTTAACCGAAAGCTAGCCTCCAGCGCATTAAAATTTGAAAAGCTTGTTATTTTGCCAAGATAAGCATTGAGTAGCGTGTAGAGGGCAGGAGCTGGTTTATGCAGCATTTGGGTTTCTAAAATACTCTTTAAACATTCACAGGCAACATTTAAGTGCGTATAATTTTTACGAAGGTCTAAATAATGCTCTTTTATGGAAATCTCCTGGAGTGGGTAGAGTTCGCTCTTACCAATAGTGTATAGGAATTCCCCCTTTGTAAGAGGTGAGCTTTTAAGTCCTTTTTTTAGAAGATTTCCTTTTTTCACAATAAATTTTACAAGCCCTTCATTTTCAGTAAATACCGTAACAATTTGATCAAAATCGCGAAAATCGAAAGCATGGAGGATAATCCCGCTTGAGAGATATGTTTGCATTTTTAAATGGTCCCTGCTATCATTTGATTTGTCTTTTAAAGCACCGATAGCTCAATCGGATAGAGTACCCGGCTTCGAACCGGGTGGTTAGAGGTTCGATCCCTCTTCGGTGCAGCTTTTATCTCTTAACCCCTTAAGCTTTTCCCACTAGATCCCTGTATTATATACGTTATACGTAATTATTCCATTTTTTTTTCGATTTTTAATTTTTACTTTAAACTACAAAGGAATATAATAAGGGTATAAGCTGCTCATATAGAGCTTATAGTTCAAAAAGAATCAACAAGAGAAGGTACCCTTATGAGTCGTAAATCTAAAGCTATGGAATTTGCGGAAGTATCTTATAATATCGATGTCATTGGACGTAATGTCCAAGTGACTGACGCTATGAAAGATTATGCCTTGGAAAAAGTTGCGAAGATCGAGCGCTTAAGCCATCGCATTATTGATATAGCGGTCATTATGGAAGTGCAAAAGCATGAACAGCGTTGCGATATTGTACTTAAAGTTGACCATATTAAAGTTAAATCCCACGCTTCATCAGATAATATGTACGCCTCAATAGATAAAGCCGTCGATAAGATGGAAAGCCAGCTTAGACGTTATAAAAGCAGAATTCAAGACCATCAGGCTAAGTCCTTGGAAGTGATCGATATGAACGTCAATGTACTGCGCGCTTCTGAATCTGATCTTCTTGAGCTCAATGAAGATATTGATGCAGAAAATGCAAAGAAGTCGTTTGAGGGGTACCGTCATGAAATTGTTGAAAGAGAGAAGATGCCATTAAAGTTTTTGACAAATGAAGAAGCTGTCATGAAAATGGAGCTGTCTAACGATGCATTTCTTATTTTCAGGGGTGAGTCCGACCGTAAAATCAAGGTGATTTATCGAAGAAGCGATAATAATTTTGCGATCATTGAACCGGAAAGTTAATAAATGGAAAAAAGGATCTTTTGTCTTGGGAGAAAACAATGGGTAGCTGAAACTCCCGAGGAATTGATCCGTCAGGAACTTCTTCATAACCTTACCTTGAATCTTAAGTTCCCGGCAGGGGGTATTGTTTTGGAGACAGCCTTATCTGAAATGCCTCATCTATCTCTTACAGATAAAAAAATTCCGAATAGACGCGCTGATGTTGTCTGTTATGCAAAAGGAATTCATAAAGAATACGATCTATATCCACTTTTACTTATTGAGTGTAAGGCAATTAAGTTAACCTCTCGGATGCTAACCCAAGTTGTTGGTTATAATCATTTTATAAAAGCCCATTTTATTGCTCTTGTAAATAGAGAAGAGGTGAGATTCGGGTTTTATGATAGATCGGAGAATCAATACCGATTTATTCCTTATATCCCAACCTATGAAGAACTTTTATCATCCATTAAATAAATTTTTAGTTATAGTGAAGAAAAAAGGTGAAATCTTATGCCTGATGAAAATTATCTCGAAAAAATGTTAAATCAGCTCGCCGAACTTTTTAAAATTGTCGAAGAAGCGAAAGGAAAGCCGGTAGCAGAACGAGTCACTCCTGAAATTCAGGAGCGTCTGGATCGTGCTAAAGAACTTGTGGAAAAATTTGCGGAATTGAATAAAAAAGCTTTTGAGAGCGCCGGTTTAAAAGAAGAGAATCTGAATCAATTGGTCAAATTTCCGGCCGCAAGCTTACCTGCAAAAAATAAAAAACTGCTCGATTTCGCAAAAAAATTAAAAGC
The DNA here is from genome assembly GCA_041691015.1 of Parachlamydiaceae bacterium. GTDB lineage: Bacteria > Chlamydiota > Chlamydiia > Chlamydiales > Parachlamydiaceae > JBBSJT01. Next base: position 5,009 of record JBEPVN010000035.1, on the reverse strand, counting down.
GGATGTGGAAAACGCTAAAACGCAATTGTCTACTGAAAGTGCGAGCGATGGGCTTATGTATAGTAAGGATAAACAAAAGGTAGAAGAGATTCAAAAACGGAAAAAGAAATTTAAGCGTATTGGTAAAAACTGGTTATGAGCAAACAAATTCTTTTTGAAGAAAACATAAAACGTTTTTCTGTTTTTTCAGAAGAGGAAGCTAAGTTAATTCCTTTTAGCGAATCTGCAAGCGTTACTTTTTGCACAAACGAAAATGGTGAAGAGAACTTAAAAATAATAAAAGAAAATGGGGAAGAAGATTATTTATATTCACGAGAAAGCGTTAAAAACGAAGCTTATAATTGGTTTTCTGCTTTAAGACTTGCAAACGTCAAAATCCTCTATATTTATGGCATAGGTCTTGGAAGCTATTATACAGCATGCAAAGAGTGGCTCCGAAAAGACCCCTCCCGCTTTATTATTTTTTTAGAAGATGACAAAGAGATTATCGGACGCTTTTTTCAAACAGATCTAGCGACTGAAATTCTTCACGACAGACAAGTCAGGATCCACTGTTTGTTTGCAAGGCCCATATATGAAGATCCAATCATAGATCATTTGACGACAGCTTTTATATTTGATCCTTATCAATTTGCAGCGCTTAAGTTTTATCAGAAGACGCGCTCTGATTTTGTAAATGAGCTTAAGCGAACATTTTCTCACTTAATCTACTCCAAGCAATCCAGGATGGGAGAATTTTTGACAGGAAGCGGCCATTTTTTTAAAAATTATTACAACAACTTAAAGTTTTTACCGGAATCCTATTATGGAAACGCTCTTTTTAACCAATTTCAAAACGTGCCGGCAATTATCTGTGGGGCAGGGCCTTCTCTTGAAAAAAATATACATCTTTTAAAAACATTAAAAGATAAAGCTCTAATCATTTCTGGTGGGTCTGCAACAAATGCTTTAAATGCTTATGATATATTTCCTCATTTTACTGTCGGCATTGATCCAAACCCCTCGCAGCTTACACGCATACTTAGCAATACAGCTTATGAAACCCCTTTTTTTTATCGGAATCGAATCTATACGGAAGCATTAACAGTCCATTCTGCTCCAAAACTTTATCTGACAGGTACAGGAGGTTATGATATTCCTGAATGGATTGAAAAAAAACTCGGGATTGAGAGTGGAAACGAGCTGCTTGATGAGGGGTATAACGTCATTAATTTTAGCGTTTCCATTGCCAAAAAATTAGGCTGTAATCCAATTATTTTATGCGGGCTTGATCTTGCCTATACAGATAACCGCTCATACATTCCTGGAATGAAATTTCATGCCCTGCACAATTTTAAAAAAACTTACATTACAAAAGGCCCTCAAGATGAACTCATAGGCTTTAAAGATATTTACGGAAATTCGACCACGACTTTATGGAAATGGATTAATGAAGCCTCCTGGTTCACTTATTTTTCTGCTATGAATCCAAAAACAATGCTTATTAATGCGACAGAAGGCGGAATTGGGTTTCCTAATATTAAGAATATGACCCTAAGCGATGTTTCGAATCAATATTTGATAAATCAATACGATTTTGAAAATAAAATTCATGGCGAAATAGAAAACAGCAGATTTTCTAAAAGTATTGATAAAGCCAAGATTTTAAAAATCATGAAGCTTTTAAGAAAAAGTCTTGGGAGCACAGAAGTTCATTTAAAAAGCTTAACCGATAAATGCGCAAAATTGATTAAAATGCGCTTGGAAGATAAGGATTCAGAAATTGAGCCTTATCTTAAAGATCTCACGGAAGCTGAAAATCAATTTAGAAATGAAGATTATTTTAAATATGTTTTAAAGCAATTTACCAATAATTATTTTGCGATTTTTGAAAAAAGAATGCCTTATTTTCTCTATGATCTGGATCAGAATAGAAAAGATGCTAAAATCTTGTCGAGAATCGAACTTGAATTAGATTGCGATCGATTTTTAAAATCGGTTATCCAGTTAAATAAGAATATTCTGGAAGATGCCATTCACGCATATCCCTTGGTCTTAAAATCTAAAAAGAAAAAAAAACCGTCTTTAAATGAATTCAAAGTAGAAATTGATAATGATTTGGAAAAGAAAACAACGTATTATCCAAATCATGCTCTAAAAACAGAAGAGCATTTTAAAAATGGATTGCGTGAAGGCGCTTCCATATATTATGGAAGCCATGGCGTAATTCTTGCAAATTCCTGCTATGAAAAAGGATTAAGATCGGGGAAGGCTTATTTTTTTTATGCAACAGGCGAGCTTTTTGCAGTTAAAAATTTTAACCTCGGCCTTGCAGATGGGCTACAAGAGTATTACTACGAAGACGGATCCAAAAAGCTACAGATAACTTATAGCTTAGGTAAATTGGATGGAGATGTTATACTCTATCACAAAAACAAGACATTAAAGCGAAAACTCCACTTTAAGAACGGAAAGAGGATAGGTCTTGAGTTTATGTGGAATGAGAAGGGAGTTGCTATCATTGAAGCCTCGTATGTGGATGACAAGCCTGTCGGCACTGCTCTTTGGCGCTATGACAACGGTATTTTAAAGCAAAAAGTTACCTATCATGAAAACTTCGAAGATTACGAAATCCAATGCTACGCTGAAAACGGAAGAGAAATTTTAAAGGAAATCGTCGAAGAGGAAGACTATTTTGATAAGCTCATCAAAATCACCAATACTTTCATGGAATCAATAGAAGATATTTTTAAAAAAGCGGATGTCATCATTCCTCTTCTTGAAGGGGAGGATGCAGAAAATATTCGTGAAACAAAAAATCAACTTGAAGTTTTACGCGACGAGATAAAAGCTTTAAGCGACATTAATCGAAACATCAAGGATACTTTCCGTGGAAATGCTCATCAATTGGAAGAGCCTATCTGGAAATCTTCTGCTTTGCAGGCTAAAATAGAAGAACAATTAAACGGTCTTATGGATGTTATGAAAAAAGAGATAACAGAAATGCAGCAATTAATTCAAAAAGCAATTGATAAGGCTATATGAACGAGATTTTATTTCAAAAAAATATCGAAAAATGGGCTGAGACAGACCCTAAAAAAGCATACCTTCTTCCCTTTTTAACATTGAAAAAAAACAGATTTCCACGTGAAACAATAAGCCAAGCTAAAAAATGGTTCAAATCCCTTGATTTGGAAGATACGGATGTTCTTTTTGTTTATGGGGTCGGAAGCGGAAATTATTATTTAGCTGCAAAAGAATGGCTTAAAAATAAGCGTCGATTGATTTTTCTAGAAGATGATTTGGAAGTGGTTTACCGTCTTTTTCAATCTGAACTTGGAAGTTTGATTCTGCAGGATAAAAATGTTTCTCTTTATTATTTTGAAGATTTATTACAAATCAAGGAAACCCTCTTTGCGCTGAGATGGGAATTCCTGATGAAAAAAATTAAGATTTCTGTCCATTCCGATTATGAAAAAATTAAAGATGAAATTTATTTTGATCTATCCCACCGCCTCTTAAACGATCAAACGCTGCATAATTCTCTTGTTAAGGAATATCTTGACTATGGCGCCGCTTTTTTTCTTAATTTTTACCGAAATATTCCTTTGCTTGAAGGCTCCTGCCTTGGAAGTTCTTTTTTTGGCAAATTTAAAAATATTCCGGCAATTATTTGCGGCGCAGGCCCATCCTTAAATAAGCATTTGCCGATTTTAAAAAAGATGCAAAATAAGGCGCTTATTTTTGCAGGAGGTTCATCCTTTAATGCTTTGACAGCTCACGGTATAATCCCACATTTTGGGGCAGGAATAGATCCAAACTCTGCTCAAGTGGTAAGAATTAAACAAACTTGTCATGTAAAAGTCCCTTTTTTTTTCAGAAGTCGTATCCATCACGATGCTTTAAAGATGATAGAGGGCCCAAAGCTTTATATCCCGGGATCCGGGGGATATGATATTTCAGAATGGCTTGAAGACAAACTCAAAATCCCGCGGGATCAGATTTTGGATGAGGGGCACAATGTCATCAATTTTGAAGTTGAGATCGCACACGCCATGGGCTGCTATCCGATTATTTTTGTCGGGATGGATTTAAGCTTTACGGGAATGAAATCTTATGCAGATGGTATTATAGATAATCCTTCCGTAACCAAAAAGGAAATCCTAAAAGAAAAAAGCAAAAAGGATGAAAACGATTTTGATTTAAAAGCTGTTTTGAAAAAGGACATTTACGGAAAATCGATCTATACTTTGTGGAAATGGATTGTCGAGGCAGAGTGGATGGGGGACTTTGCAAAAGATCATAAAAAAGCATTGCTCATTAATGCAACAGAGGGGGGGCTTGGCTTTCCCGGCATCAAAAACGAGACTCTAAAATCCCTTCAAAGAAAATATTTTACCAAAGAGCATTCTTTAAAGAAACGAATCGATGCGTTGATCAAAAAAAATGGCATGCCAAAAATCACAAAACGAAAAATTAATAAACTTGTTAATGATCTAAAATCGAGCCTTGAGCGTTGTACAGTTGATTTAGATGTGCTTTTAGAAGAAATTCAAACGATGATCGATAAAATCAAACCATTAAAAAAAGTGGAAAAGGGATTTAATGTCATCAGCGGCAGGGTAGCTCTCTTTGAATCGGATTTATTTGAAGAGGATGGTTATAAATATGTTTTAGATGTTTTTAGCGAAGCTTTTGCCGGAGTATTAAATCATGAAATGCGGGAAGTTCGCTTAAGCTCTTTTACAGAAAAGAAAAAAGTCTTGAAAAAATTAGAAATCAATGCAAAAAGGCTTAGCTTTCTTAAAACAGTTGCAGAAGTCAACCTCGAACTCATCCGCATGACAAGATGATTGCTAAAACGGTATAAGCTTTTTTTTAACACAAAGGAAGCAAAGAATCGAGAAAGGCGCAAAGTTTCTTAAAATGGAATTGCCTTTGAAGAAGCTTTGCGCCTTTCTCGATTCTTTGCTTACTCCTAAATAACAAATTCCGCATCCAAATTAAGGATCAATTAAGGGGTCAGGCTT
>JBEPVN010000034.1:0-22096 GCA_041691015.1 Parachlamydiaceae bacterium | reverse complement strand
AATCATTTGATGTGATTTTTCGAAGCGGAAAACAACTCAAAAACAACACCCTAGCTGATACCCCGCTCTTCCTTGCTAAACGCGCGTCAAACGGGGCTGAAATCTAAAAGCCCCGCTGACGGGGCGGATTTAGCAGCTTCTTTACGGAATCTTTACATAAAATTAATCTGTTATTTATATTGGTGTAGTATATTTTATTTTTTAATTATAACAATATGAGGTTATTATGATTCCCGGTTTAATTACATCATTTGGACATGCTGTTCATAGCATCACGCTTGGCACCTTTCAAAAATTATACCATGAAAGAGACACAATTCCGGCTTTGGGTTTTGCTAAAATGATAGGTACGTCTTTAATTTCAGCATCCATAGCAGGTCTTGCTGCAAGAACATTTTCCTATTCGGCAAAAGTTCCCTTCATACTCAGCGGTTTGACCGTTTTGGCTTATCTTACAAAGGATTATACTAATCCAGAAGATGGTCAATGGATTGAAGATTGGGCTAAGCAAAGAGAATACATCGATGATTATCCAATTTTGGAAAAAATCTTAAACCGAGATGTAAATTAAAGTTGTAAAAGCTTTAAATTTATTTATCAATATGTTAATTTGTATTAAAAACTTTAAATGGAGAATCAAAATATGATAAATACCATTGGCTCATATATTAAAAAATTTAATAATTTGCCTAATGATAAATATAGGGCAAGAGTTGTTGTAAAAACATTAACGGTTTCAGCTATCATCTCCATGGCCATAGGCTATTTTGCTGGACCAACTTGTAAAAAAATAGGATTTTTTGTTATTGCTCCAATTTATACTGTAGGAATTTTAGATAGGTTGTCAAAGCCAACTTTTGTTTTTACCAATTTAGAAAAAAACTTCGGTAAAAAATATAAAAAAGTTAGACATGACGCTGCTGATGTTGTTACAAAATTTGATAGAGCTGTTGAAAATGCAGACTTAAAAGACCAAAATTTAAGTCAAAAACAACGCACAGAAATTAAAAAGGGAATAGCTGTTCGAAGAACAGTGCAAGATGTGCTTATTGCTACTGATCGCTTTTTTAATGCTTTGGGGAATGAAATTAAATATACGATGAGCCTATAGTTCGTCCAAGTTTAAATACTGTTTTTTCTCAAGTTGGATAAAGTCATCCACTTTTGCAAAGTCGCCTTTGATTTTATAAAAAAGTATAAGCTGCTGGTAAAGTTTTCGTTTTTCCCACATGAAAGCATGCTTAAACCAGTAGCCCTCTTCCTTTAGCTGACCGCTTAAATAATGTGTCGCAAGAGTCCAAGTCCTTGGAAAAGAGACTTCTAGAGCGCCTGCAAAATGGATTTTAGCAATCTCTTTTCCTTCCGTCATATAAAGCCAGCAGCCATACAGAAAATGTAGAGCTGTTGTTTCCTGATTGATGAGCTCAAGAGGATAGCTTTTGAGAATTTCATTTGCTTCATTCCAATTTTTATTGATGAGGTGTACAGCTATCAAAAAATAATCAATTGCAAGTTTGGAGCTATCGTCCATTGAATAATCTTTTAATTGATCGCATACTTTTTTGATCAGTTTTAATTTATCGTGTTTTAGAGCTTTTTCAAGCAAGTATGTCAAAATGCGGATTTCTTTTACGGTCAAGTTTTTTGGAAATATCGCAAAGGCATGAACAAAAATATTTTCATGATCTTCTTCCTCATCATCAGAAGAGATGGCTAATCTTAATAATTTAAAGTCATAAGGAGCTGCAATTTTTTTTTCAATTTCTTGGATTTTATTTAAAGCAAGGTTCGATGAGCCGAAGAGAATTAAAGAAAACAAGGCATTTGTAATCGTTAACTTTCCGTAAATTTCTTTCGTGTTAACCAATTGGTCTATCAGATCTGTTAAAACATAAGGTTTTGCAAGCCAAAAACTTAAAACTACTTCGAGCAGAGCTGTTTTGATCTCTTTTCGCCCTTGATCCGGATCTTCTTCAAGAAAACGCAGAGCTTCCCAATTTTTTTTAAGACTTGAGATGAGTTTTCTTGAATTTAAGTTTGAGGTGATGAGAGGCAGAAAACGAAGCGCAAGTAAAACAAAATTATAGGTTGCAAGTCTGTTGGCTCTGGAGTTTTCATACATCCGAAAGACAACATGTTCGTCGATAACCGGTAAAAGCGGATGTTTTGGATATCTTCTGTAGGCAAGCTCAAAACATTTTATTTCTTCATCATCATCATGGCATGCTTCATAAACAAGCGCTTTTCCAAGATATTCAAGAGGCCCCCCTGCTGTTTTATGGAGCAGGTTGAATTCTTGATGCGCAAGTTCAAAATAATGGGTGCGTTCCTGTTCATTTTCTTCTGCTTTGCCATGTTCTAAAAGTGTAATTCCGGCCCTGAACATCGCTTCTCTTCCCTCTGTAGTGCCGGGAAAAGAATATCCGATACGCCGATATTCGCTTAAGGCTGTATGGAAGTCTTTATGTGCTAAAAATGCATCCGGGACAGCAAGACAGCTTATCTCAATGCTTTCGCTTCCAGAATAGCAATAAAGCGGACTTATTGAAAAATTAGCGTCTTTTGAAATCATTCCGATGTGTGTTCCTAAAAGCGGCTTGTGGCTGATATAGGAAAATTGAAGAGTATTGTCCAAATAAAAGTGAATATTGTTTTCGATCTTTTCGATGCGGATTTTATGCTTTTTAAAAGTCTTTAAAAATAAATCGCTTGCATTCAACACTTCAACATTTGAACTTAATAATTTTGTAGATTTTGTAAAATCTGTGCCAAGCCATAAACAATAGCCATCATTTAAATGAACGCGCTCAGCTTTTTCTGGAACACTTAACAAAAAGCCGATCCCATGGCATTTTTCTTTGATTTCTACTTCGGCCTCAATTTTGATGTTTTGCGGAAACGATTGTTTTGAAATCATCAGACTGACCCAATCTGTGACTTCAGCTTCCCTCGTTATGGCAATATGTTCTGCCATCAAAACATTTTCCTGAAACTCCCAATCGCTTTTTTGATGGATATTGAGGGCTGCAACTTCAAACCATTCACTTCTTCCTTCCAGATAGTTTTCGATGTCATGGATCAATTCATCGACATTTTTATAGCGCTGGCTTGCGTCATTGGAGAGGCATTTTAAGACCACATTTGAAAGCAGTTTTGGAACTTCGCGATAGGGAGCGACCTCTATTGGGTTATAGAGCACTTCCGATGCCATATTTTGGCGAAACTCTTTTAATGACCCTCTTTTAAAGGGAATGCGAAGCGTTAGCATCTGGTAGAGGATAACTCCAAGTGAATATATATCTGTCTGGATATTCGCCGGCATTCCCATGGCACGCTCATGGGCCATATAAGAAATTGTTCCGACGACTTTGCCAAGATGCGTTAGATGGTGAAGTGGATTTTTTAATTCGAGAGTGTCTTCCTCATCTCCTGGCTTATTTTTTATTAATTTGGCAAGCCCCCAATCTAAAATAAGGACTTCACCATATTTTCCGACAATGATGTTTTCTGGTTTTAAATCGCGATGCAAAACGCCTTTTGAGTGCGCATAGGCGCATGCCTGGCAAATAGTTAAAAAAATCCTTGCAAGCGGAGGAATGGTGCCGCCTATTGGGTGTGGTTTTCCCCCTTTTTTTTCAATCTGCCTTGAATCGCGTAGGATGGTTTTTAACGTTTCGCCTTCAACAAAAGGCATCGTGTAATAGATCAGGTCCTTTTCTTCACGGATCACATAGATAGGGATGATGGCTGGGTGTGTAAGCTGACTTGTCACTCTTGCTTCTTTTAAGAAGCGTTTATGCATTTGCTTATGTTCCTCCAAGTCTTCGCGGATTCTTTTTAAGGCAATGCGTCTTCCGCACGTTGTATCGTAGGCCAAAAAAACCTCTCCCATACCGCCTTTTCCGATGCTGCGTAGTACTTGATAGGGCCCGATCGAAAATTGGACTTTTTCATCCGGAGCGTGACCTTGAACAAGAGAAATTTCATCAGAAAAACTAGACGATGACGATGGGGGTAAGTCTTTAGTTTCGAGGATGGTTTCTTTTTTGGCAAAAGGAACAGTATCAATTGATTTACCGCATGAGGGACAAAATTGGATGGGAATTGCAAACACATCATCTTTTAAAACAAAGTGGGAATGACAGTTTTTACAATGAATATGCATAAATTTTATAAGCGGTTTTGTTGTTTTAGTTGTTGCATCAAATTTAATGCTTGCAGGGATGCCGATTGAACGAGGCAATTGTTACCGGAGATTTTGTCAAAGTATACGCCGTTTGATGCGCGGTAGGATTCTTTCATCTGAAAAAAATAGGCATTGATTCCATGTTCATCTCTTTCTGGAAGCGTATAGAGATAACCGCAGTCCAAGCTTTTGAATCCGAGGTGCTTAAATGCCCGATTTGCTTTTCGAACAGCCTCTTCGATGTTTAATCCAAATACTTCAGTTCCTTCTTCATTACTTTCATTGTCCGTTTTTACCCATTCGTAAAGTATTGGTGTTCTTTGTCTTAAGAAAAAATAGTTTTTATCTGTTTTTGCGACATGTATCAAAGACTCTAAAGAGTTATCTTGCTCTGTCGCTGTCATCCTCAATTTCCTTTTTCGGTTTTTCATTGATGTAGATATCTTCTGAGATATAATATTCGCGAAAAATGATATAAATACCACCTGTTATAAATAGAACAGGAATTAAAACAGACCAGCTGATATTAAAAAATGAAACAATAAATAAACCAATCAAAATAACTGATGTGATGCCAAAATCCCAATATCTTGCAGTCAGGTATTGTCGAGCTCCAAGGCATGCCCAAATCGCAAGCAGAATGCCCGGCCACCAGCCGTTTGACCAAAATAATATTCCAAGTGACGCTAAAAAAATACCATTGGAAATCACTTCCGCTTTTCTCTTTGATACAACCAATTGACTCATGTTACACTCCTAATATACTACACCTTATATTAATTCATACATAACATGCTTTATTAAAAAGTTGTTACTTTTTTTTAATATAGGGCTGTTTTAAGTTTTTCCACACGAGTTTATCTCCTACAGTCACCAAATGAGTGTAAAACCAATCATAATTCATTTCAAGTGCATAAGACGCCTTAAATGAAGAACTAAGGGTTTCATCATAAAAAATTACGGGAACCGCTTCAGTTTTGACGAATTTTACAAGTTGTTCATACTTTGTGATTGAGGAAAATTGTTTCATCAGTTCCGGATGAGCTTTCAGATTATGCATTTCTCTGATGATCCCATCTTCATCTAAAAAAGCAACTGATAAGTCTATAAGGCAATTGAACATCCAGATATGAATGTATTTTTTTTCAGGGTATATAAAAAGCATTCCGCTATTATTTGGTAATTCCGATCTCTGCATAAGACCAAAGCTTCTTTCTTTTTTACTCTTTGCATATTCAATGTCTATCGGGATGATGTCTGCTGCACAATGAGCAAATAATAGAATTAATAAAAGAATTGTTTTTTTCATATACTTTTTTTCCAAAAATGTTTACAAAAAATTACAACAAATCAGTCTTCTAAAGCAACAGAATAACGAAAAGCAAGGATAAATAATGGATACTAGTTTTCAGATAGAAAGCATTTTGACAACAACGGATGAACAATTTTTTAGTCTTTATCAAAAAAATTGTCCTGAACAAAAACCTTTATTTGAAAATATTCAAAGTCAATATAAGTTCCTTAAGAAATGCAGGGTTTTAAGAGATTCAGCGATTTTTGACACTGCCAAGTTGAAAATGATGGAAATTACCGGGGTAACTCTTGTAGAAAAGTTAAGATCACTTTTAGATAGAGCTAAAAAATCAACAGGTGATTTTCCGTCAGAAACTATTATAGACGGCATCTACATCGAAATATGGAAAATTAGAGATCCTGCAAAATGTTGGTTATGCGACCATCAGGAGCTCTCATCGCACCGTTTTAAATTATTGAACGCATGCAATAAGCAAGAATTAAATTTTGTAGAATTGAATCTTCATTTAATTGAAAAACACGATTACTTCGACTTTTGGGTTCAGAATAGAATGAGTTTTAATGATACTTCTTTAGATCCAATACAAATTTGTAAATTATTTGAACTTGCTACAATTGATTCCGCATCTCTTGATGAAGAAAGTACAGATAGCAGTTCAGATAGTGATTTCAATTTTAAACCGGAGATAGGCAGTATTTTTACAGCATCGCAAGAGGATATAAAGTTTCTTTTTACACACCCCGGCTACAATCAATCGATGGAGGAGTTTTTAGAAACGTTTCAAACAAGAAAAGAAATAGCGATGCAAGATCGCACTGTACTTACTAGTTTTGGAGTAACCCATAAGCAATTATTTAATCAATTGAAAGATATCATCTTAAAGTCAGCATCTAATAAAGTCGTATATGATATATTTAGGGTCATCAAGGAAGATGTTTCTGACACATGTACAGGGTGTATATTTTGCACTTATGTTGAAAAAACAAACTGCTTTTACACTATTGAAAACATACAAAACGGGCAAAAGATCAAATTTGGGCAATTTGCCTTGCATTTCCTTGAAAAACATGACTATTTTTCAACTCCTGCCTCCGGAGAATATAGGATTGATCCTAAAATTGCCTGTGAAGTGCTTGAGCAAGCTCATCTATAAAATCAAAAAATGGAGTGAAAATCTATGAACGTTCATGATGCAGTTCGATATGAAATATCTCCTGAAGTGGTATCTCAAAGTAGAAAATACAAAGACGCACTTAAAGAGGAAAAAGTTGACGAGTGGTCGCTTGTAAGTGAGGTCCAATTGCTTGTGAAAAGCTCTGAAATTTTATCCAAAGGCTTATTTATCTGGTTTTCTACAAGACCCTATGAATATTCCCTAAGAGTAGATATTCAGAAAAAAAATAAGGAATCCACCTGTCGTTTATGCTCTTACAAAACTTTAAGTACTTCCAGGTTTAAAGTCTTAAATTTGAATAACAAGGCAAGTGTAGCGTTTAAAGAAATCGATATTCATTACATGGAAAAGCATAAATTGTTCTTTGATGACCCCCAAAAGCTTTGTAAAGTGTTTGATTATATTGGACTATTTTGCTCTGATAGCTCCTCAGAAGAAGAAGAAAATGAATCCTAGCTTAAAGACCAATCTAAAAGGGTGCAAGCTTTTTTTAACAGAGAGGCTAAAGAGGCTAAAGTATCACCACTTTGTGGTGATACTTTAAAAAAAGCTTGCACTCATTTAAGGGATAGCTAGGTAGTCTTTGAGGTATTTGCCAGTATAGGATTTCTTGCAATTCATGATTTCTGCGGCTGTGCCTGTTTTGACGATGCTGCCGCCTTTACTGCCAGCTTCTGGACCCAAATCAATGATATAGTCCGCATTTTTGATGATGTCCATGTTATGTTCGATGATGACCATAGTATTACCTTTATCGACAAGCTTTTGCAGCACGCTAAGTAATTTGGCTATATCGTCGCTATGAAGGCCAGTTGTTGGTTCATCGAGCAAATAAAGCGTCTTGCCGGAGGATCTTTTGGCAAGCTCGCGAGATAGCTTAATCCGCTGCGCCTCACCCCCAGATAACGAGGAGGTTTCTTGTCCAAGCTTTAGATAGCCAAGGCCTACTGCTATCAAAGTGTCTAAGATGCGGACAATGCGCGGATGATTCTGAAAAGCAACTTTTGTTTCATCAACTGTTGTATCAAGCCATTCTCCAAAAGTTTTACCGCCGTAGCGTATTTCCAAGCTGACAGGATTTAATCTCATGCCTTTGCAATCTTCGCACTGCACTTTAACTTCCGGAAGAAATAGCATCTCGATTCGTCTATAGCCAAGACCAAAGCACGTTGGACACATGCCTTTACGGTGATTATAGCTAAAATGAGCGCCGCTTAACCCTTTTGTTTTAGCCTGCGGCAAAGAAACAAAAAATTCACGCATGCGGGTTAATAGATCCACATAAGTACCGACATCAGAGCGCACAGTTCTTCCTATCGGGTTTTGGTCTATCGAAATGATTTTTTCAAAATGATCAATCCCTGAGACTTTCGCTCCACTTATTGTGAGGGTGTCTTCTTTGAAGAGACCTTTTGTAACAGCTGGCAGTAAAATATGATTGATCAATGTCGATTTTCCAGAGCCTGAGACTCCGGTCACGCAAGTTAGAGCGCTTATCGGAATTTCGCACGAGATATTTTTTAAGTTGTTTAATGCGGCATTTTCGATCTTGATCGCACCCTTTGTAAAACATGTTCGTTTTTCATGAATAGGAATGCTGATTTTACCGGATAAATAAGCGCCGGTTAAAGAATTTTTGTTGCGTTTGATTTCTTTTAAGGTGCCGCGCGCCGTGATATGACCGCCTAAAGCTCCCGATTTTGGCCCGAAGTCCAGTATGTAATCTGCAGTTGCAATAGTCAATGGATCATGCTCTACCAAAATCAAAGTATTGCCAAGCTCTTTTAATTGCTGGAGTGCATTGTTCAGCCTTGCATTATCTTTTGGGTGAAGACCGATTGTAGGCTCATCCAAAACATAAAGAACTCCGGTTAAACCGCTGCCAAGCTGTTTTGCAAGACGTATTCTTTGCGCTTCACCGCCGCTTAAGGTGGGCGCTCTTCTTTCAAGCTGAATGTATTGCAGGCCAACTTCGCAAAGAAAATTTAAACGTCTTTTTAATTGCGTGTGGACTTCATCCAGTAATTTACTGTCGTCGGAATCAATTTTTAAATTTTCGATAAAAAGAGAGGATTGATCAAGCGGCATCCTGCAAATGTCTGCAATTGATAATCCATTTATTGTGACATTGCGAGCTAGGGGATTTAATCTTGTTCCTTTACAAGATGAACATTCATGCTCATCTAAAAGAGGTATAATCATTTCTTTGATATAGCCGTGCGCTGCTTTTCCTGCTTTTTGAAACACCTCGTTAATGCCAGCCCATCTGAATTTAAAACCAGAAGAACTGATATAGACATGATCTGGCGGTGATCCATTCATTAAAATCTGGAGTTTGTCATTTCGTAAAAGATTTAATGGTGTATAGGGATCTATTCCTTCAGCTTCTAAAAACATATTCAGAAGTTTTTTATTGATATAATTGAAATGATCTTTCCATAACGTTTTTACAAGGGAAAGAATTGACTGGTCCATGATCTCTTCACTTTGAGTCAAATTGGCCCCATATTGGTAGCCAAGCCCCAAGCAATCCAAACACATTCCTTGTTTGTCATTAAAGGCAAATGTGTGGGGAGTGATTTCCGGATAGGATTTTCCTGTACTTTCCACTGCAAAAGACAAATTAAAGAAAACATCCCCCTCTTCCCGCATGATGATAAGCTTGCCTTGTCCAAAGGAGCAAGCATTTTCTACAGCTTCAAACAAGCGGTTTTGGATGGTGCCGTTTACTTTCAAGCGGTCTATGACAAGGCAGAATTCGTTCTTACGTTTTTTATCAAAATTAAAGGAGGCAACCGGTAAATCCAAGTCAAAAAATTCACCGTTTAAACGGATCCTGACAAATCCTAAAGCTTTAAGACGTGAAATGACATCTTCGAATCTTTCATTTTTTTTAATTTCTATTGGAGCTAAGACTTGAATTTTTTCATTTTCAGGATAGGTTAAAATACGTTTTACGACGTGGCTCTTTGAAATGGCTTTAATGACTTCTAATGTTTCTGGACAATGCGCAATTCCAAGGTGTGCAAAAAGCAGTCTTAAATAGTCATAAATTTCTGTCATCGTTCCGACAGTACTTCTTGGATTGCCGGCATGCGATTTTTGCTCGATTGCAACAGCTGGAGACAGGCCGCTTACATCAGCCACTTTTGGTTTTGGCATTTGGGAAACAAATTGCCTTGCGTAAGGAGAGAGCGATTCAATGTAGCGTCTTTGCCCTTCTGCATAGATCGTCTCAAAAGCAAAAGATGTCTTGCCAGAGCCGGACGGTCCTGTGCAAACTGTGATTTTGTTTCTTGGGATTACAGCATCGATGTTTTTCAAGTTATTTTGCTCTGCGCCTTTTATTGTGATTTCGTTTATTTCTGCAAGCGGTTCAGTATGAATTTTTTCTGTTTTATTTATTTTTGCGGGATAAAGCGCTTTTTTGAGATATTCACCAGTTGGGGAGTCTGATTTTGCTATCTCTTCTGGCTTTCCGATAGCTACAACCTCTCCGCCATAGGCTCCGCCATCTGGACCGATATCAATGATCCAATCGGCAGTTTTAACGACATCCATGTTGTGTTCAATCACAATCACGGTGTTGCCGCGATCGACAAGTTCATGTAAAACGACAAGCAAATGCTTGATATCGTGAAAGTGCAGCCCCGTTGTCGGCTCATCTAATATATATACTGTTTTTCCGGTCGATGGACGGCATAATTCTTTTGCGAGCTTGACCCTTTGTGCTTCACCGCCAGAGAGCGTCGTTGAAAATTGTCCAAGCTTGATATAGTCAAGACCCACTTTCTGGAGCATTTCTAATTTTTTCTTGATGGAGGGTATGTTGTTAAAAAATTCAAGCGCTTCGTGAACTTCCATTTCAAGGATATCGTAAATATTTTTTCCTTTGTAAAAAACAGTAAGGGTTTCGTGGTCGAAGCGTTTTTGTTCACAAAGAGGACACGGAACAAAAGCATCTTCCATAAAATCCATATCGATCTTAATCATTCCCATGCCTTCGCATTCAGGGCAAGACCCTTCCTTTACATTAAAGCTAAAGCGTCCCGGTTTATAGCCTCTACTTTTACTTTCAGGAAGCTCGCTGAAAAGATCTCTGATCTCATCAAATAATTTAATGTAGGTGGACGGATTGGACCTTGGGTTTCTTCCTATTGGGGATTGATCGATTGCGATCACCTTATCGATATATTCAATCCCTTTGATTTCTTTATGAGCCCCTACGGTATGTTCTCCATGGTGTAAGGAATTGGAAAGGGCAGGGTAGAGGATGTCTATGACAAGGGAGGACTTACCAGAACCTGAAACTCCCGTCACTGCCGTAAAAACTCCCAAAGGAAATTTGACATTGACATTTTTTAAGTTATGATGTGTCGCTCCCTTGATTTCAATTGCTTCCTTAGAGGGTTTTTTTCGTTTTTTTGGGATGGGAATCGTCAGTTTGCCGGATAAATATCTTCCTGTAAAAGATTCTGCGTTGTTCAAAAGATCGGTAACTGTTCCGTTGACAACAATTTTTCCGCCTCTTGTGCCAGGTCCAGGACCCACATCGACTACAGTATCTGCTTCCAAAATCGTTTCTTCATCGTGTTCAACGACGATAACAGTGTTTCCGATATCGCGAAGCTGCTTTAATGTTTTGATGAGTTTTTTGTTGTCCCTTGGGTGCAAGCCAATAGAGGGTTCATCTAAAATATAGGTGATGCCGACAAGTCCGCAACCAATTTGTGATGCAAGGCGAACCCTTTGCGCTTCTCCGCCAGATAGTGTAGGGGCTGTTCTATCCAATGTTAAATAATGCAAGCCGACTTCGATCAGAAACTCAAGCCTCATCGTAATTTCTTTTAAAAGCTCGTCTGCGATGAGGAGATCATTTGAGCTTAATTTCAATGCTTTGAAAAATTTTAAACAGTTAGATGCAGTCATGGCGGTTAATTCTGCGATGCGTTTGCCGTTAATTGTTGCAGCAGCGGGATAGGGCTTTAATTTTTCTCCATGACAGGCAGGGCATATTTGCTCGCTCATCAATTTTTTCATTTTGTTGCGGTAGGCATCGCTTTTAGCTTCTGATAGCTTAAATTTTGCCTCGTAAAGAACGCCTCTCCACTGAATATGGTCGACCCAAGTAGCTCCTGTTTCCGGATGGACAAAATGCATTTTTGTCCATTTTTTGTCAGTTCCATACAAAAATACTTTTTTTGCAGAGGCACTTAGCTTCTTCCAGGAAGTTTTTACGCTGAATTTATAAATGGCCGCTAAATTGTCGTAGATATTGCCGAATTTAACGGTTTCATAAGAGCTTGCAACACTGCAGCAATCGTCTGATATGCTTAAATTTTCATCTATGATTTTCTCCAAATCAAATTCAGAAGAGATTCCAAGACCAGAACATGTAGGACACATCCCAAACGGGCTATTAAAAGAAAAGTCCTGAGGCTCTAAGGAGGAGTAATAAAGGCCTGATTTTGGCGAAAAAGCATGCGTTGAAAAAAGAGTCTCTTCATTTGTTGCGGTGTCTAAAGCAATTAGTACGCCATTACCAAAATTCAAAGCGATAGTAACAGATTCTGCGATACGTGAAAAATTTTCAGGTTCTACAGATAATCTATCTATCACGATATCGACATCGTGGGCTACATTGCCATCCAATGTGATCTCATCGTTTAGATTGATCATTTTGTTATCGACTCTTGCCCGCATAAAGCCTTTTCTAAGCAGATCTTGGAAGTCTTCTTTGAATTCTGCTTTTTTTCCTTTGGCATAGGGGGCTAAAAGGATGAGCTTTTGCTTCAACATCCCATTTTGGATCGTTTTGATGATCTTATCGCGACTTTGCGGCAAAACTGCCTCTCCACTTACAGGACAGTGAGGAGTTGCAACACGCGCATAGAGCACTCTTAAATAATCATAAATTTCGGTCATTGTGCCGACAGTGGAGCGAGGATTTTTGCCGGCTGTCTTTTGCTCGATGGAAATAGTTGGCGTAATCCCGGAGGCATGTTCGATATCCGGTTTGGACATTTCTCCAAGCTGCCTTCTTGCAAAAGTAGAGAGGGACTCGACGTAGCGTCTTTGACCCTCGACATACAATGTATCAAATGCCAAGGAAGATTTTCCGGAACCTGAAACGCCTGTAAAAACAATGAGCTCGTTTTTATTGATCGTCAAATCAACGGATTTCAAGTTATGGACATTGACTTTTTTAAGAATGATCTGGCGTTGGTTCATATGGTGTAAAATACTTAGGATAAGTTATATAGATAAAAATAAGATTATGCCAAAATATTCTTTTATTGGAAACTTAAAAATAAGCTAATTTTTAAAAAACCATCTAAAGGTTGTTAGCTAATTCAGGATTTTTTTCAACATATTGAGCGCTTAATTTAAAAATGATTTTTTCAATTTCATAATCTTTCGGGTTTATCAAATTCGCATAAACCCACGTTACAATCCCTTTTTTTGCAGCTTTGATGGCTTCTTTGCCTTTTGCATCTTTTTCAATATATAAAGTATAACTTGAGGGGTCCTTATTGAAGTCGCTAATAGTGGGCATTGTTCACCTCAGTGTTTATTTATAATTGAAAATATAAATCTCTATTTAATAGTAGGTGTTTTGTATCTTTCAAAAAATGAATCTACATTTCTACAGGCACCAAAGGAAGTTACCCCCAAGTCTTTAATTTCCTCAGGAGAGATTTTTGCTGCCATAACAAACTTGTAGAGTTCCCTTGGGAGCATACTTTTATTTAATTTTTGAAGTTTATCTTTATGGAAAATAGGATCTAATTGGCCGTTTTTTTTGCCGGCTTCCCATTGATCTTTTTCTTCGATAATGGCTTGTTCCTGTAAAAAGACATAAATATCTTTATTTTTTTCGTTCTTAAATATTTCTCTTAAGGTCTCTTTATCGCCGAGGGTGTCATTTATTATTTTAGTACCTTTGTAACCCGTAACCATATTTTTCATAAATTGATAGAGCTCCAAATCAGAACAGTTAGGATCTTTTAATTTCTGCAGGATCATTGTTTTATTTTGTAAATCTTCAGCTTGCTGTTTTGGTACATGTGAAGGTATAGGTTTTGGTTTCAACGCATCTTCCATTGCTGCATTAATTTTATCGGCGCTGATGATTTTTGAGTTTGATGCCCAATTAACAAAACGTTCTTTTGCAGAGAAGGAATCGGCAATCTTTGCAAAAACAGTTCCGAGAAAATTTAATTTTATAACTTCGTATTTTTTATTATAGCTGCCCCGAGTACTTTCAACGAGAAATTCATTTTTATTGTTTACTGTATGGGTAAATTGACTTTTATTATAATCAGTTCTTGATGATAAAAACATAATAATACCTTTATATTAATACTTTTAAGTTTAGTATTTTATATAAGATTTATTATATAACAACAGAACTATTTTAATAAATTAAATAATTGTTTTTAATATTAAGGGCTATAAATATGCCAAGTTTGCTTGATGATCCAATCCTCTTGGCAAACAGGGTATAATCCCTTACCATTTTCATGCACTTCCCACATTTCAACCGAGGCGCTTCCGGGGTTATAAATAAAGCAAAAATGCACATCATGAATACCTACATTCCAATTCGTATCTGCAAAATGTATAATGGATGATTTTATAATACTCTGTTTTTTTTTAGATAATAGAGAGTTAAAAATGAAAAAATCGATTGTTTTACTGATAGTTTTAATATTATAGTTTGAGTTGTGTATTTCCTTTATGATCAAAATAATGTCATTTCTAAATGTTGATAATGTCAAATCGGCAGGAAGCGATGCTATTTTATCTCGGAATTTGTTCAAGTCATCTTTTAAAATAATCTGGCTTGAAACAAGAAAAAGCAATTTGTCTTTCTCTTCTTGTGTTATTTTTGTTTCCGAAATAGATTTACAAGGATTAATCATGTTTTCTAAAATCCAAAGAGAGGGGTTTAATTTTGAATCAATGGCACGCATAAAGCTTTTATCTGCAAACATCATGGAACACGCATGAACGCTTTTGATGATGAGTGGTGAACGTGTTTGCGGATTTTCAAGAAAATGCTGTCTATGTTTCTCGTTAAGTTTTCGACCAAGCTCAATAAGTTGCATGAATAGCTTACGGGGGTTTTTAGGGGTTAATGTAAGCCAAGGCTCGTAGTTTACCCTGTCTGAATAAATACGTAAGACCTCATGGGAGTTGTTACCTGTCTTATCGCACCATGGAGTATGAGGAATGGTTTTAATTTCATCTAGGAGCTCGTTTTCACTCAATCCACTATTTTCTATATGGTAAAATTGCAGACATTCAACGATGAATTTATCGCTATTAATATAGTCCTTAAGTTCTTTTAAAACAGTTTCTTTTTCCTGAAGACCTATAAAACTTTTGCGTAGAACTAACAAAATTAATTTTTTGAAATCTTCGCTGTTTTGTATGATTTCAAAGTCAGAGGGGTTCATTGAATTGGAGCGATTATACAGAATGAAAGCTCCTCTTTCAGATCTGCCATCCAAAGAGATCTTTTGAGCTTTCATATCCGTATCGTAGGCATAATGAATGGTTTTAACAAGATGCAGCTGAATACGTTTTAGAAAATTACGCTTGAATATAAGGTCGTTTCCGCACATTTTACCAATGCTTAGAGTGATTGCGTGTAGGAGTTGTTCTGTGATTTTGCTATGAGCGCATCCCTCTGCCATCGAAGCAATCACGTTTTCCCAAATACGCAAAAGGGGATTATGCAGATGACTTTCAAAACTCAATTTTGCACAGTTAAAGTTGTACAAAAAATCCCCTTTTGCTTTTAAGCTTAAAATTTTTAAAATTTTTGAAATGGAAATGAGTGAAAATTCAGTTTGTGGAATATCATTTAAGTCTGCAGAAATGCTTAATAAGGTTTTTTTTGGATTTTCAATCCCGATTGATTTGCAGGCTGATTTAATGCCGGGAGCCTTCCAGATGTAGCATGCAACAGAATTATCACCATAAATTTTTCCTTCCCGATCCAATTTGATTTTTTGACTGGTGGATTCCTTTCCTGTTCTCATAAGGAATGAAAATTCTTTTTCTTCTCCATCTACAATGCGACAAATCTTATTTTTGTGTAAAAGTTCGCAAAAATCGTTCAAGCATTTGTCCGGTTTCTTTGAAAGCATTTCAATTGCGAGATAGGAGGCAAAGCAGGAGCTTGCAGGGCTTTGACGCATATGGGATAAAAGTGCAGCTAACGCTGTTTTTTTTGCATCCACAGCTGTTGTTAAACAATTTGATCTTAGACCAAGTGTAATCCTTATCAAATCATTGGACGGGGAGTTTTGCAAAAATGGACTTGGAATGAGCTGGATTTTTTGTCTTAGAAGAGTAGACCTTTTTAAAAAGTTTAAGGTGTAAGCGATGTTTTTTTCATAGGTGTATTTTCTTTTTGGTGTTAAAAAATGAACCATCAATGGTTCGATAATGCCCATGTTCATAAATCCTGAATCACTGATAAGAGCTTTTGCAAGTTCTACTGCAAGACGGACACTCATTGCTTTTTTAGAGTCTTGCAAAAGTCCGTTTTTATGTTTTTGTTTGAACTTGATCAGGTTTTTTTGGATTTTATTTAGCTCGTATTCAAATTGGATCTCGATTTCATTAATTTGTTCCTCTTGTGTTTTATTTTCGAGCAGATGATTTATTTTATCCATATCGTGATTGATAAGATAAATAAGCTTGCCAAGGGTTGTTCTCAGCTCCGAAATGGTAAGATAACTGTTATTTTCAAGCGCTTCGTTTAACATCTCATGGTTTAACATGACAGAACTTCTTTTATGGCTATTGCTCAAAATCTTATGAATATCGCCAGAGTGCCTATGCAAACGAGCCGGATTGTTTTTTATAAGGGAAAAACAAAAGGGGAGGATTTTGTCCTGTACAGAGCCTGACTTTTTTAATTGATGCAAAAGCAAAACATCTTGGATCTGCTCTTTTAAGGGAGTGTCCGGCATTTCTTTAAATTGGTCCCAATAGGATTCTTTTGGACTTGCAAGGGATACGGAAAGAGGTCTTAAGGGTGTTAAACCAGATTCGTTTAAGGGGACTTTAGAGAGTCGTACAATTTTTTTATTTTGCTCTTCATTTATTTTTACGCCCTCTTCATCGTAAAGCTGTATCAAAAGTTTTGCAGTTGGAATTTCAAAGGTATCAATTTTCATATTCACCATCCTTGGCTTATTTGAAATTTAAAACTTCTTTTGATCTATTTTTGATCTATCTATGATCTATTTTTTTGCATCTTCCTCAAATTGTAAGTTTTCGATCACAAGTTGCAATGGAGGGGATCTGAAAGGTTCAAATAAAGGCCCTTCTATGACTGTCATTTGTTTTTTACTTTCAGCATTCAGGAGTTTTTTTAGGGTATCTGGCGTTAGTTGACGATTAAAAGGACTATGTATTTCGACATATTCTCCTGCAACCGGTGTTACTGGATTTAATAAATAAAATTCTGTTCCGTCGCCTTCTGAAACAATTTTTGTGATATTCATGTTTTGGTGGATTTTGCCTCTGACCTTAACGCGGAGGTTATGGAATCTTGGGCCTATCATACGCATTGCAGTATTGATCGGAGCAAATGAAAAAGGCACTTTCGGCTTCCATTTTAAAACAGCTTCTCCTGCCGGCTGATTGATGTTAACTTCTGCAACCCCATAGATTTTCCCAAATTCTGTTGCAAGCAGGCTCGCACACCCAGGCGGACATTCAGCAGCCCTCCACGTGATTTTAACTTCCTCTATTTCTGACTTTAAGGGAGCAAGTATTAATAGCGAACACATAGCGCAAAGTAGCATAAGGGTTGGATTACACTTCATAGGAAGCTCCTTTTAAATAAGTATTTATATATAAGCTCTTTATATTCATTATTTTAATTAATTGTCAAGTTTGGTTATTTCTTAATTTTAGTGTTTTTTGTTCTTAAAGCTTTAAAGGTCTGCAAGGTCCTTCATTTGTCCCTTGTGAAGTCAGGATTTTTTTGATAAGATGATCTTTTTAAGGAGTTTTTTACCCTATGGATACACGCACCAAAATTGTCTGCACAATGGGACCTTCCGTCAACAGTCTCGAAAAAATCATCGAACTCATCGAGGCAGGTATGAATGTCGCAAGGCTTAATTTTAGCCATGGGACAAAAGTTGAGCATGAAACCGTTATCAATTACTTAAAAGAAGCAAGGACGAAAACGGGCAAGCCTTTAGCGATTATGTTGGACACCAAGGGTCCAGAAATTAGGATTGGAAGCATTAAAGACGGAGAAATGACACTGGAGGTCAACGATCGCTGGTTATTAGTAAGAGATGCGGTCGTCGGAGATGAAAAAAAAGTTTCAATCCTTCCAGGAAGCGTTTTAGACTGTCTTTCACTTGGGGCAAAAGTATTGTTCGATGATGGGTACATTTCTTCCCATGTGGTGGAATTGTCTGAAAATGGAGTGCTTGTAGAGATAGATAATGGCGGTAAAATCAAGACCGGTAAGGGTGTGAACATCCCGAATGTAAATTTGAATTTGCCGGCAGTTACAGAAAAAGATATCGACGATATCCGTTTTGGATGCCTTCACAATGTGGATATGATCGCAGCTTCTTTTGTAAGAAGCGCAGAGCATGTGCTCGAAATTAAACGACTTTTAAAAGATGAGAAAAAAAGCGACATTCTTGTTTTAGCCAAGATTGAAAACAGTGAAGGCGTTCATAATTTTGATAGCATCGTTCAAGTAGCAGATGGGATTATGATTGCAAGAGGTGATCTTGGAGTTGAAATACCACTTGCAGAGGTGCCCCCGCTCCAAAAAATGATGATCCGCAAAAGTTATCTTGTTGGCAAGCCTTCCATCACTGCTACCCAGATGCTTGAATCTATGATTCATAACCCAAGGCCTACAAGAGCTGAAGCCTCCGATGTTGCGAACGCAATTTATGATAGCACATCTGCCATTATGCTCTCTGGCGAGACGGCCATCGGAAAATATCCGCTCGAGACAGTGCGCGTTATGATAAGCATTGTTAAAGAAGCTGAAAAAGACTTTAATTATCGCACATTTTTTAATTTGCATGCTCCTTTAGTTTATCACGATGTGCCATCTGCTCTAACTTTAGCAGCAGTCAAAACAGCCTATAGCTCAAAAGCTCAAGCCATCTTTGCTTTTACAAGTAGCGGCTCTACTGCAAGACTACTATCTAGGCTTAGGCCTGAAATGCCGATTATCGCGATGACTCATTATGAAAAATGCTACCATCAAATGGCGCTTAACTGGGGAGTAATACCGTTTTTAAGCGATAAATCAGAGACAGTTGATGAGGCATTTTTAAAGATCAGCGCTTTTGGTTTGGATAAGAAAATAGTGAGCTATGGCGACTTGGTTATCGTTACCGCAGGAACGCCTTTTGGAGTGCCAAGAACAACAAATATGATGATCGTTGAAAATATCGGGGATGTCCTTGTTCGCGGATTTACGGGATATGGTCAAAAAGTACACGGAAATGTCATTTTGGTCTTTAATCCGGAACTGATTCGGCCCTATTTTGTAAAAGATAACTTAATTGTGCTGACTCAGTGTGATGACTCCTATTTGCCTTTAATTAAAGAAGCAGCAGGTATTATTTTACAAAATCATATCGATGATTCAATTTCTGAACAATATGTACTTGAAATTGCAAGAACTCTTGACAAGCCGGCAATTATCCGTGCAGATGCTGCCTATCGCAATCTAAAGGAAGGACAGCTTGTCACGCTGGACCCTGAAAAAGCTCTCGTTTACAAGGGCGTCGTTTTTTAGAGACTTAAGACTTGGGATCCCGAAATAAGTTGGAGTTTTTTTAACTTGATGCGTATGCGGTAGCAGCAACTTAAAAAAATCAAGTAATGCTAAGGGTTGTCACGACCGGCTATCTATGTAAAATCGCTTCTAATATGAGCACTTATAAAAGTATATTTAAATATTAGTGTAAATTATTAATATAAATTGTAATAAAAATGTAACTATGTTGTATAATAGTATTTATTGTAATATTAATCCTAATTAGGAGTTTTTTATGCCAATACGAAAAATGCATCAAAATTTACTAAGAGGTCATGATAATGGTCATCACTACGGTCATTTTAAAATGTGTGGCAAGCACCACCATCATCACCATCACACCCACGTTGGAAAGCCTCAAGGTTTTGCGATTATGAATGGATATAAACGCGAATTTAGTCGCTTTATGAATAAAATGGCACCAAGTCATGCGACTAAAACAAAAATGGCAGGGCTTGCCGTCTTGGGAGCTGTCGTTGTATCAAGTGGTTTAGTAGTCAAAGGTTTAATGA
Source organism: Parachlamydiaceae bacterium (assembly GCA_041691015.1). Lineage (GTDB taxonomy): Bacteria > Chlamydiota > Chlamydiia > Chlamydiales > Parachlamydiaceae > JBBSJT01. Next base: position 2,077 of record JBEPVN010000034.1, on the reverse strand, counting down.
ATATTTTTAAACATGACAATTCCAAAATTTCAAAATTTAATAAAGATTTAACTGTTTATACAAATATTCAAAAGCTTCATGAAAAACTTGACGGGGCTAACGTAGCGGTAAAAGTCAGTTTTTTAGGCTCTCGCGTGCTTGATGTAGGCACTAAACACGATAAAGGTATAAAATATACTGAAATGTCACTGGATCAATTAAAGTCTCAAGTTGCAAAAGCAAAAACAAAGCTTCAGGAAGATGGAAGATATTATCAGGGTAGTGATAAAGAGCTTACTAACGCTGGTTCTCTTTTAGAAGAGATAGAAGAAAAACTTAATTTTCTTACAACAGAGATGGAAAAAGTTGTGAGTGAACAAAATCCTTTTACACGCGCAATGGCCCATATGAGACATTAGGAATTTGTAATAAGTTCCATCTCTTCTTTTTCGCCGATGTTGTACTCGATTTCTCCTTGGAGTTTAAAAATTCCATAGAGATTGATAAGTAAAAGTGTTCCGCCAATTGTGGACATAAAGATTTGTGCAGAAGCAGAATCCATGAGCGAAAATGTAAATAAGCTTGTTAAAGCATAGATATAATAGATTTTGCGTCCGAATTTTGGCATAAGAAATTCAGCGCATTTTAGTCCGACGCAAAAATAGGCATTAATCGTTGATGTTCCCACCAAGAATACAAAAAACGGCATAAAGACTTCCATGTAGGGAAAATAGCGCGATAGCGCTGTTTGCACCATGAAACCAGGATCCATTGGCTCTTTCCAAATATCAGTTACCAATATAATTAGAAGACTTGTCGAACATACAACGATCGTATCTAAAAAGATATCAAAAATGACAAGGGATGCTTGTGATTTTGCGCTTTGAACGGAGCTTTCGCTGTGTATCACAGAAGCATAGCCAATCCCGATGTCACCTGTATAGCAGCCTCTTCTTATGCCTTGGGAAATAGTAAGCAGGATAGCGCTTCCGACAAAACCGCCAGCTGCTGAATGCCCTGTAAAAGCAGATGTAAATACAAGTTTAAAAACGCCGGGTAGCAAATGGAAATTTTGAAGCAAAATAAAAAAGCCCATTCCGACATAGATCACAACAAAAATAGGGATCATTAAGCTTGAGATTGTGCCGACTCTTTTGATCCCACCCAAACAAGAGAGAAATATAAAGATAAAGAGCGTTGCAACAACGATGTATTCGCTGATTCCTAAATTCTCGGTCAGGCTGTTTGAGATGATGCGGAACTGATAAACTTCAACGCCATAGACGCATAAAAGAAGACACGCAAAATTAGGTACCCATTTTTTTTTGAAAACGCGCGTCAAATAATACATGGGGCCGCCATTGTAGCCACCCTCGTTATTTTTTTCACGATATTTGATCCCAAGATAAACTTCTGAATATTTGACTATCATGCCCAAGATGGCAGTGATCCAAATCCAAAAAAGAGCTCCCGGACCCCCAATTTGAACGGCAGTACAAATCCCGACAACATTGCCAAGGCCGACACAGCCCCCAACACAAGCAAAAAAAGCTTTTAGGGGATGGATGCCTTGGGCGTCTTTATTACGGTAGAGTAAAAACCCTATAAACGTCATTACGATATGGGGGAACTTTCGGATCTGAACAAATCTTGATTGGATGGATAGTATAATACCGATGATGATGATGGAGGGAAATCCGAGATAACCCCAGAGATAATCATCAAAAATCTCAAGATTTGAAAAGAAGGACTCTAGCATGATAACTTTTTTGTAAAATTTTAATTGATATGAGAAAAGCTTATCATAATTTTTCATTCCCCACAATGTAAAATATCTTTAAGCACGAGGCAGCAAAACACGGCGCAAGCTTTTTTTAACTTAAAAGCGAGACAGTTCCAGTCGAACCTCTATAGTTCGGACATTTTAAAAAATTTTTCGCATAATTCCATGCCGCGAATGCGGCGAAAGCCTACGCTACAAATCTTAGCTTAATGCATATGCGCTCTCGCATACGCATCAAGCTAATAAATATAGGGGTCCTAGCTTGACAGTATGACAGGTTTTTTTTAACCCTTACGGTATAAGTATTTAGGGTTA
>JBEPVN010000033.1:0-22236 GCA_041691015.1 Parachlamydiaceae bacterium | reverse complement strand
CAACCACCGCTATCTATATTGAATCACTTCGCGATACCTGCGGCGACAACCACCGGCTATCTATATTGAATCACTTCGCGATACCTGCGGCGACAACCACATATGCATTAAGCTAAGAGATTAAGTTGTTTAAAATTAGAATTTTGTAGACTTTTTTTAGAAAAAAATATAAAACATTCTCCATCACAACCCTACTAAAAGCATGATGGAGAATTAAGATGCAAGATCTTGAAAACATTCTAACAAAATTCGAAAAAATTGTCAGCTCAAATTTTTGCAATGATTTAGCTAAAAAAACACAATTTGTTCAACCTAACTTTTGGAGCTAATTGTAAAAAAAAAAAGGCATCAAGGTTGCTATTTCAAATTTAATTTGTATAATGTGCGTTATGCAATTTTGCAAACTTAGATAAGGAGTAAATCTTGATGGTAAAATTAAAAAACGTATTTTGTTGTTTCATTTTCATGGCATTTTTGCAAATGCAACTATGTGCCATGACGACTAAAGAAGATCGCATCATTAATGCGGCAGGACAGGAGATTCTGCTAAAAGGGGTTAACTGGTTTGGGTTTAATAACCAAGCGACAATGGTAGATGGACTCTGGAGCGGGTCTGGTCCGATAGCTTCAGATTTTGCTACAATTGTCTACCGCATGCAGCTTTTGGGCTTCAATGCAGTACGCCTTCCCTTTAGTTTTAAAGATTTTAACCTACAGCCTCAAAACTTAAACAAGTATTGCAAGCTTCCAACAATTGCTGCAATACAGCTTAGCGTCACAAATCCATCTGTTGCAACAACCGGGACCATACCCCCCATGCTTGCACCACCTCCTCGGACAGTTGACCAATGCGATGACTATTTTCCAAATGATAACACCTTGAATCGTTTTTTATGGACCGTTAACTTTTTTGCAAAAAACGGTTTTTATGTCCTTATAGACAACCATAGTGAAGACACCACCGTTATAGAAAACAAGCAGCAATGGGTCCAAAAATGGACAGACCTTGTCTCAAAAATTTCTAAAGATCCGGTTTCCAAATCCATGTTAATGGTGGATATCTTAAACGAGCCTGACCAATTTAACATACGTTGGGAAGCTTCCGGTAATTTACCCGCTTTAAAAGATTTGTACATTTCTGTGATGGATGCTGTTTATCCAGTAAACCCGGAAGTGTTATTTTTTGTTGAAGGAACTGCTCAAGGAGACATTGGAGCTAATTGGGGGGATGGATTTTCTGTTTCTCAAAACATCAGCAATCCAAAATCCTTCTTCGATACGCTTCTTACAAAGCCCTATGTAAACCAGGTTGTTATCTCACCGCACGTCTATCCACCAAGTGTTACAGGTGCTAATTCTGATTATACAGGAAGCGGACTTTATGCAAGACTCAATGAGTCTTTTGGTTATTTGACAAAAACCGGGTATTGCAAAACCACTTGTAAAAAATTTCCTGTAGCTATAGGGGAGTTTGGATCGCGTTTTGAAACCACCCAAGATATCCAGTCGATGCAAGATATTGCTAAATACCTAAATAACACAAGCGATGCAGCAGATCAGAATCATCAGCCAATCGGCAATTGGTTTTATTGGTCATGGAATCCAAATAGCAGCGATACAGGAGGTCTTGTTGGAGATAATTGGCTCGATATTCAATGGAAGAAAATTGATTATTTGGTAACACTTGGACTTAAGCCCTGGTATTTAAAGTCTGTAGTTCCTGCAAAAACAGGCACTTTATGCTTGATGGTTGCGCCCGTTAATGGATTATCAAAAAGCGATTTAAAAGCAATATCAGTTGGAAGCAAAACTTTTGCCTTAACTGATTTTAACGTGACGATCTGTAATACCTTACCGGTCGGAAATTATAGAGTGGAAGCGCCATCTTTAGCCACTTCCGCCTATCAATTTACAGCAAAGCCTGAAGACATTACAATAACAGATGGTGTTTCAACACCAGTGCAAATAAGTTATGTAGGAACTCCTATTGTCAATCCACCCCCAACAACCGGGGATTTTACAGTAGAGTTTCAGGCAGGGGCTAGTTGGCAAGAAGATCCAACGTCCGGTATCTACCTAAATTCGATTAATCTTTATGTTAAAAATAATGGCACAAGTGCGGTCGCCACTCCTTGGAAAATTATGCTTTTTAATGAGAATTATAAAAAAGTGCAGAGTTATTGGAATGTCACTTTGGATTCTATCCAAGGCGGTAAAATCCAGGGAACTGTCAAAGAAAGTTGGCAGTCGCTATCTCCAAAAGGGATAAATAGCGTCAATGTTGGGATGGTTGTGAGTTCAACATCTCAAAATTTTGTTCCCCAGTCTGTTTATGTCAATGGCAAAATTGCTACGATTACAGTAAAACAATAATTTTTTTTTCCAGCCTTAAAAATAAACAGGAATGTTTGTTTTTAAGGCTTTTTATTTATCGTTAAAAAAGTGATTCTCTTTTTGATTTAATTATTATATAAATCAAATTCATGAAAAAGTTCAGTCTTATCCTTATTTTCCACACCTTTTCTTTGTTTGCATCCCCTTATCTTAAAGTAGGCATGGAGCTTTCCTATCCTCCATTTGAAATGGTATGTAGCGATGGGGCTCCATGCGGTATCAGCGTCGATATAGCAAAAGCTTTAGGAGAATATTTAGAGCGTGAAGTTAAGATTGAGAACATCTCTTTTGCAGGCTTAATCCCTTCACTTAAAAATGAAACCATTGATTTGATTATTTCTTCCCTAACAATTACAGAAAAGCGAAAAAAAGCGATTGATTTTTCCGAAGCCTATGCAGCGACCGGCCTTTGTTTACTCATTAATATTCAGTCTGAACTAAAAGATATCAGTGAAGCTAATATTAAGGGAGTTGTCATTGTCGTAAAATCCGGAACAAGCGGAGAGCTTTATGCAAAACAACATCTAAAGGAAGCGACTGTCAGAGTCTTGGACAAGGAAGCGATGTGCGTTTTAGAGGTTGTTCAAGGAAAAGCAAATGCATTTATTTATGATCAGCTCTCTGTGTATACGAATTGGAAAAAAAATGAGACAACCACAAAAGCTAATTTAAATGCATTTCAAAAAGAATACTGGGGTTTTGGTATCCAAAAGGGCAATGTGGAGCTACTTGTAAAGACCAACGCATTCATCAAAAGCTTTCGTGAAAAAGGGGGTTTTGATGCGGTGAGTAATAAATATTTGTCCGAACAAAGCCAAGCTTTTAAAGAGATGGGAGTGTCTTTTGTATTTTAAGAAAATATCTTTTTTCGTTCAAACTTTGATCCTGATAGCCTTCATTTATTTTTTCCTTGCTTTTTTTAATAAAAAAGCTGATTGGAGTGCAGTATGGAACTATAGGGATCTTTTTTTACAGGGTCTCTTAGTCACAATAGGGGTATCAATAGCTAGTCTTATTTTAAGTTCTTTGATAGGTTTGGTTGTGGCTCTTTGTTCCCAATCAAAAATCCCCCTTTTGACAAATCTATCAAGAATTTATGTGGAGATAGTAAGAGGAACGCCCTTGCTCGTTCAAATTCTTTTTTTCTACTATATCGTAGCCCACAGCATAGGGCTTGAAAATCGTTATGTTGCAGGAATTATTATTCTTTCGATTTTTAGCGGAGCTTACATCGCAGAAATGATCCGAAGCGGCATTGAATTTGTGAGCGCGACACAAATTGAATCCGCAAAAGCGATAGGACTATCAAAGTTTCAGGCGTATCGATTTGTCATTTTTCCTCAAGCGTTTCGTCAAGTGCTCCCAACGCTTGCAGGACAATTTGCTTCCATCATCAAAGACTCCTCACTTTTATCGATCATCGGAATCAATGAACTCACAAACAGCGCGCAACAAATAAATAGCGCGACCTATACAACGCTAGAAGTCTATTTACCGCTAGGAATTGCCTATCTTATGCTCACGCTGCCAGTTTCGCTCATTAGTAAAAGCTTGGAAAGAAGGTTCAAATATGAATCTTGAAATAGAAAACTTAAAAAAATATTTCGGAAAGCAGCAATCCATTGACATTGATTATTTGTTTGTAAAAGATACGAAGACGCTTGTTTTGATCGGACCCTCTGGTGGCGGCAAGTCCACATTGCTTAAATTAATTGCAGGGCTTCATATTCCAGATTCAGGCTCGATTGCTGTAGATAACCAAAAAATCCTTTATGAAGAAAAGAAACTTATTGAATATAGAAGAAAAATTGGCGTTGTGTTTCAATCGTGGAATTTATTTCCCCATTTGACAGCTTTGGAAAATATCGTTTTGCCTTTGCAGCATGTGCAGGGTAAGTCAAAAGAGGAGGCAATAGCTACAAGCCTAAAGCTTTTAAAGCAATTTGACTTAGACAAGCATGCAGATAAAAAACCGTATGCACTATCTGGCGGTCAAGTGCAGCGTGTAGCTCTCATAAGAGCAATAGCCATACAGCCCACTCTACTTTTGCTTGATGAACCAACTTCTGCCTTAGATCCTTTAATGACATCAGAAGTGCTGGATCTCATTTTAGAATTGAAAAATGAAAAAAGGGATTTAATCTTGGTGACGCATCAGTTGCAGTTTGCAAAACGCATTGCAGATAGGATCCTGTTTATTTCAGAGGGACATGTCCTCGAAAATGGAACGAGCGAAGAAGTTTTTGACAATCCCTCTTCGCCCCAAGCTAAAAATTACATGTCCAAAGTTTTGACCTATTAAAGTGAGTATAATTTCAGTTAAATCATTTGCAAACACCAAAAGAGCCAGCAAGCCATGTTGTTTTTTCACCCGGCGTCAATGTTGATTTTTTTACATACGAAAAAGAATTTCATTTTTAAAAGCTTTTAAATTAATGCAAAAAATGTCATAAATGTTCAAAAACGACAACTTTAAGGTGCTTTATGCAACCAATGGTACACATCTCTTCTTGTTTTCCTAACGACATTTGGCCTCAAATCACATCTTATTTACATGTAAAAAGCTTTTATGCTCTTTCAAAAACATGTAGTTTTTTTAATCCTATTTGTCAGCCATACCTTAAAGTAACAGAAGTCTTTTTTGATATGTTTAATGAGTTACTGTCAGAATATTGTGTGAAACGGATTAGCTATGAAGCGATTTGGCTTGATACAAACTCTTTACAAAGAAAAGTTATTTATTCAAGGATCAATCGATCAGACATTGATGTTGTAAAAAAAAATCTGGATAAAAGAGCATTTTGTAAAACCAACTTGTCTTTTTATCCCTCCTTATTAAGTCGTCTTTCAGATATTTGTATGCACCTAAAGGTTGCGCCTGATAATTTAACGGTTGACTGTGGCAAATTAATAAATACGATCCAATTTGGAGACTTTAGAAGATTTGAAAAGCATCTTAAGTTTGTTCCTATGGGGGAATTGAGGAAGTTGGCATTAGAAAACAATTTTTATGGGGTATGGGCGTCAATTAACCTATTTGATCAAATCAAACAATCCGATTTTGTAATGATACCAGTTTTAGAGGACGTGATTGAGTGTGATGATGTTGCAGAACCTTTAAAAAGTACTTGTGTGGGTGCAAACGATTTTAGATATGATGAAGAAGGGATTATTAAAGCTGTTTACTATTACGCAAAGATTCAAAAAATAAATATTATTTTCCAAACAGAGTTTTGTCAAACGGAAATTCTTGATGCATTAGAAATCGTAAATAAACAGCTTAGGAAAGAATTTCCATTTAATTAATGTTCTTAAACTGCGCATGATCCATATGAGCTATTTTTCTTTTTTAATCATTGCAAGGGGATTTTTCGGAAGAAGAGAGAGGATCGGGGTCAGACAAGGGCCCCTATATTTATTAGCTTGATGCGTATGCGTTAATAACGACTTAAAAAAAATGGGTAATGCTAAGGGCAACGCCCTTAATTAGGATCGAGTTAAATCGGCAGGCGATCAGCCTGCAATATAGCAAACAAAATTCTATAACTTAATGGCATTATGCGTCAGCTCAATGCCATTAAGTTAAGATTTGTAGCGTATGTGCTAAAGCATTAGGTTTTCATCCGTCCAATTGATAAAAATATTGACTTAATGAAGCCGGCACTGCTACTTTCTTGTTCATTAAACTAAGTTAAAAAAAGTAAATAAATGAGCAATGAAAAAGATCTCGACACAAGACTTCAAAGAGCCTTCCAAAAGGGATTGCACTTATCTACAGATACTGACTGCTCTAAAATGGAATTTGCAAAATCAACTTCCTGGGATTCGATTGCCCATATGGAACTTATAGCAACTATTGAAGAAGAGTTTGGTATCATGATTGAGACTGCAGATATGTTAGCGTTAAGCTCTTATGCAAAAGCTAAGGAAATGGTGAAAAAATATGACCCTTCTATCACTTGAGGGAAAAGTTGCCTTTATTTCCGGTTCTACAAGAGGCATAGGGTGGAGTATTGCAAGGCGTTTTGCAGAGCAAAAAGCGAGCGTTGTTTTAAATGGCCGCTCAAATCCGGATTTGCTTCAAGCAAGAGTATTAACGCTAAAACAAGATTACGGCATCACAGCAAGCGCATTTTTGGGCGATTTTGCCGATCCAAAGCAAATCTGGAATTGCTACCAGCAGATCATCAAAGACTATGGCAAAATCGATATTGTGGTAAATAATGCAGGAATCATGAAACCGGCCCCCCTTGGCATGATTTCTGATGAAAATATTCATGACTCATTTAACCTGAATGCAATCGGCACTTTGTACAGCATGCAGACAGCTGCTAAACTCATGATGCGGAAAAAAAGCGGTTCTATCATTAATATTTCATCCATTCTCGGAATTTCCGGTCATGCCGGACAAGTCCTATATTCCGGAACAAAATCTGCCGTTATCGGCATGACAAAATCTGCTGCAAAAGAACTTGCGCCCCATCAGATCAGAGTCAATTGCATCGCGCCCGGATTTATCGATACGGATCTTACTCAAGGAATATCCAAAGAAATTGTGGCTTCGATAAAAATGGGACGTATCGGTGATTCTATGGAAGTTGCAAATGCAGTATTATTTTTTGCATCCTCTCTTTCAGAGTATGTCACAGGACAGGTTTTAGGAGTTGATGGGGGAATGATCGTGTGACATTATTTCCTTTGGAGCTCTTTAACGCGCATATCTGTCTTGTTGATGGCGACAAAAACAGGCAGTTGACATATGGAGATGTTAAGACAGAATCTGAAAAAATAGCTTCTCTTTTAAGAAAAGAAAAAAGTTTAATTTTTCTTTTTTGTCAAAATCTGATGGAAGATGTCATTGCCTATATTGGAGCCATGAATGCAGGACATGTGGTTTGTCTTTTGGATAGTGAGATGCCGGATGCTTTTAGATTTAAGCTTATAGAGATTTATAAGCCTCTTTACTTAATAGAAAATGGTGAGCCTAAACAAAAATCTCAACAAGGGTATCTCTCCATTTTTTCAGATCTTATTTCAATTGAGCAGTTAGAAAAATTTGAGGAGACGCCAAAACTTCACGACAAGCTTAAATTACTGCTGACAACCTCTGGCACAACAGGAAATCCAAAGCTCATCAGGCTATCAAACGATAATCTTATTAGCAATGCAAAATCCATTATCGAATATTTGAAGATCACTTCTAACGAAAGGGCTATTGCAAGCTTGCCATTTCATTATTCCTACGGTCTTTCTGTTCTTCACACCCATTTACTGGCAGGGGCATCCATTGTCTTAACAAAAAGCAGTGTGGTTCAAGATAATTTTTGGGAGCACGTCCGTAAATTTAAGTGTACCTCATTTGCAGGCGTTCCTTATCTTTATAAACTCATGGATCGGGTTGGATTTGATAAAATGGATTTACCAGATCTCAAAAACATGACTCAAGCAGGCGGCGCTTTGGACAAGCCCCTCATCTTAAAATTTCATGAGATCATGAAAAAAAAAGGCGGGCACTTCTTTACTATGTACGGACAAACAGAAGCTACAGCTAGAATTTCGTATCTTCCCCCATCCATGCTTCCAAAAAAAGCTGGATCTATCGGAATTGCCATACCGCAGGGTGTGCTTAGCTTGGTTCAAGGCGAGCTTGTCTATGAAGGCCCAAATGTGATGCTTGGTTACGCGAGAGAGCCGTCTGATTTAGCAAAAGGCGATGAGCTTAAAGGTAAGCTCTTTACCGGCGATTTGGGTTATTTTGATGAAGATCATATTTTTTATCTTTCGGGAAGGCTAAAACGTATTTCAAAAGTTTATGGCTTAAGAATTAACTTGGATGATATAGAAAAAGAATTAAATCAATTTGGAGCTGTAGCTGTTACTTCCGTAGATAATCAGATTGATATTTTTATCGAACAAAATGAGTTGGATATTTCAGAAAAATGCGTAGAGCATTTAAGCGTTTTATATAAGCTTAATAGGGGCGCATTTAAAACTCATGTTCTGACTTCATTACCAAGAACATCTTCTGGCAAAGTAGATTATGCAAAGCTTTAAGGGATAAAATGATAGAAGATTTTTTTAAACTATCGCTATATGCATTGACCAAAAATGAAAAAGACGCCTTGCTGCTTCAGGAACTAAATGCCTTAACTAAATTTCATGCAGAGCATTGTCAAAAGTACGCTAAAATTTTAAAATTATTCTATGGAATGAGAGAAATAAGTTCTGAACTTTCCAAAGTTCCTTATTTCCCGGTCAATTTGTTTAAGACCCAAAAACTTATGAGTTTTCCAGAAGACAAAACTTTTAAAATTCTTCAATCGAGCGGCACTACAGCGTTTTTGCCTAGTAAAATATATTTGGACGCGGAAACGGCAATTCTTCAAACACGCGCTTTAAGCTCCATAATGATCTCATTTTTGGGTCATAAGCGCTTACCCATGATAGTCCTAGATCATCCAAATGTCATTTCAAACAGGCTGCATTATAATGCAAGGGGAGCTGCTATCGTAGGCATGCTGAGTTTTGGACGCGACCCTGTCTACGTGATGGATGAGAACATGAAACTTAACAAAGCGTTACTTCAAGAATGGCTAAAAAAATATGAAGATACACCAGTTCTTCTATTTGGACTTACCTATGTCGTCTGGAAGCATTTTTTGAGCGAACTTAAAAAAAACGAAATAAGCATCCCTAAAGGCATTTTACTTCATACCGGCGGATGGAAGAAATTGCAGGACGCCCAAGTGACAAATGAAGACTTTAAGAAAAAACTGCAAGAGACAACTTCCATTTCGGAATGTTATAACTTTTATGGTATGGTGGAGCAAATTGGAACTGTTTTTGTTGAATGTGAAAAAGGGCATTGGCATTGTCCGAACTTTGCAGATGTGATTATCAGGGATCCAAGAACTTGGCAAGAGTGTCCAATCGGAAAGACGGGCGTTATTCAAGTATTAAGTATATTGCCAAGGTCATATCCTGGGCATTCCCTTCTTACAGAGGATTTGGGAGAACAAATCGGAGTGGATGATTGCGGCTGCAAACGCATGGGTAAATATTTCAAAATTTTGGGCCGCGTTCCAAAGGCTGAAATCAGAGGATGCAGCGATACGATAGTTACAGCTGATCAAAAGGTTTTGGCATGAAAATAATAGAAAAAGAGACTTTGGAAGAGGTGCAAAAAGAGCTCCATTCTTTTTTTAAAGAAGATTTCCATCAATTTAAACCTTTTGATCAAGAGATCCTTTTATTTTGTGAAACGCTTTCTGATGCTTTATTTGCAAATCAAAAAGAAAGGGAAAACCCGGATTTTGTAAGTCTTGGCTTTTGGTTAAGGAAAGCTCATTTGCATGAACTTCAAAAACGCTTTTGCAATGAGCATCTGATGAGGTTTCCAAGAGGGTTGGTGTTTCATTTTCCACCGGCAAATCTGGATGTCATGCTAGTCTATTCCTGGATTACATCCTTACTTGTTGGAAATAGCAATATCATCAGGCTCCCAAGTACATTTTCAAAAAATGCGGACAAACTCCATCAAATTATTGCAAGCTGCTTATCTCAAAAAAAATTCGAGGCAATAGCTAAAACAACTTGCTTTATCAAATATGGACATGTTGAAGAGATCACAGAGTGGATCTCAACCCATGCGGATGCTAGAATTATTTGGGGAGGGGATCATACGGTTGAAAGTATCCGAAAAATTCCGTTGTCAGCGCTTGCAAAAGACATTGCCTTTCCGGACCGCTATTCTTTTTCAGTGATAGATGCTAACAAATACTTGAGAAAAGATGTTTCAGAGAAAGAAACGCTAGCGTTAAATTTTTTCAATGATGTGTACTGGTTTGACCAATCCGCGTGTTCAAGCCCAAGGCTTATTTTTTGGACAGGGAGTAAGAAAAACGTTGATGAGGCAAGCTATATCTTTTATGAAATGCTTCAAAGCATGATTGAAAAAAGAAATTACCAAATTCTTTTGGGAGGAGCTCTTTTAAAACAAACATTTGTGTATAACCAGGCTCTTAACTTAAGAGTCGAAAAAGTATCCAGAATTAGCGATGAATTAGCTGTCATCTATTTGGAAAAGGCAACATTTGAATGCAGGGAACATTGTGGACAGGGTCTACTTTATCATATACACATTCAAAGCCTTGATGAAATAATTCCTTTTGTTACAAAAAAAGATCAAACGCTTACTTCTTTTGGTTTTGAGAGGAATGAATTAAATGATTTTGCGAAGAAACTCAATGGACGGGGCATCACAAGGATTGTTCCTTTTGGACAGGCATTAAACTTTGATCCTCTTTGGGATGGGCAGGACTTATTTTATGAGCTCACAAAATTTAACTTTATTGAAGGGGTGTTTTAGTTGAAAAGTTTTACATCAAATGATTTGGTATCCGCATTAAAAACTTTAGGCTTAACTGAATCAGATACAGTTTTAGTTCATAGTGATTTAAGGAGCTTTGGTATCCCGGAAGCTTTAAGAAAAAGAGATGAAATCTTGTCATTTTATTATAACGCTTTTAGGCAAGTTTTAGGTGAGAGCGGAACCTTGGCAGTGCCTGCTTACTTTTATGAATATGCAAGAGAAGGCGTGCCCTTCGACACAGAAAAATCAACCGTATCTGCAGCTCTTGGCTCATTTAGCAGTTTCATCAATGCTAAAAAAGGCCGTATTAGAAGCGCAAACCCGCTGCAGAGTATAGCAGCAATCGGGAACAAGGCATTTGAGCTATCCGGGAGCGACTCACTTTCTGGATATGGCGTCACATCTCCATGGCACATCTTAAAAGAAATGAAAGGCAAAATTCTTTTTTTTGGAGCGCCTCTTCAATCCATGACCTATGTTCATTATATCGAGCAGCACTTTGGAGTGCCGCATCTTTATTTTAAAATGTACCCTTACCCTATTTATCGAAACGGGAAGCAATTGCCGGGTCACGCTATAAGCGCTGTTCGTTATTTAAATTTTTCAGTCGAATATGAAATTTCCAAGTTCCAACAAGAGCTCGAAGCTCAAGGCGCTTTAAAAACAACACACTTAAATTCAGGGCTATTGCACATGGTAGATGCTGAGTCGGCTTTTGAAATAGGAATTTCATGCTTAAATAAAAATCCATATTTTTTTCTAAAACACCCCCCAAAATTTATCAGTGGAGAAATCCCCATGGATGGAATCTTCTATGAGTGATCAAAAATCAATAGCTTATAAAATCCTTGAAAAATTATGGCGGTTAAACCGTATTTTTTGCTCATCCGACTATGATTACAGCCTTGAGTATTTGAGTGAATTTTTACCTTTTAAAATCCATGAGTACAGATCAAAAGATCCCTACAAGGGCTGGGTAATCCCGCCAAAATGGGATTTGGAAAAGGCTACGATTTCACTTAATGGTAAGCTCATTTATGAAGTGGACCATCCCTTAAAAATTATGGGACTTTCCGCAAGCTTTAAAGGAGCTGTTTCTTTGGAGGAACTTAAAAAACATCTCCATTATGATAGTCGAAATCCGGAGAATATTCCTTATCATTTCAGGCAACACTACAGGCCTTGGGAAAGAGATTGGGGATTTTGTGTGACGAAGCATTTTTTTGATAGCTTGAAAGAGGGCACATATCATGTCGAAATTGTGACAAAGGAATCAGAAGGCTACCTAAAAGTTGCAGAATATATCAAGGAAGGAAAGCTTAAGGAAGGTTTTGCCTTTGTTGCGCATTTGGATCACCCAGGGATGGCAAATGATGATTTGTCCGGTGTCGCAGTAGGTGTTGAGCTTTTTCATCGCTTATCCAAAATAGAAACCAAATTTACGTACCGTCTAATTTTGGTCCAAGAGATTATAGGATCTGTTCATTATCTGGATAAAACACTTGGGAAAAATTCTGATCTCCTAGAATCTTGCTTTATTGAAATGCTTGGGACAAAGACGCCCCTTAGCTTACAAAGCAGTCTAAAAAAACAAAGTTTTCTTGAGGCTACTTTGGAGAAAACTCTTCTGGAGCAAAAAATTGCTTTTAACAAAGGGGATTTTAGGACAATTGTCTCTAATGATGAGGCTGTTTTTGAAAGTCACGGCATCCCGATGTCTAGTCTTGCAAGATTTCCATACCCTGAATATCACTCCGATAAGGATAACTTATCGATTATGTTTGATGAAGAGCTTGGTCAAGTGACAGATTTATTGTTCGCATCCATTATGAACCTTGAAAAAGGGATTCTTTTGAAGAAAAATTTTGAAGGTGTTTTTTCTTTAGCGCATCCCTCTTATGACTTGTATGTCGATCCTGGCCAACCCGCATTTCAGAGTTTTGAAAACACCTCAAATGTTAAATTAAGGGCCCTTATGGATGAGATGTCATTTCTTCCTGCGTGTTCTTTTGTCACTCAGGTAGCAGAGCGGTTAAAGCTTCCAGAAGACCTTGTGCTTGAATACCTGCGTAAGTGTGAGGCCAAGGGCCTTGTTACTCTGGTGTAAGCTTTTTTAATTTTTCGGAAGAGAGAGAATCGGGGTCATACTGTCAAGCTAGGACCCCTATATGAAGCTAAGACCCCTTAATTTGGATGAATTAACATTAGACTTCTTGCATCTATCTGTCTCCCCGCCCCACCGCCTCTTGAGTTAATCATTAAACCTCAATTATTCTAGCTCTGGATATTTTTTCTACGGTCGTTCTCATCACTAAGAGAAGGCTTATTATACAGGAAAATTTTAATAACGCAAGAAGTTCATTGTATCACTACTTCGTAGTGCATTTTTATCTTGCATTACCGGTGGTTGTCACCACCGGCTATCTATGTAAAATCGCTTCTAAGATGAGAACCTTAAAAGTATACTTAATTTTTTTTGACGGACATTGGGCGAAATGGTTCAAACGTCCTCACTAATTTGGATGAATTAACATTGATTTAATTTGGCTTAATCAGGCATAGTGTTTTCTTTCAACATCGGTTTAAAGGAAATTATTATGAGTATTGGAATGAGCAAATTTCTTGACAGTACATTGTACTATCTCGAAACATATGATAATGCAAAATATTTTGTAAATGAAGAAGAGATTGTTCCAAATGAAGAAAATGATTCGATAACATCATTAATGAACTCAAAAAACATACGAGAGTGGGTGATTGTTAGCAGTTGCCTTAAAGATGAAAAAATAATAGAGGAATGCGCTTTGAAAATCCTTAAGAGAAATAGTTTGAACAGATGGTTAGACTTTAGGGGGATTTCTTCAGAAGAGCAGCTCTTACGACATGTATTTAGTGATGTTGTAAGGAGAAAACCAAATTTTTTTGATGTTATAAATAGTGACGATAATAAACGCAAAGCACAAGAAATTGATCGAGAAGCAATTTTTAAAAAGTTGCCTATGCTTGCACCTTTAACACCTTTTGATTCTAAAATCGAAAAAACAAAATTCTTTTGCAATCAGATCTATTTTAAAGCGGTTGTTGCAACTGCCCTTTATTTTGCAAGGCCGCGTATTTGTTTGTTTCTTCAAAATCGAGTAACGCCCATTCTTTCATGCTACATTCAGAGCAATACATCTTTGTCAAAAATATCCAGTGTTGGATCAAGTTTTTTTAATAAGCAAATAAATTTGTACTTTTTTCCAGTTCCAATGCCAATTTGTATGAATATTTTGACTCTGATAGCTATAGAGAGAACCCCTGCAAAATCTCCAATTAATAGAATATTGGATATAGCAAATAAGATCTTCTCAGCCATTAATTTTTACGAGAGTTTGGTTGATGGAGGTTTGTTGTTTTTTACTTATTGTGCAGCAATATTTGAATCCAAGTTTAGCTTAAGAACTGACCGGAATGGAGAAGCTGAAGATCTTTTTGTTCGGGAAGTTATGAGCTATAGGCAAAAACTACCTAAAGGTTAATAATCAGTTTTCCATTTCAGCTTGAGTTGGCCTGCTGCATCATCGCCAACTTCAGCCTGAACCTTGAAGTTCTTAAAAAGCTTAGCCTCAATTTCAAGGCGGTTTGCTTCTGCACTAATGCTTTTATTGACGGAAACCAAAATTCCTTGTGAAATGTATTTGCCGACTTTTACAGACATTTCATTACTTTCACCTTCGCTATTGGTGTTTAAGTCAATTGTGTCTATTCCAATTTTATTTCGTATTTTCGTGATCAGATCAATCCCGTGAGAGTCTGTATTTAGATCTTTGATGGAGCGGTTAAGTTCTGAGCCTTCAAAAGCATTTAAATCTTGCGCGCCGTGCCCAAAAAGGATCCATGAAAGGATTTCGCGCTGCGATAAATGTGGACTAGAACGAAAAGAAATGGCCGGGGATTTTAAGGGTCCTTTTAAGATCACATCTGCGCGAATGTCGCCAATTTCCTGGCTTGCTATAATATAGAGCGATGTTTTTTTTGCAGGTTCTCCGGAAAATGCAATTTGTCCTTCTTTGATTTCAAAAATTTTGCCACGGAACTTATATTGTCCGTCCAAAAGTTTGAATTCCCCAAAAAGTTCAGGTTTATAAGAGGTTCCTTTAACATTTAATGATCCTTTCCAGCGTGATTTTAAGTCTGTTCCTTTTATGGAAAAAGGCTCTTTTACTTTAAAATCCAAATTTAACTCAATAGGCCATGTTTCTTTTTTTTCTGCATAGATTGTGGGAGGAGTTTCCGATTCATCCTGGTTGATATACGTGACATCCACGCTATAAACCAAGCCCGCAGATTCTTCTGGAATAACAACTTTTGCATCATGTGCAATAACTTCTCCCTCAAGGGTTGCGCCGTTGATATCGCCGGATAATTTTAAAAGAGCATTGCCAACAGCTGTTGCATAATCAAGCCGTAAAAGTTTTGTGTTTTTTATTTGAAGATTAAATGCAAAAGGAAAATGTTTTTCCATGTTTAAATTTATAATGCCTTGGCCCCGGATATCGCCGTCAAAAGCATCTGAGGCTGTCAATTCTTTGAATAAAACCTCGTTGTCATGAGATTCAAATGTGGCGTGAATATTTTTATAGAGGGCTCCTGTTTCCGGAATTTCGAATGTACCGTTTGCAAGAGTGCCATTTCCAACAAAATGAGGGTCATTTAAAGGGCCTTGAAGAGCTACTTTTAAGTTTGCAAAACCGGAGAGATTGGAATCTGACTTTTTAAAAATCTCTATAAAAGATGCGATTTCGCCACTTATTTCAGTATCTGCTTTAAAGTCTTTTGTTTTGTCGAGAGTAAACGAAAAGGGTGGGCTAAATGAAATAGGTAGTTTAGCTTTTGCAATTTTTAACGAACTTGTTCCAAATGTAGCAAGAATAGGAGTTGTTTTAAGTTGTTTTTTTGTAAATATTAAAGAAACAGGTTCTTCAATTTTTAAGCTCGTATTAAAAATAAGACCGTTTAAGCTATCTACAAGAAGTGAGAACTGACCTTCTTGAATTCCATACTTACCAGAAGTTTGAAAAGCAGCGTTTTTGTTCTTTTCTTCAAAATTTAAACGATAGGTTGCCATCTGATTCAAAAGCGCGGATTTTGTATGAAATTCCAGATTAAAAAGATTAAAGTCTTTAAATAAAGTACTTTCCATATTTTTAATGGAAAGATCGAGACCAAACTTAAAGTTATCAAACAAATGATGAACTAAAACTTTGCCTTTTGTTTCATGCAGAACAACATCATTTACTTTTAAGTTTTTACATTGAAATGAAAGGTTGATTTTTTGATCATCGATGAATGCTCTAAAAGCTATTTTCCCTTTTGTTTTGAATTCCGCATATTCATAATTATTCAAATACCCAAAGACTTGTCCTTGAATCTTGAAGGGACTAAATGAGACTTGTAGGGATTTTGCGTGGTAGATTAAGTATTGACCAAAATTCCCCTTGATATCATTTAGGTTAAGATTCATATCAGGAGTCAGGGTTAAAATCCCTGAAAAATGATCCTTCATTGCAGAAAGAGAAAAGTCTGCAACAAGACTTGAAAGCTTATTTTCAACAGTGATGATAGTTTTTACAGGCTCGTAGCATGGATTTGAAATAGTTAAATCCATGTAAAGTTTTTTTAAGTCGCTTGAGCTTTTGATTGCACCATTGATTGAAAAAAGCTGATCTTTAATTTTTAAACGAATAATTGTTAACTCATCGATTTTGAAAGATGAAAAATAGGATGGAAGCTCTAAAGATTCAAAAGATTTGAAAGTATTAAGTTCATTGTTAGATGTCTCTTTGATGAGAACATCTTGAGCAATAAGTTTTTTAAGGCTTAACCTTCCTTTTAAAAGTCTGCTAATAGAAAGCGAAACTTTCAATTGATTTATCTCACAGGAGGGTGTGATAATGTTTTTTAATGCGATTGTAAACGGAAAAGAAATATCAATTTCTTCAATTTTGACAGACCCTTTAGATTTCTCAGCGATATAACTATTTAATTCTTTTAATGCATAAATTTTAAAGATATCGCTTTTGATGACGAAATAGAATGTTGTCATTAACGATAAAATAAAAATAAATAAAATAAATGTTTTTTTTATCATATTAAAATGCCTGTCCGATGCTTATATAGAATTGAAATGGACCATCCACATGTTTTCTTCTGTTTAAAGGAAAAGCAATATCTGCTCTTAATGGACCGACCGGTGTATAATAGCGAAGTCCAACGCCTACTGATTGTAACAATCCTTCTTTTAAATTTGGAATATTCGATTCAAACACATTTCCGGCCTCATAAAATCCTACCATTCCAAGAGTTTGGCTCATGCGATATCTTAATTCAAAAGAATTTATCAGCATGGATCTGCCGCCGGTCGGTCGATGATGATTGTTAAGCGGACTTACTGTCAAATAATGGTAGCCTCTTAAGAGATTGTCAGAACCGGCATAAAATCTTTCAGATGGGGGAATCGCATGGTGGGTTGCTCCAAGAATTGTGCCAAAAGTCAATTTATCCGCAAATACCAAGCTGTGATCATCTGTAAAGGGCTGATAAAATGTGAGGGCAAGCGTATTGATCGTATAAAAAAATTGAGGTCTGAATATTTGAACAGATGGAATGACTTTTAAATTTACTGAAAATCCATCGGTTGGATCGAGCAGGCTATTTGTGTTATTAAAGCGAAATTGAAAAGGGGATTTGATCAGATTAAAATCGCGATTATTATCAGACCTTGTGTCGTGAAGTTGTTTGTACATACCCCCGTAAGAGAGTCTGATTTGCTCATTGATTTGCCTTTCGATGATGGCAGAAAAACTGTAGAAAATTTCAGAATAACCTTTTGTTCTTTGATGTTCGTAGTCTAACATGAGACGCAAATCCCTGCCTGCTGTTTGGAAATCGGGTATCAAATAGAGCAGCGTTCCTGCTTGTGTTTCTGCCCAGAGGTTCGTTTTTAAACTTAATTTTTCCCCCATGTTTCGAAAATTTCTATGTTCCCAGTCAGCTCCAAGACCAAAACCCCTTTCTGTTGCATAGCTGATACCGGCCCCAATACTGCGGTGCTTGGCTTCATGGACATGGATGTCAATTGGAAGAGAGCCATCATCTGCAGCGCTTCCTCGTTCGATCGAAATCGAATTGAAAAGACCTGTTTGTTCAAGAGCATTTTGAGTCAGTTCGAGTTTTCCAGGGTCATAGGTTTGCCCGCGTTGCCATTTTAATTTTTTGATGATGAAAGCTTTTTTGACTCTTTTATTCCCATAAATGTTTACATCGCCAAACCCGCAAAAAGGTCCTATATCTACAAACAAGGTCACTGAAACAGATTTATCTTTTTGGTCTACGATTACTTCTCTTTTTTCAATGAAGCTTAAAGGATAACCGGCTTGTTCCAATAGGGATAAAATTTCTTCTTCTGCTTTTAGAATATCTTTTGGAAGGGCCTTTTTATTAAGTGCGATGCCAAGATCTTTTAGAGTGATTGTTTCAAGCGGAAAGGCACTTATTGTATTTTTCGCTTTAACAAGGGTAAACTTAGCGAAAGGGTAGGATTCACATGGGTCAACAGTAAAAAGGATGTGCACCGGATTTTTGTCAAAATCAATTTTTAGATCAACTGTTGCGTTATAATAACTCAAGGAATGAAGCGCCTTAATGATGTTTGAAATATCAGCTTCTGCCCGTCTTTTTAAACTTGCGTCAGACACCGGTGGAATATCTTGTAATGAAATAAGTTGAGAAACAGATTTTATGGTATTTAGTATTTCTTCAGATTCAATGCCTTGAAAATCAATGGTGTAGGATTCAAAAGCACCAAGTGCCCTAAATGAGAGGTTGAAAATAAGTAAAATTGTAAGATAAAATTTGAGTGTCATAAGGTTAAATTATGTAACAAAGGCATGATTTTCAACAAGATAAGAATATATTATTTAACAGAGATTTAAAGGCCGGTATGCAAACGTTAATTACTAATAGAACAAACAGCGAAAAAGTGTATCTGGATTTATGCGAGGTGATACCTGGCGGGGTTAATTCTCCAGTTAGGGCTTGTTCTGGAACCGGCATCACTCCGCTAGTTGCAGATCATGCCTATGAAGATATGATCGTTGATGTCGATGGCAATGCCTATATCGATTATTGCGGCTCTTGGGGAGCTTTAATTCATGGCGCTGCACACCCCTTTATTTTAGCTTGTGCAAAAGCGCGCATGGATAAAGGAACGACTTTTGGTGTTACGACAGAAATTGAAGAAAAAATAGCCCGTAAAATTGTAAATTTGATACCTTCCATAGAAAAAATCAGGTTTGTTTCGACAGGCACTGAAAGTACAATGAGTGCAGTCCGGCTTGCAAGGGGCTTTACGGGAAGACCCTATATCATTAAATTTTCAGGGAATTATCACGGTCATGCTGATTTTTTCCTTGTAAAAGCAGGTTCTTACGTTTCAGAGCTTAGCGAAGCATCCTCTGCCGGAATTCCGGACGATCTTGTCAAACAAACGATTTGTTTACCCTATAACGATATTAAAAGCGCTCTTGCTGTTTTTAATGATAGCGCACTTAAAAATCAAATTGCAGCAGTTATTTTAGAGCCTATTGCAGGTAATATGGGTGTTGTTCCCGCGACTCAAAAATTTATTACCATGCTTCGAGAAAAAACAGAAGAGATCGGTGCTTTACTAATTTTTGATGAAGTCATGACAGGTTTTCGCGTAGCTCTAAAAGGCGCGCAAAGTCTTTATCAAGTCACTCCTGACTTAACATGTTTTGCAAAAATTATAGGAGGCGGCTTTCCGGCGGCAGCTTTTGGCGGAAGAGCTGAAATCATGGATTTTTTAAGTCCGCTTGGATCTGTTTATCAGGCAGGAACACTTTCTGGAAATCCTGTGGCTATGGAGGCCGGACTTCAAAGTATTCTTCTGTTGGAAGCTAAAGGATTTTATGAAGAGATGGAGCGTAAAACAAATGTCATCACAAAACCTGTCAAAGAATTTATTGAAACTCATGGCATCAATGCATGCATTCAGCAAGAAGGGTCGATGTTCACCCTCTTTTTTGGCGCAAAAAAAATTACCAATATGGAAGAGGCAATGCTTCTTGATAAAATAAAGTTTAACCATTTTTTTAAATTTATGTTTGAAAATGGCATTTATATCCCCCCTCTTCAAATGGAAGCTTGGTTTGTTTCAAATGCGCATACAGATGAACATTTAGAAAAAACATCTGATTTAATATTGAATTACTTAAAATTTTTAATATCTTGACATGATTTGTTTGATGTTTTATTATAAATTATAAAAATTTAATTAAAGGTTGCAATTATGTACTTTCCTCAAATGTCTCGGTCAGAAATGGCTTTAGTGAAATCCGTTAAAATATCTGGTCAAAGCGATTTTGTCGTATTAAATAATACTACAAATTTGCTGTTTTCTCATACTTTAAGTTATTTAAACGAATGGACACACAAGGAAATTAAAGCAAAGCGTATTGTTATATCTGATTCAACAGATAGTCTTCGATATATTGAAAGTGTTAAGCACGACATCTTAAAATTAACGGTTGACTGTAAAGATTTATTAACAAATTACCCAACAGACTATTTGGAGTGTTTTTCTGTACATCTGAAAAACAATCTTACATCAACAGAAGTTAAAACTGCACTTTTGATACTTGCCCATAAAATATTTGGGCCTGTAATTCCTATATTAACCTCAATAGAAACTTACGAACGACTTCCTTCCTTTGAATCATTTATAAAGACAAAACAAAAACCATTAAAAGATATAATGCCAACATGTCTTAAAAAAGATGATGGTCTTCTTTCTTTTCAAGAGGTTCTTAAACTGACAAAATCAAGTACTGATTTCATTTTTATTCCGTCTGTTGAAACTCAAGAGAGAGATCTTAAAAGAAAAAGAGAAACAACAAGCAGTGATCTGGTTATTATTAATCAAAAATCTCCAAGAAAAAGTTTAAGTATCGGAGACCAATCCCACCCAAATTTGCAAAATTATATTTACCAACCAACGAAAAAACCAAGACACTAACCAAAACAGATTCAAAATATAAGGAAATATTTTATGCAGCAAGTATATCAAAATGATTATTACTATATACAAAATATGGTACAAACGGTTGATTTGGAATCGGGAAAAAAAGAATGGCTTTTAAAAAATAAAACAAACGAACTTTTCCTTACTGTTTACGGAAACTATTTGAATGCTTTTACAGTAAAAGAATTAGAATATAACAATCTTTATTTTTCACAACCTATTAATACAGATGCAATTAAACAAATTAAAGGCAGAATTATTGATGCAACAATCACTTGTGAAAATTTATTGAAGATTTCCTCTGATAAATGTTTAACAAAATTTGCAGAACATTTGAGTCATGTTTTTAATTCTCCCCATGTCATTAAAGATTTTATTGCGGTTGCGGAAATGACTTTGGGAGTCTCCAAAAGTGCAGAGCCTTTTAGTAATCGAGCGCTGAGATCTCCTGCAAAGTTAATGACATCATTTTCGGTTACATCTTCACTTTTAAGTCAAGCAGAAATGAATGCTATAGATGTTGCGAGAGATTTTGATAAAATATTTCCCGAGTTAAAGGCAGATTTAACAAATAAGCTTAAATTGATGCCGAACAAAATTTATTCCGATAACTTTGCATTGAATCAACATGTACCGGGCAAGCTTTTTGAAGGAGACATTATAACGCAATATAATGTCCCTTATTATTTACCAAATATTATTTTTGGCGTACCGTATAAACACACAACTAAATACAAGCAGCAATCTTTTTATGCTCATTTTACTTTAGACGAACTATCCAAGGAGGCTCCAATTACTCCAAATACCCTAAAAATTGGTATCGAATCCATGAATAACGTTATTTGGTTTAATAGTGATATGATAAGTATATTAAAAGTAAATCAAGAAGTAATTATTAGAGTTCAAGATCAATTCATTGAATGTTTTACAAAAGAAATCACTTCAAGTATCAATAATAGAAGAGATCATTTGAAGCCAAAATCAAAATTTAGAGATAAAACACTTCCAAAAAAACTTCATGTAAAATTTGGATGTGAGGATAGTCTTATAAACATTGTAATGCCTGTTTGGACTTGTTCTGCAAACAGAAGTCATCGAGCTTTTAAACCGTTTCTTATAGATGATACGTATATAAAATATACATTTGAATACTTAAGTAAATTTGAGCCTAAATGTTCATTGATAAATATGAGCCGTAAATATTTCCAAATGCAACAAGATCAAATTCAAAATCCAAGGCGAATGCTTTTGGTTGATCGTAGCACTAAAAGAGCTTCTGAAACTGTCTTGGAAATAGGACCATTCAAAAAGCCCCGGCTTTAAAAAATACAATGAACTTCTTTTAGTTATTAAAATTTTCCTGTATAATAAGCCTTCTCTTAGTGAT
>JBEPVN010000032.1:0-22364 GCA_041691015.1 Parachlamydiaceae bacterium | reverse complement strand
AAAATTGCTTAGCTTAATGCATATGTGGTTACAACCACCGGAAATCAAAACAATTTGTTCACCACAACGTGGTGATACTTTAACCTCTTTAGCCTCTCTGTTAAAAAAAGCTTGCGCCGTTTAAGAACAATCTTAAGCTTTTGTTATCTCTTGTTAGAGGTTCGACTGGAACTGGCTTACTTTGCGTTAAATAAAGGCAAGCACTTATTTTGGCAATGCCCTAAACTCTCCTTTTACCAGATGCCTTCACAATGACCCTTGCCATGTTGTTTGCGATGTAATGATACGGAATGATCTGCACATCCACAATTTTAACATCATTTGAACAGGCACCTTTTGTAACAGCTTTTTGCATGCATTCTTTTTTAAGCTTCTCCATCACCATCTTCTTATCATTTAAACTAATGACAGTATCAACAGTTTCAGAAAATTCCGCAAGCGCTGCGCCATAGGCATTCGCAACAGAATAATGTTCCAGTGTTTCATGGGATTGAGAGGCAATTTTAGCGCCCCCTCCAACATATATGACAGGAAGATTGGTATCTTTTCCTTTCATCTGACAAATGCCGTCTTGGATTTTGTCATAGACTAAGGCCATAATGTTTTTAGCGTCTTGCTTATTAATTTTTACCTGGTATTTGGTGATAAAGTCAAAAAGCCCTGTAGCTAATGCCACATCGGTTAAAGTGAGTGTTGTGCCCCCAAAAGATAAGGCTTCATAAATTAACTTCTTTCCTGCGCTTTCTGGACCTATCTTAAAATTCCCATTTTCCAAATCATTTACGTAGCTTCCGCCGCCAATCCCGATCGACATCACATCCGGCATCCGAAAATTAAGCGTGATGCCGCCAATTGTTGCGTTATGCATGGATCTTTTAAGCACACCGTTTTGAACCACTCCAATATCTGTTGTGGTCCCGCCAACATCGACAATGACAGCATCTGAAACTTTTGCGAGCCTCGCAGCTCCATTAAATGAATTTGTAGGTCCAGATGATATCGTTAAAAGAGGATTTTTTATAGCCTCCTTTAAACCAATCAGGCTTCCATCATTTTCGGTGATATAAAGAGGACAGGTTAGTCCAAAATCATTTTTGATTTTTTCAAGTTCACTAAAGCCCTGACCCATCGCCTTTTTTAAAGCCGCATTTAAAATCGCGGCATTTTCCCGTTCAATAAAACCAATTCCTCCGATTTCATGTGAAAGCGATACAGGAAAATCATTGCCTGCAACCTCTCTTAAAGCTTCAAGGCAAAGCAGTTCCTGTTCATTTGATGTGGGGGAAAAAACGCCGACAACTGCCAAGCTTTCCATCCCTTTGTCTAATAATTTTAAAACAGCTTCCTTTGCTTGTTTTGAAGAAAAGGGAGTAATAGCTTCTAAATTGCACTGAAAGCCCCCATCTATTGTCTCATATCCTGCAAAAACAGTGTCAAAAAGACCCTTTGGCCATCCAAAACAGGGCCTTAGCGATGAGGGTTGATGCCCTGCAATTCGAATCAAGCCCACTTTAAACAAGTTTTTGTGTTCTACGATCGCGTTTGTTGCATGCGTTGTTCCGACAAAAATTCCTGAAATGCTCGATTTATCTAAAGCCTGATCCTGAAACAACGTTTCCAGATTTTTCTTTACACCGATCTCGAGCGGAAATGTTGTTTCTGTCTTAAATGCCTTGACAATGTTGTGGGAAGAGTCTACAAGCACGATATCCGTATTTGTTCCTCCGATATCTATCCCTATGATATATTTTTCTGACATGATAGATCTCCTTCTTTTTCTGAATATCCAAAATATTTAGGCCCGACAAGTGTAAGACCCTCTACTGTTTTCCAAATGTCTGGTCCGGGTATCATCACAAGAGCGACCCGTTGGCCGTAGATCAAGGATTCAGATGTAATGGCCTTACCTGTTTCAACTTCCAATGGAATGATAATATCTGGTGTTGATGCAATGGAGACATCTTTACTATAGGCCATTAAATATTCATTTTGGTAATACACTTTAATTTCTGTCTCACCGCTTATTGTAAATGTGCCTGTCAAAAAGCCATCTTCAATTTTTTGAGTGATGTCCGTAATGATTCCTTTGCTTAAAATAGTGCCTTTCGTATAGTCTAAAACCGCTTGGACAGGATCTGCGTTGGTTTCATAAGCTACACGCATTGCGTTACCGATTTTAATAGCGTGCGACATGGTGTTTGCTATCATCGAATCTTTTGCTTGCTTTCCTGTCATCAAATAGAGCGCAATTGCTGCACTTGAACCCATTTCTATCGTGATGCTCCTGCAAAACTTTTCGATTTCTGTTCCTGTCTTTGCATGGACTGACACAACATTATCAAGACAGTCACATAGGATTGTTGGAGAGGGGACAATTCCATTTAACGCAGCAGATGACATTTGAAGTTCAGGAAATGCTCTCCCAAGCAAATCTGCATCAATCACAGGTAATTTTAATTTTGCTGCAGCAATTAATGGAGTTAAGGCGTTTGAGCCCCCGATTTCACCTGCAACCAAATGCGTCACTTTTTTGCCTTTGATAATCTCAATCATTTCTATAAGCTTGATAAATTCGTTTCCGGAGGGTAATCTTTCAATTCCAACAAGCGGCGCCCCCATAAAAGCTAAAGGTACGACCAAAGCCTCATCGTCAATGCTTTCAAGACTAACAATCTGCGGCGAGCCAAAATCTTCAAATTGCTGCTTTGCCATTAATAGCTCTAAAGATGGATTTCCTCCACCGCCGGAGCCTAAAACGGCAGCCCCTAGCGCCAAATCATCAAGATCTGACATTGATAAATTTTTCATTTTTTATTACCTTCATTATAATTTTTAAAATCAATGCAAATAAAAATGCATCCAAAACAGGTATATGCAAAATCGAGTAGCCAAAATGAGCTGATAATCCATATAAAACGCCAAGAGACCATATCGCAATATTCTGGTTTTCGCATTTACTCTCACCAAACCCAAAATGAAAGACGATGACAGCTCCCATGCTTGCCAAAACAATACCCATAATATCAAGCGCAAGACCTAAATTTTCCAAAAGATCCATGCAGGAAAGGAGCATTCCTGCAGTACCTATCAAAATAATTCCCTTATGGCTTTCAATCTTTGGGGCATAAGTTTTTAAACTGATGGAAGCTGAATATAAATTGGCATTATTGGTTGTCCAACCTGCCAAAATCAAAAATGCCATGACCCAGATTTTCCACAACAATGGGGATGTTTCTTGAGCTAGCACTTGGACAAGATTTTCTCCTTCAGCATGCATAAATAAATAAAGACCAATGCTTTCAATCAAGGGAAGAACACATCCAAAAAGTAAGCACGCGGCTATTATTCCATCCTTCTTAGTTTTTGCCATCCTAAAAAATGTCGGTAAATCTATGATTGCCGCAATGCCGCATGCCAAAACAAGAGAAATCCCTCCAAATGTTAATTCTTCAGGCTCATTTGCAATGATTGGATTTTGACTTGCTAAATAGAGTGCGTAGAAAATCGTCAAAATCAAAACAGGCATGCTTAGACTTGCAAGAATATCTAAAGATCTCATCCCCTTTATACCAACAAGTGTGATGATGGCTCCAAGACTTAAGTTTAGAACCAGATTAAAATCCGGACCTATAAAACTCTCCAAACTTGAAGACATGATATTTAGTTGGATTGCAAACCATCCCACCATGGAAAATATCATGACAAGAGAAAATAATTTTTTCCCTCTTGATCCAAACACTTCGACTGCACATTCAGCAGTACTTTTCTTGTGTTCTGCGCATGAGGCTGCAAAAACTGATCCCATACTTAAGAGAAATAAATTCCCGATAAAAATGGCTAAAATAGCAGAATAAATCCCATACGTTTTTGCAAGAGCGTGCCCTATGATAAATACAGGAAGACAAATTGCCCCTCCTGCTTGTATCGTAATAAGTTTTTTCCAGTCTTGCATCATGATATTTCCTCAATTTGGCGGATTAGCAGATCAGCAAAGACGTGAGTGATACAAAATATTTTTGAATTAAACTTCGAAAATCCTTTATTGATCGCCTCAGAAGAAAGGTCTTCCGGGGTTCCGTCGTGCTGCGCTGCATTATAGTTTATCATATTCAAAATATTTACTCCTTCTTCAAACATGATTTGTTTAAATCTGTCTGATTTAATTTCGTCAGATGATGAGGAGCTAAATGCTTCTATGATAATTCCTGTTGTTTGAGAGTTTGCATTTACAGCAAAAAGCATTTTTCTTTGAAACGTATTTTCATTTATATTTTTTATCTTTAGAAAAATAGGAATGTCCATTTCTAAAGCAGATAAAAAAATGACTTCTGTCATATAAAAGAAGGGGAGCACTACTGCTTTTTCAACAGTTGTTTCCACGAGACAATTCATACTTTCATAGTTTAATTTACGGCCTAAATTTTGCACAAAATCAACAGATTGTAATGAAAGTTCAAACTGCATGTTTTTAAAGAGGCTACCTATCAAAATATTCCTCGATTTTAAGCTTCCCGATTCAAATTTTAAAGGGTCGATCGCAGTTGGATAATTATATTCTGCTTTTGTGGTTTTTGTTAATGTTAAAAAATAAGAACGTAACAAAAATAATGTATTTTGACTCACATTAATATCAGAGGCTTTTATTGAACCTATGAAATTTTTGCGATCAGAAGAAAAATTATTGTTTAGTTTTCTTTTTTCACTTTCAAAACCCTTTTTCTTATCATTAAATTCTTTTAAAAATTTTTGTTGATCCAATGGATATAGATCGCGTAAATTCTTTGATAGAGTAGTTATAGCAAGATCCAAACGGTTCAATTCGCTGTTTCTTACTGAGATCATACCCAGTAACTTGTTGTAGCAACTTCTAATTGCTTGAATTTCAAGATCGAAATCTTCCGAGCAAAGCATGATAATTTTTAAAGCGCGGATTTGGCATGCCTGATCGCCGACTAAAGCGTCAAATTGTGATAAATCCTTGTTGTTAAGCGCAGTAAAGGCTTCCATAGCTCTCATTAAAATGAGCTGTATGGCTGTAAATTGTTCTTCTTCTTTAGAATTGTAAAAACAATTTTTTAAAATTAGGCTTCCAAATAAAGGCAGTCCTTGAGCGTTAACGTTCATTTAGTATACTCCAATAGTATAAATTTTTTTAAAACACGTAAGAGCAAGATATTTCTTGTTTTCGCGGTAATTTTTAGTAAAAGGAAATTTTAATAATAAAGATGATGGAGGGGTTGCCAGAGATGGCTAGAAGAAAAAGAGGATGGGCAATAAGTTGCTTGAACTAATTTTTTACACGAAGGCTTAAAGTTTGACGAAATTTTGCTGCCAAATAAAGGCATGCCTTGGGCGTTAGGGTTCATTAGTGTACTCCAATAATATATTTTTTAGTTTGTTGCTTTAAGAATCAATGATGAAACTTGGAAGCTTTTTTAAGTATTCAAAAAGGAAATTTTAATAATAAAGATGATGGAGGGATTGCCAGAGATGGCTAGAAGAAAAAGAGGATGGGCAATAAGTTGCTTGAACTAATTTTTTACACGAAGACTTAGTGTTTTGAGTAGGATCAATAGTGAACCTATCTGCTAATTTGGTAGACATTGTTAAACTCCTTTTGTTTAAATTTATAAAAAATGCCTCTACACCCCTCATTGTTACATTATTTCTAATTTTTTGTCAAAAGCTTTTACAAAATAAAGATTGAAAGAAATCAAGTAAAAAATTAATTTAAATATTTTCACACTATTTCAAAGGAGATATTTTATGTCAGTTGTTAAGGTAATAGAAATTATTTGCGAGGGACCAACTGTTGAAGATGCAATCAAATCAGGTGTTGCAGAGGCAGCTAAAACAGTTCAAGAGATTAAACAGATCAATATTTGTCATGTCGAGGGTATTGTAGAGAAGAACAAAGTGACCAAATTCAGGGTGAACGCCAAGATCAGCTTCTTAGTGAAGAACTCTAAATAACAAACTTAAGTTCAATCCTAAATGGTGCAAGCTTTTTTCAACTTAAAAGCGAGCCAGTTCCTGTTGTTCCTTAATAGAGGGGAATAACAGGTATTGGCTCGCTTTTAAGTTTAAAAGAAAGCTTACATCTTTTTAGAGCCGACCTAATTCCACTACCATTTGGCAACATCATTCATAAAACTTTTAGGCTTGAATGTACTTATGTTTTGTGCTATCCTAAGACTTTATCCAAATTAAAATTATGAAAAATTATAAAACTTATCAATTAGTTCTTATTTTAACTCCATTTGTTTTTAGCTTTGCTTTAGGATTGGACATCTATATTCCGATCGTGCCGCAAATGACAGAGATTTTTAAGACGACGCCAAACTTAATCCAACTTACTTTAAGCTTATTCTTACTGATAACAGGTATTGGTCAACTAGTGGTTGGTCCTCTTTCAGATCAATTCGGCAGGAAAAAAATATTTTATGCCTCTTCTTTTCTTTATGCTGCAGGATCTTTAACTTGCGTGTTTTCTCAATCGATCTTCATGTTGATTATCGGCAGAGTCATTGCAGCAATTGGAGCTTGCGGCATGCTTGTGAACTCCTTTGCGCTTGTCCGCGATTTATATTCAGGTAACAAAAACGCCAAAATTTATAGTTTTTTAAATGGAGCAATCGGCATATCACCGACATTTGCGCCAATTATTGGGGGCTATTTAAGTTTTTATTTTGGATGGCAATCCATTTTTATTTTTTTAAGCCTGATCGGATTTTTTTCGCTCTTTGTCACAAAATTTTATATCGAAGAGACATTGGCAAAAGATGCCCGAGTCAAAATCAATTATTCCCTTGTAACACGTTATAGAGATATTTTAAAAAACAAACAATTTATTCTATATGCCTTGATCGGCGGCTTTGCAGAATCTGTCTTCTTTGGTTTTTTTTCGATTTCGCCTTTTATGATTATTGATTTACACGGTATTCCAACGCATGAATTTGGATACTACTTTGCCGTATTTGGAGGAGTTATTTCTTTGGGTGGTTTTGTAAGCGGGAAATTGACAGAAAAAATCGGTATCCACAAAACCATTTTGATAGGAATTGCCCTCATGTTTGTTGGGGGAATCAGCATGTCTTGCTGGCATTGCGCTATAGGCCTTTCCTTAAGCGGATTTTTACTTCCTATGGTCGTTGCATGTACAGGAGCGATGTTTTTAGTCGGGGGTACAGCTTCCTTAGCGCTGGAGCCATTTCCAAAAATTGCAGGAACTGCCTCTGCTGCTTTTGGCTCTTTTGAGTTTGGAATAGCTTCAATTGTAGGATCACTCCTGATGCTTTTTCCGGTGACTTCTTCTGTTCCCTACAGCATTTTCATCATTGTTTTATCCCTCCTTTCCCTCATTTTATTTTGCAGAGCAAGAAAATTACAGTTAGTATGAGACTCTTAGTCTTTATAGAAGGACCAGGAAAAGTTAAAGTTTAGCGCATAATCGAATTTACCCTGCCTTCCAAACCAATTTTGGTTCACAGGAAAGCTGATTCCAAATTGAGAGATCATTTCTTTTGATGAGATCCAAAGCGATGGGGTGACATAGATAGCATTACCTCCGGAATTTGGATCTTTTTTTCCATGGAACCTATTTTTTCTGCTATATTGCCCATCCACTTCAAAAAGGCCTGCGTAAATCCAGCCCGGAGGGCTTGAAAAGTTCCTTGCAATGCCGCATTGATACAAAAATTGATCTCCGATTTTCGTTCCTCGATTTGTAGTTGTCATAATAGCTCCTTGAGAGGTATAAAAAACCCACTCCACAGTTGTGCGATAATATGTACCGCCCAAAAAGAAACTTGGAGAACCAAATCCGGTAGGAGGTATTTTCTTGATGGACCCTGTTGGTGTTGTTATATTTCCAACAACTGTTGCTTGATCTGAATAAGTGTACGTAGTCTTATTGTATACTGCATATTCCAGTTGCAGAAAAAAATCTTCAAATCCTGCTGATTTATTTTTCCTATCCTTAAATTCGGGGGTAACAGGGAAATTAAAATAGACTGAAAAATTTTCATTTACCCCGAATAAAATTCCCGGAATTACATCGATTATAGCTCTATTTCTACCTCGGAATTCATCTACAAATAGATTAAGAATCACTTCACCCTCGCTGATCACATTCCCGCCAAATCCAAAGAGTGCCGCCGGCTGTTGTGAGAGAGGGAGGGAAAAATTACCGATTTTTGGAGGCTCTTTGGTTGTCGTTTTGTCGCTGACATCTTCATTTTCCTTTTTTTCTAATTTTGTGGGTTCTTCTCCATTTAGAGTTAAGGAGATACAAAATAGTATCAATAAATTTAAAAAGAATTTCGAAAGTGTGGTCATGAGTTTTTCCTGAAGCTTGACAAATTTAAAGTTTAAAGTTAGTTTTCAATTTATAGACATATCCTGTCTAATAATCAATAAAAAATGCATTCAAGGAGAATCTATTATGGCAAAAACTACACCTGGATATGCTGCAAAAAGCGCTGAAAGCCCCCTTGAACCATTTAACTTGGAAAGAAGAACCCTTGAAAACCACGATATCGAAATTGAAATACTTTACTGCGGCGTTTGCCATTCAGACATCCATACGGTAAGGAATGAATGGAAAGGGACGATCTATCCGGTAGTGCCGGGTCATGAAATTGTGGGCAGGGTGACAAAAGTCGGAAGCCAAGTGAAATCCTTTAAACCTGGTGATTTAGCAGCTGTTGGGTGCATGGTGGATGCTTGTCTTAAATGTGAAAACTGCAAATTGCACGAAGAGCAGTATTGCGATGAAGGGTTTGTCGGGACATATAATGGCAAGGGAAGAAAAGATGGCCAAATTACTTTTGGAGGCTATTCTACAGATATCGTTGTCGATGAAAACTTTGTACTGCATGTTCCAAAAGAATTTAAAGAATCTGATTTACCAGGTGTAGCCCCTCTTCTTTGCGCAGGCATTACGACATATTCCCCCTTGCATCATTTTGGGGTCAAAAAAGGACAAAAAGTTGGCATTGTAGGGCTTGGAGGGCTTGGACATATGGGTGTGAAGCTAGCTCACGCAATGGGAGCTTATGTCATTTTATTTACAACGAGTAAAGATAAAACTGAAGATGCAAAACGTCTTGGAGCAGATGAGGTGGTCCTCTCGAAAAATCCGGAAGAAATGAAAAAACATCTCAATAGTTTGGACTTTATCCTCAATACTGTTTCTGTTCCGCATAATTTGGATAATTATTTAGTTCTTCTAAAAAGGGATGGAAAAATGTGTTTGGTCGGAGCTCCTGCAACACCACATCCATCGCCCTCTGTCACAAATTTGATCTTTAAAAGACGGAGTCTTGCAGGCTCTTTAATTGGAGGGATCAAAGAAACGCAAGAAATGCTAGATTTTTGCGCAAAAAACCATATCACATCGGATGTTGAAATTATTCCGATTCAAAAAATTAACGAAGCCTATGAACGCATGCTGAAAAGCGATGTCAAATACCGCTTTGTGATCGACAGCTCCTCATTAAAAAATAAATAGTTAATTATATCATTTCTTTAATGATTCCAATCAATTGTTTATGTTGACATGAAACTCATATAGTTATAAATTTATCATTTAAATAACTAATGGTGGTAAATAATGTCAGTTGGAATAGATAAAGTTAAAAGTGATCATTCGAGTTTCTTAAGCTCTTTTACAAATATCTTAAGTAAAACTATAAATGGTTTGGGTATCATTGCAAGTGAAGCTTTTGCAGTTATAACATCTGTTTGTCCAGCTATCATAAGATGGAGCTTTCGGAAATATATATCAGGAGACATCAAAACCTATTCCATAACAGCAGATAAAGTTAACGATATCGCATACCTCAACTCGCATGGAAAAATAGAAGATAACGATTCAATTGCTTTATTTCTTCATGGCGATCACAGCCATCCCTTGACAATGTTACATTTGGCAGACCTTGCAAAACAAAAAAAAATGACTGTTTTTAGCCTTTATATTCCAAAATGCCACGAGGATAAATTTGATAGCGATAATAGCTTAATTGAAAATGCAATCAAAAAAATTGAACAGATTGTTCAAATAGAGAATCTTAAAATTAAGGCAGTCGGTCATTCCAAAGGCGCAATTCTTTTGGCAAAAAACTATTGTACTCAGGATACTTCAAAGATACATGCAGCTTGTGCCATTGCAGGACGTTTAAAAGTTCCTGAGGACAAAATAATACCTGAAGATCTTGAGTCATTTTATAAGCAAATTAAAACCATCGAAACAAATATTGTACAAAAGCCGAAACTTGCCATCGTGCAAATTATCCCACAAGATGATTGGATGGTTCCGCAAACTGAGATGGGAGCTGCAAATAGGAATTGTAATATTGTTCACGGAATGCATCTAAGTGTCCTTTTTGAAACAGAAACTTATGATTTGTGCAGTACATTTTTAAATGATAAAACCTAAAAGATCATATCTTATTTCGTTTCATCCAGTAATCGTTGCCGTAATCGAAGGTAAGCTCTGTGCCTTTTGCAATGGGTTGATTTGCGATGAACACGAGGTGCAACAGTCTTTTATCGACGAGCCAAAGAGGCTGTAAATTGGGTTTATCGCTGTGATTTATGAACCTTAGGGAATTACCTTCGTTTAGGGCATCAATTACAAAATATTTGAATGAAAAATATTTGGACGGGTAATGAAAACAATAAGGATTGGCATCGGGATCTTTTTTGTCGATTCTCCGTATAATACCTGTGTATTCTCCGATAAAAGCTTTCTCCGGCAGATCCGTATCTGCAAAAAGACCATATTCTAAAACAGGGTTTATCCATTTTATAATTGTTTTTGCTTTAAGTCCTTGTAAAGCAAACTCTAAGTAAGAAGATTCCATCTCATCATTTTTGCCAAAAAGCCATTGGAATTTAAAAAACCAGGGGCAATTTTTAATTGTTTCTTTGAGATCCTCATAGGTGGAAAATGTGAGAAAATTGCGATAGGTTACATTAAAAATATTTTTAAATTCATCTTTTGTAAGAAGTTTTATTTCTTCACTGTTTTTTAGTTGCGCTCTGATTGTTTTGGGCTTTCGCTGCATCAGTATTTTTTGGATCTCATCGCGACTAAGTAAATCACTAAGATCCAGAGCATCAAAACCATTGGCATCTTTTTCAAAACGCCATTTAGAATCTTTTAATTCCTCTACAAGCTGACTATTATTTTCAATGACTGCTTGTTGTAAAGGATTTAGCTTAGGTATCATCATAAACCTTATTTTTTGTATCTATTAAAAATATGAGTTAAGAAGTGTTTTTTAGTCTACCTATTTTATAGGGCTTTAGTCCTTACAAACAAACTTAAGGTAAAGCCTACGCTATAAATCTTAAGCTTGATGCGTATGCCGCTGCCGCGGCGGGGACCTAAAGCCCCTATTTCTGAAGGAGCTGTTTACAAAAGGCGCTTAATTCCTTTCGTAAAGCTATAGACTTTTCAGCAAACAATCTTTGTTCTCTCTGATACTCTTTTTGCCCCTCTTCCGTCTCGATGCAAATGGGTTCATATCCCGCTTTTTTTAAATCATAGGGGCTAGCTCTCATGTCAAGCTCACGACCCTCTAGCGCATGAAAGAAGGTTTTTGCTATAAAATCAGAACCAATCCAAGGCCAAAACCTAGTGGCCCATTTGTAAAGATCCATATTGGCATGCAAACAGCCTCCCTGCTCCATTTCAGCTCTTGTTTCCAAAACAGGGTTTAATACATTTAAAGGAAGAGCTTCTTTTGTAAAAAACCGAAAGGCATCGTAGTGAGAGCAGCAAATCTTCTGGCTTTCAACAAAAGACACAAGTTCTTCCATAGGCAATCTAAGCATATGGTCATGATGCCTTAAAGCCTCATGTGATAGCTTATAAACCATTGCCCATTCATGCAGACCAAAACAGTTAAATTTAGGCGGTTGCTTTAAGATATTATCTGAAAGCGTTGCAACAAAGGCAGCTGCTTTATAAGTACTTTCCTGTATATTATTTTTATTGAGCGATAATAAATTGCCTTCTGTAGCATACCAACAGCCAGAAAGCCAAGGATGCTCCTCAAGGGTTTTATCGTTAATCACAAGTTTTTCATGGATCGATGGGACCCAATGTTTTAATTTTGTCGGAGAAAAAGTATAATAAGTGAACAAAAAATCATGGACAGCGTGTTTTATTTGAAGGCCGCGTCTTTTTAAAAAACTATCGCAAATAGGGCTTACGGCGTTTTCCAAATTTTCTCTGCGTTTAGTCCATTCTTTAAAAAGTAATACTTTTTCGTTCATAATTTAGAAAATCTGGTTTCAAAATCAGCTTCTTTAAAACCGACGATCCCAAAACTTTTCGCTAATAAAAAAGGGCGTTTGACAAGCATGCCGTGTTTACTTAAGAGGAGCAATGATTCATCTAAAGAGATTTCATTTAATTTTTGTGAAAGATGCATTTCGCGATAAAGCTCTCCAGAAGTATTAAAAAGCTTTTTTAAATTTCCATCTTGATGATGGAGCATCTCTTTTAATTCTTTTATAGATGGCGGTTCATCCTTGATCTCTTTTATTATAAAAGAAATATTGCGGTTTTTTAAAAATTGGATGGCTGCTTTGCATGTCGAACATTTGCTGTATGCGTAAAGAATCATTGTAATCCTCCATGAATTTTCAATGATAATATCGCTTTTTTAATTGCTAGTAAAGAATTTTGGGATAGACTCTTGTCGCAATAACGACCAAAACAGCAAACGTGAATATGCCGACGCCAAAGTCAATGAATAACCCCCATGTAGAGACTGCGTTTGTGATCATGAAGTTTCTTAAAGCATCGACTTGGTATGTTAGGGGATTTAGTAAAGATAAAGTTTGAAGCCATTTTGGCATCATTTCAATTGGGTAAAGAGCGTTGCTTGCAAAAAAAAGCGGCATGGTTAAAACCTGCCCGATTCCCATGAATCGCTCTCTTTTTTTAACCAAAGATGCTGCTATCAAAGAAAAAGTAGAAAAAATGGCAGCTCCAAGCATGACTGTTGCTACAACTCCTAAAAAGGCTAGTAAATCAAAACGTAAATGAATATTTAAAAAAAAGGAAATAAGATAAATGATAAAAATTTGAGAAATACCCCGGATTCCGGCAGCAATTGCACGTCCGATCACCAAAACACTTCGAGGAGCTGGCGAAACCAAGATCTTATGCAGCACGCCCATATCTCGCTCCCATATTAATGAGATGCCAAAAAAAATGGAAATGAACAAAATACTTTGGGCTAAGATGCCAGGAGCTATGAAATCGAGATAGGACATGGAGCCTGTTGTGATGGCTTTCGTTTTTGCCATTGCCTGACCAAAAATAAGCAGCCAAATGGCAGGTTGGATCATTCTTGTAAGCAGTTCAAAGGGATCAGCTTTTAGTTTTCTTACATCCATTTCAACAATAGCTACGATCTGCTCGAACGTAATGCGAATCTTATCTTTTAGAGATGATGTTTCTCGTTTGTTTGACAAGGCTGTAATCTCCTGTTTCTTTTAAAGAGTTTCCGGTGTGATAGATGAACACATCGTCTAAATTAGCTTTTGGACTGATCATTTTTTTTAAATTTTCAGGTGTGTCCATGACAATAATTTTTCCGACATGCATCAAAGCTACAATATCGCATAAAGTATCTGCTTCTTCCATATCATGCGTTGTCATTAATATGGTTGTTCCGATTTTCTTATTCATGACCTTGATATGTTTCCAGATCATTTTTCTTGCAGCAGGGTCGAGACCTACCGTTGGCTCGTCTAAGAATAGAACTGCCGGCTCATGAATTAAGCTTTGAGCTATTTCCAAACGTCTGATCATGCCTCCTGAATACCCGCTGACTTTTTTATTTTTGAATTCTTCCAAATCCATAAATTTCAAAATTTCCTGGATTTTTATATCGCGATAGCTTTTTGGAAGTCCATAGAGTTTTGCTGTAATGAGCAAATTTTCATAACCGGTAAGTTCCCCATCTGCAGAGACTAATTGAGGGACATAACCAATATTTTGGCGTACCTTTTCAGGCTCATCTATGATGCTGTATTGGTTGATATAGGCATTGCCGGATGTTGGCGGAAGAAGTGTTGTAAGCATTTTGAGGGTCGTGCTCTTACCGGCCCCGTTTGGGCCGATTAGACCAAAAGTTGTGCCTTTTTTTATGCGGAACGAAACCTTATCAACAGCTAAATGCGTGTCGTAGCGGTGGCTTAGCTCTATACAATCGACAGCTTCATGCATATTAATAGTTAGTTATGCTTTACTTCAACCGTTGTGCCATCAGCTTTTTTAATCGTTTTTGAGCCGTCAGCATTTATTTGTACTGTGGTTCCGTCTTTGTCTTTAATGAATTTCTCGCCATTTGGTTTGATTTCAACCGTTGTGCCATCACTTTTTTTAATGATTTTAGTACCATCTGCTTTTATCTCGACAGTTCCCTCTTCGCTTTGAACATAAACTTGATCATTTGCAGCTGTTACATTGCTTGCTGTTAAAGTTGTAAAAGCTATTGCTAGAATTGTAAAATATTTTTTATTCATGAAATTACCTCTTTTAAAATAATTATAAACCTTAATTCCTATTTAATTGATTTATTCACACTTGTCAAGAGAGATCCCTGTATAAAATGCTTAGTACTTGACTCCAACATTCATGATCTGCTAAGTCTTAAGATATTTCAAGATTGTACACTCGTAAGATAAGGAGCCTTTATGACAGAAGACAAACCATTACACGGCAAAGTAGCCATTGTTACTGGAGCTGCAAGAGGAATTGGACGGGCTGTGGCTATTGCTTTAGCTAAAAATGGAGCAGATATTGTAGGTCTTGATATTTGCGCGGATGTTTTTAAAAGTTCAGGTGTTAAGTCATCTAGTATCAAAGATTTAGAAGAGACGGAAAGACTTGTTAAAAGTTCGAATAAACGCTTTTTAAAAATCATTGCAGATCAGCGTGATTTTGATTCTTTGCAAAAAGCGGCTCTTCAAGCAGAAAATGAATTTGGGGGAATTGACATTCTTTTTGCTAATGCAGGCGTACAAGGTTTTACGCCGTTACTCGAAATGAAAAATGAAGATTGGCACATCCAAATTGATGTAAATTTGACTGGCACAGCGAATGCAATAAGAGCTTTTGCACCTTTTATAGTGAATCGGGGTGGTGGAAGAATCATTGTTACCTCATCGACTCAAGGAAGACACGGCATGAAAAATGGAGCTGCCTATTCTGCCTCAAAATGGGGCATCATTGGACTTATGAAGTCTGCGGCGTTAGAACTTGGGCAATATGGAATCACAGTAAACGCGCTCATTCCGGGTCTTATAGATACAGAGCTTACACGCCATGAAGAGCGTTATATTCAAGCCCTTCAAACTTCAGGAAAAGAAGCTACCGGATCCCTCCAAAAAATAGAAAAAGACGCTAAGGAAACATTAGCCAAGCAATCACCGCTTGGAATTGCTTGGATTAATCCAGAGGACATTGCGCCTGTCATTGTATTCTTAGCATCTGATGCATCGCGCATGATATCTGGTGCAACATATGATGTCACAGCAGGAGATAGCAGTCGTTACATGTGATCCCCCTAATTATTAATCAAAAATTTATCCAAATTTTTTCTAAGTCCGAGGACGTTTGAACCATTTAGCTCATAGTTCCTTCTCGTCCTCGCTTCGCGTCGGACTTTAGAAAAAATAATCCCATTAAAAAGATTCCGCCAATTTGATGCATCAATTCAGCGGAATGTACATAAAAAACCATAGATTACGCTGATTTTTTGCATCAATTCAGCGGAATGTATATGTAAATACATAGATTCCGCTGATTTTATGCATCAAATTAGCGGAATCTATTGACTCAAGATTTAATTATATGTTAGAATAAGGTTTAAAATTAGAGGATTTATGAACAATGCCATTTTTGGTAGAACAGAAGAAATTAAAGTTTTAGAGCGTCTATTTGAATCAAGAAAGCCTGAGTTTCTTGCAATTTATGGAAGAAGAAGAGTTGGAAAAACTTATTTGATTCATGAGTTTTTTAAAACAAAGGGTGTCTATTTTACTGTGACTGGTAGTGCCCATAGTGACAAAAAATTGCAATTAAGAAAATTTTATCGCGAATTGCAAAACATGTTTCCAAATTCAGATATTCCGAAAGAACCAAAAGATTGGGACGAGGCTCTTTATGCACTTAAAGAGGCTGTTTCTAAAATTGATCCGTCAAATAAAATAATTATTTTCTTTGACGAACTCCCATGGCTTGCTTCTAATAGATCAGGTTTTTTACCGGCTTTAGAATATATCTGGAATCAATACTTTTCTCACATGAATAATATTATTTTGATTGTATGCGGCTCTGCTGCTGCTTGGATGATAAAAAAAATAATCAATAACAAAAGAGGTCTTTATGGCAGACTCAGCGAAATTATTAAACTTAATGCATTCACAATAGATGAAACAGAAAAATTTCTCTTAGCACAAAATATAAAATTATCGCGCAAACAAATTACAGAAATTTATATGTGTCTTGGCGGCATTGCCAAGTATTTAACCTATGTGATTCCTGGAGAATCAGCAACACAAACCATTAATCGGTTATGTTTTACCCCTCAAGGACAATTAATTGGAGAATTCAATAATCTTTATCAATCACTTTTTGACAACCCTGAAAAGCATATAAAAATTATTAGAGGTTTGGCTGAAAAAAAAAGTGGAGTTTATCAAAACGAACTCTTAAATAGTCTTCATATATCATCTGGAGGTCACGCATTATCAATTTTAGAAGAATTGGAAGAATCTGGATTTATTACAGCAAATCCAGAGTTTGTGAAGAAAGTCAAAGATAAAAAACTATGGCTTATTGATGAATATTCTTACTTTTTTTTAACTTGGATGGATAAACAAAAGGCAAGTATCATTTTAGGAAATGATAAGGATTTTTGGCTAAAAATGCAAAATGACCCTCGTTATAAAACGTGGGGAGGATATGCATTTGAAAGTCTTTGTTTTAAACATGTCGCCCAAATAAAAAAAGCATTAGGCATTTCAGCGCTTCTTACAAATGAATCTCAATGGTCATATAGACCTAAGGATGAATCGGAAAAAGGAGCTCAAATTGATCTGGTAATTGATCGAAAAGATGATTGTATCAACATCTGCGAAATCAAATTTGTTTCGGGTGAATTTGTAATTGATCAACGTTATGCAAAAGAACTACAACAAAAAATTGATGTTTTCAGAGAAAGAACAAAAACAAAAAAGACAATTTTTTTGACATTTATTACACCTTTTGGTTTACGTAAAAATCAATATTATACAGAACTTGTAAGCAAAGAACTTACATTGGAAGATTTTTTTAATTGATTAATTTTAAAAATTTCTTCCAATTGAAACCGTAAACATTTGAGAGTGATAAAACTTACCAAACCCACTCTGATAATCAACGGATGCGTATGTATCGCGCATGATATCTGGTGCAACATACAATGTCCGCAGCAGGAAAAAAGCAGCCGTTACATGTGATTTGTTTTAAGCAATACTTTTCCAGATGTTTTCCTATCTTCCAATTTTTGGTGAGCTTTTGCAGCATCTTCTAACGGAAAGACCTCATCGATTCTTAAATTGAGCCAACCTTGCAAAATTCCTTCAATAACTGCGTTTGCACGCATATGAAGCTCTTCCTTATTCAAAAGATAATTAAATAAGCTGCCTCCTGAGACTGTCAAGGATTGTCCCATCAGGACATTTGGAGATATCGGATCTGCAGGACCGCTTGCAGCGCCAAATATGACAATATTTCCGCGTAGTGCCGCAGCTTTTAAATTTCCTTCAAAAGTTGTTTTAGCAACTCCATCAATGATTAAATCCGCGCCGTGACCGTTCGTTAATCTTTTAATTTCAGTAGCAAAATCATCTTTTGTGTAAAATATGATTTCATCAGCTCCGGCATCTTTTGCAATTTTTGCTTTTTCTTCCGTAGAAACTGTCCCAAAAACTTTAGCTCCAAGATGTTTTGCCCATTGAACAAGTAAAAGGCCCATTCCACCTGCTGCCGCATGGATTAAGACGATGTCATTTGGTTTAATTTTTCTAAATTCATGCAGGAGATAATGCGCTGTCATTCCCTGAAGCGGAAAAGCTGCTCCCTGCTCAAATGAAAGTTCACTGGCAAGTTTGATCAAATTTTCCGCAATCACAAGATTTTTTTCGGCATATGAACCTGGCTCATGCACATAAGCTACTCTGTCTCCTGGCCTAACGTTTTGCACATCAGCTCCTACTTCCTCAACAATACCAGAAGCTTCATAACCTAGTATGGCAGGTAGTTTTACGGGATAAGTGCCTCGTCTTTGATAGACATCGATAAAGTTGACCCCTGCAAACATTATACGAACGAGTGCTTGCCCTTTTGCCGGTTTACCGATAGTTACATCCTGGACCCTAAGAACATCTGGCGCACCGTATTGACTTATTTGGATTGCTTTCATGAACACCTTTTTGTGGATATTTAAAGTTAGAAAAATTAGCTTGGTTCTTTAGGTTGTGAATAAAGCTTTGGACAAACTGATGTAAGCATATTGTAAGCATCTAAACCGCAAGCCTGAAATATTTCTTTTTTATAGGGGGTGAGAGCCTCTAAAATTCGTTTATCTTTTTCAGAGTATCTTGCTTTTTTTGCCAGCGATTCCAAATATTGATCTGTCGGTATACCTCCAAATGGAGGATAGATTTTATTTAATGTGATATTAGGTATGAAATAACTTTTGGTTTCAGGATTTTTTATAGGCCATTTGCAACCGCCATTTTCTGTTTGCCATCTTAGAATTTTACCCTCACTTGCAGATATGGGGATATATTTTTCCTGGTCCATCTTCTCTCCATAATAAAAACTAAAGCGCCTTCTGAATATTTGGTAATGGAGTGTAATGTCAGCTGTTTCTATTCCTTTTGCAGCCTCAATGACTTTTGCCATTGTTTTTTCATAATCATCTTCCCCAAGTAGTTTTTCTCCTGTCCACCAAGTTAAGAATTCTGCTTTAGCATTCTTTATATCTAGATTTACATTCATTGCCATTTCATCACTCCATTTATTTTTTTTTTAATTTGATTTATTTGTTAAAAAATTCTTCCAACTGAAACAGTAAACATGTGAGAGTGATAAAATTTACCAAATCCACCCTGATAATCAACGGATGCGTATGTATCGCTCATACCATCTGGAATGCATTCGATATGAATTTGCGCTCTGCCTTGATTTTGGGTGTAGGGATTTATCGTCTCCACATCAAACGTTGAAAAAGCTCCAATAAAAGCAGCAGAGCCTTTTGATTTATGTGTCGGGGTTTTATTGACATAGCTTAATTTTTCTTCGAATGTTAAAGAGCCAAATCCGTACTGCAGGGTTTCAAAAAAGCGCACTCCTATTTCACTTCTCAAACTCGAGGCACATTTGCTGTTTAAACGAATGTTAAAGCCAGATCTACCCCTTTCGCAAAAATGATGCTGCCGCACGTATGCCCAATCGATTGCCAAAAAGGGATCAAATGTAATGTTACCGCATTTTGCAAGCGTGAATGGAATGTCCAGCTCAATATGAGGGGATAAATTCCAACCGGTAGGGCTTGATTTAGATGAGAGGATCGAAAAGCTTCTTCTTGTATTTTTTCCTTGGAAAAAGCCTCCCCAAAGGCTGGCATTCGCATAAAAATTGGGGGAGCTAAAGCTTACATAAAGAACTGCGTTTTCAGATGAGATGGAGGCATGTCCTGAATCTTTTGAATAATGGGCTCTTGTTTCAGCATAAGATAAGCCCGCCCCTAAACACACATTCTCGATGCCGTTATAATCAATCCCAAGTAAGGCTCCAAAAATTTTATTAGTAAAAGATGGAATTTCATGTTTTCTTTTTTCATGACTAAAATTTCCAAATCCTGAAAGCCAAAAAGTAGTTGTATCGCAATTTGAGCATCTATTGCATTGCGTATTTTTGTAATGCATCATGCAATGATCCGTCAGAGCATCAGATAGTGTAAATTGCGTGTTTACAAGGCTGTCAAAAATTCCTAATTTTTTTGGGACCAGATTATTTAAATTGGAAATAGCGATCGAGTTAATTTCTCCAGTAGGCGGCAGACCGTCAATATATGTTAAAGTACCGTTTGGGGCAGCTAAAGCCATAAATGGCGTATTCAGATGTGTGCCTCCAACAATTGCAACGCCGGAGGAGTGAATTGCTGCTCCATCTAAAAATCCATCGCCTGCAGGAAGATTTATTAAGGGGATAAGTGTACC
Organism: Parachlamydiaceae bacterium; assembly: GCA_041691015.1. Taxonomy (GTDB): domain Bacteria; phylum Chlamydiota; class Chlamydiia; order Chlamydiales; family Parachlamydiaceae; genus JBBSJT01. The sequence continues at coordinate 2,066 of JBEPVN010000032.1, read as the reverse complement.
ATTTGGCGAAACAAAAGCACCAAAGGCGCCTGTCGCAGAAAAGCCTGCAATTAATCCGGTACCATGTTTATTGATCGCGACATTATAAATTTTTCCGGGAGTTTGCGGTAAGCCCTGTAATGTAGTTAGCATCCCATTATCAGATACTAAAGCTGCATAAGGTAAATTAAGCGATATACCTCCCATTATGGCATTTCCGCTCTCATTCATGGCAACGCTATAGTTAAGCCCAAGTGGAAGTCCTAAAATCGGTTTTACAGTGCCTATTGGAGAAATAAAGGCGGCATAAATGGATGCATTGTCGGAGCCCCCGATAAATTTAGTTTTTGAGTCATTGATCGCAACCCAATAGATAGCGCCTGTCGTTGGAAGTCCGTTTATGGGTGTCACCGTACCATTTTCTTTCGTCAATGCGGCATAAGCTGAATTTAAATTTCCTATCCCGCCGATGATCCCATCGTTATATTTATTAATGGCAGCAGAATAAATAAGGCCGCTTGAGGGAACACTTAAAGAAATAGCTGCTCCATTTGGCGTTGTCACTGCTGCATAGGGGATGCTAAGAGTAAATCGTCCTCCCCCAATAATTCCGTTACCATGTTTATTGATCGCTACGGTATAAATCTCTCCAGGAGCAATTAAGCCGTTGATCTCTGTTAAGGTGCCTTTTGAAGAAACATATGTCGCATAACCATTGATGCCGCTTGTTCCTCCTATAAGACTTAAATGCTTTGAATTGGTTGCAACTCTAAATGTAATACCTGTTGCAGGAAGGCCATTTATTGGGGTTACAGACCCATCAATTCTTAAAAATCCTGCGTAAGGCACTTCTCTTTGGCCGCCAAAAATAGCCCTTGGATTGCTCTGATCTGCATATAGGGATGTGAGGCTATATAAACTTATTATGATTAAAAAAATGGATTTCATAGGAGTCCTTTTTAAGACTTTGTGTACTTTGAGGCTCTGGTATAAAAAAATGCGATGATTAATCCCGCAATGAATCCGCCAATATGTGCCATGTAAGCTACGCCGCCTTCTGCAGACGTATCAGAATTTACGCCAAGACCGCTTAAGAACTGAACAAAAAACCAAAATCCAATTGCAAGTATGGCAGGGACTTCAACAAGACGCCCCATAAGGACGTTTACTTTGCCATAGGGAAAAAGAAGAATATAGGCTCCAAGGATACCCGCAATTGCGCCGGATGCACCGACATTTGGGACATTGGATGCCGGATCAAATGCAAGTTGCGAGAAAACAGCACCGACTCCGCAGATCAAATAAAATAAGAGATAGGGGATTTTTCCAAAGCGATCTTCCACATTATCTCCAAAGATCCAAAGATAAAGCATATTTCCTGTAAGATGACCTATGCCGGCATGCATAAACATGGACGTAAAAATGGTGATAAAATTGGCTGCCGGGGCATTTAGAAAGCGGCTTGGATTAAAAGCCCATTTTGTAATGAAAGCCTCGCCGCCATATACTTCAAAAATAAAGAAAATCACATTCAAGGCAATAAGCAGATAAGTTATTACCGGTGTGCTTTTACGCAATGTATTATCATCGCCAATTGGAATCATGATGTTAGTATATCAAAAAAATGAATATACTAAAAATATTATTTTCAAGAGTGTGCTTAAAAAGATGTAATAGGCTATTTCCATAGCTTCGTTCTTTGAGTATTCTAAAATGGTGTAAGCTTTTTTCAACTTAAAAGCGAGACAGTTCCCGTTGTCCCTCTACCCTAAAATAACATTCAAAAAAGCGTTTTAAATATATTGGGGCCTTAGCTTGACAGTATGACAGTTTTTTTAAACCCTCAATACTTATACCGTAAGGGTTAAAAAAACCTGTCATACTGTCAAGCTAAGGCCCCTTAATTGATCCTTAATTTGGATGCTTTCTTTGACTCCTTTTCAAGGGTTATTTTTGCTAAGCCCAAAACGAAGTGAGGACGTTTGAGCCATTTAGTCTAATGCCGTCAAAAAAAAATTTTAAGTATGCTTTTAAGGTTCTCATCGCGAAGCGATTTTACATAGATAGCCGGTGGTGACAACCACCGG
>JBEPVN010000031.1:0-23441 GCA_041691015.1 Parachlamydiaceae bacterium | reverse complement strand
CGCAGGCTAAAGCCTACGCTACAAATCTTAGCTTAATGCATATGTGGTGACAACCCAATGCCATTAAGTTAAAGAATTTTGATCAGTAATTTTGGGGATAAAAAAAAGGATTCCAGTGAACTGGAATCCTTTGTAAGATATATCTGCAAGGAATAAATATTAACGTTTTGAGAATTGGAATCTCTTACGAGCTCCAGCACGTCCGTATTTCTTACGCTCTCTCTTACGAGAATCGCGAGTTAAGAAACCTTGAGATTTAAACGAATGGTGCAAGCCTTCGTTTTCTTCAAGAAGAGCACGTGCAATGCCAAGACGAGTAGCGATCACTTGACCTTCAATACCGCCGCCTTTAACACGAATGATCATATCATATTTACCGTTGCCTTGTAATTTTTCAAAAGGCAATAGAATTGTATTACGTTGAATTTCGAGAGGAAAATATTTCTCGAAAGTTTCTCCGTTAACGTCGACTTTACCGGTTCCTTGTCTTAGTCTGACTGAGCTAACAGCAGTCTTACGACGGCCTGTTGCGACAATTTCATTTTCTACCATAATCTTCTTAACTCTTATTAAATGTTTGCATGGATTGGTTTTTGTGCCTTCAGATTATGCTCTGAACCGGCAAATATACGTAATTTTTTCAACTGAGCATTCGCTAAACGTGTTTTTGGCATCATGCCAGTTACTGCTCTTTCGATAATGTAAGTAGGTTTTCTTGCCATCATTGTACGATAAGGGATTTCTCTTAATCCATTAATGTGACCTGTGTAGTAACGGTATAGCTTGGTAGCTTCTTTGTTTCCGGTTACTTGAATCTTAGCTGCATTGATCACGATAACGCCATCGCCTGTATCTGCGAAAGTAGTAAAAGATGGCTTATGCTTTCCACGCAAAATTTTTGTGATTTCAGAAGCAAAGCGGCCTAAAGTTTTTCCTTCTGCATCAAGAATAATCCAGTTATGGTCGGAATCTTCTTTGCTAAGTAAAATTGTTTGATTGTTTCGATTTAACGACATGTTTTAGAACCTTAATTGTAACGGTTAACTTGTTTATTAAGCACATATCATACTCGTTATTGTAAATTTTGCCAAGAGTTTTTACAGGAAAGACTCAAAAAATCTTGAATAAAGAGTGTTTGTCGCATATGCTAGTTCTTCAAAACATTTACCTCGGATCTAAAAAATGCGCGAATTAAAAACTTTTTTTGTCAAAACCTATGGCTGCCAAATGAACGAACTCGATTCAGATATCATGGTTGGGCAACTTGAAAATAGAGGATTAACAAGAACAGAAGATGAAACTATAGCAGATCTATTGATTTTTAACACCTGTTCAATCCGCGATTTGGCAGAGCGAAAAGTCATGGGTAAACTTGGAATACTCGGTAAAAATAACCATCGGAATGCGATGATCGGCGTTACCGGCTGCATGGCAAATGCAAAAAAGGAATCGATTTTTCAAAAATTGCCTCATGTAGACTTTGTTATTGGAACAAACAATATCCACGATTTAAATAATGTTCTTGATGAAGCCGTCCTATCCAAAACTCAAATCATCAGAACAGATGATGAATTCACAACAGAACTTGACTATCTTGCAGCAAAAAGGGAAGAAAAAATAAGAGCTTATGTTTCGATCATCAGAGGTTGCGATAAATTTTGCACCTATTGCGTCGTTCCTTATACAAGAGGCCCTGAAGTTTCAAGAACCAGAGAAAGCATCATCGAAGAATGCAGACACTTGATCAATTCCGGATATAAAGAAATTACTTTACTTGGTCAAAACGTGAATAGCTACGGAAAAGACAAACCGGAAAACAAAAGCCTGTTTCATGATCTTCTTTATGAATTGGACAAAATCAATGGGTTGGAGCGCATCCGATTTATGACAAGTCACCCTGTAGACATCAGTAAAAATCTTATGGAAGCAATACGCGATCTAAAATCCCTTTGCGAATTTGTCCATTTTCCTCTACAAGCCGGCTCTGATAGAATCTTGAAAAAAATGCACCGCATTTATACAGTGGAGCAGTACTTGGAAAAAGTCCATATGCTAAAAGAACTGGTCCCGAATGTTTCGCTTGGCACAGATATTATTGTAGGTTTTCCGACAGAAACCGAAAGCGAATTCATGGAAACCTATAATCTAATGAAGCAAATTGATTATTCGGTTGGATACTTGTACGCCTATAGCCCAAGAAAAGGGACACCTGCAATGCGTTGGATGGATGATGTGCCAGAAGATGTTAAGCAAGACCGCCATAGCCGCTTAATGAAGCTTCAAGATGAAATGACAGCAAAGCATCTCCAAATGATGCTTGGAACAAAGGTTGAAGTATTGGTCGATGGTAAAAACTCCAAAAGCGATCAAATGTATAAAGGCAAAACAAGATGCTGGAAAAATGTGATTTTTAAAGAACCTATTGATAAAAAAGATTTAATCGGCACAATACAGCACATCCATATACATAGTTATTCGCACCAAACATTAATTGGTACTTTAGATGATAAATAGCGGCATCTGTCCAATATCTGGACAATCTGAAAATGAAGAGCGTTTTAATACCATCACCCATTTTTTTGGGCTTTTATTAAGCGTGATGGGCTATGCGTATTTATTGATAATTTCCATAGAAACAGAAAATTACTGGACAATTGTCAGCTCGTCCATTTATGGCGCAACACTGATATTGCTATACGCAGCTTCCACAGCCTACCATAAAGCCAAAACATCGGATCAAAAGCAAACTTTTAAGATTATCGACCACGCCTGCATCTATTTATTGATTGCGGGCTCCTATACCCCTTTTACGCTTGGACCTTTAAGAGAGTATGGCGGATACAATTTAATGGCAATTGAATGGATGATAGCGATTTTTGGCATCGCCTTAAAAATTATTGCGGTGGACAGATTTCAAATCGTCTCATTGCTTGGCTATCTTGGGATGGGCTGGCTTGTTGTCTTTAGTTACGAAACTCTGATGCAGCAAATGACAGAGGAGGGAATCTTTTGGCTTATCGCAGGTGGTTTTAGTTATACTTTTGGGACTCTTTTTTATGTATGGGACAGACTCCCCTACAATCATGGTATCTGGCATTTGTTTGTATTAAGCGGCAGTGCCTGCCACTATGTATGCGTTCTCCACATGATTTAGAAGGCGCTAGTTGCGCTAAAGCTGACACCAATATTTTAGATGCTTTCGAATTTGGGGATGAAGGTAGCTTCCTTTAACAAGTAATCAATATCTGTTCCGATTATTGACTTAGTATTTCTCTCTTTATGGATATGCAAAAAAGCTCTTTTGATTTTTGATATATCTGATTGACTCACCCATGACTTTAATCCTCTTAAGTGATCTTCCTGATAATTGAGATCGCCATTTAGGAATCTGCAGAGAGCAACAAGCTTTTGCATATCAGGATTTTTCCGTAAAAGATTTAAATCCACCTCGTGTCCAGCTACAATCGTGCGATTTACAGTATCGTAAATAAAGGCATTGGTTTTTTGTTTTCCTGTTTTCGATTTGTCGAATTGCTCCCGTAGAGCTTTTGCGTCTTTTTCTGATAAACAGCCGACAGCTTCTATTTGAATACCATCCTTTTGTTCTGAAAAATGCACAAGCAGCTCAAAAAGCTCTCTTTGATATAGGGAACCTACAGAAACAGAAGCTTCTAACATAGGAACATATGTCGGTACAAAATTATTGGTCGCATAGATACGCTTATCAAAAAAGCTAGCGATAGCTTTTAATTCTTCATCCTTAGAGGCCATCAAAAGATCATTTAAACGAAAAAGCGGTGGCACCACAGTTGTTTTGAGAAAATCAGCATTTCTGTTTAACTGCTCAAAACTTGATAGACTTAACTTTGAAAAGTTCATCCAATCCGTGAGATGCGGATTAAAATTCCCCTTCCAGGGCCACTCATGAAAAATAGCATTAGTGGATTTTTGAATTTGGCATTGATTTTGCGTTTCATTCTCGTTTTCATTCTCGCATTCATTATCGATTTCATTTGTCACTTCTTTAGAAATACCGCTTGAAGAATCATCTAAAGAAACCATTATTTTTTCAGGCATCGCTTCAATTTTGATAGCTTCTAACGCATTAAAAATTACTGATTTTTCACTTGCATCAAACTTAAGACTTTTCTTTATCGGTTTAAAAGCTTTAACACGCATCTGTTTTAAGACCCCATCTTCTCCCAAAACATTCATTTCTTTCAAAATAGGTCCAAATAGCTTGGCCGGATCATCTTCTATCGTATTAATTAAAACAGACTCAAATTCATGAAACATTTCCATCATTTCTGTAAGCGATTTCATTCCTAAAATCTTGTCAAAGACGGCCCTTCTAATAAGACTGGTTACTTTGTCTTGATAAGATTGAAAGTTATCGCTTTCTGAAAGACGCGCTTCATTTTCTATTGCAAAGAGAATGAGTTTTTTTAAATCCGGTTCGTTATTCGTTCCAAAAATCAATTCTTTAGTGCTTTTTGTCATTGCAAATTGGATTGTTTGCGTCGTATCTTTTTCATCTCCATCTACTGAGTCATTAGAACCGCTCACTAATTTCTTCCATGTTTTGAGTCCTCTCATGCGAAACACTTCCTGCATCAATCTTTGCAATGTGAGTTTGGGTCCTACCAAATCAAGACCCTTGGCGTTGCTTTTTTGTGGAATATTTGTTGCAAAACAATGAACGTCATCAAAATAGCTTAAACGATTTTCAGGAAGGACTTTGGATTGATCGAGCGGCACACTATTTCCTGTTTTAACAGACTTTGCGATGAGCCTGTCTCTGCCTCCCTCATTTTCAAAATAGACAATCTCTTGAATGTCACTCCTATCACGTTTGACATATTCGATGATCTCATCTGCAACTTGCTTATTTGCAATCCCTTTTAGGAGTGATCCTCCATCAATGATTGCTGTAAAATCAGATCCTTTTTGGAAGAAGCGTACCAAGACTTCCTTTAAGATCTCGAGTGGATTTTTTTTGTCAAGCGTATGAAGCCCATCTTTTGGACATTTTTTGGAAATAATATGCAACGCCTCTCCGATAGTGCCGGGATCAAACTGCATTTTCATATTGGATGGGTAAGTTCCAAAATTATAAGGCGTTCCCGTGTCAAAGAAACCGCTTGCAAACATCGAAGGAAAATCCTGGGGCCCGCTTCTGATGATTTTCTTCCAGTAGAGGATTTCTGATTGGACCCTAAAGCGTGTGTAGAGCAAAATAGCATCCGGATGATCCTTAATATGATGGATAAGCTCATCAGATGATGTATTTTCACTTAAACCCCTTTTCCATTTGTTCAGTACTTTGAAACTAAGGGTTTTTTCATAAGGAACTTGGCGATTTTTTATCTCTTGATCCGCCTTGGCTTTTAGAGCTTTCATGAGTTTTTCATATTGCTTATCATCTAAGCCTGTATGCAGAAATTGAGTAAACGTTTTTATGAATGTTTCATAAGGGCCTGCAATCAACGCTTTTTCATTTGGGGCGCTATTTCCAAAATAGGGCCGAGAATACTCTCCATTTCCCTCTAAAGAAGCGCCAAAATCCACATTTACGGTCTTTTCAAAAACTAAAGGCAATAAAACTGTCAAGACGCCTTTAACAAGTGCAATTTCACTAAAATGCTCACTTGCAAAGATCCAAGCCGGAATTGTGTCTGATTTGCCTGAGACATACTCAACAAATTCCTTTGCTTGATGTCGAGAAAGATCAAAGCGCTTATATCGGCTCATCTGTTTTGCAAGAGGTCTTAACACTTGATATTCATAATCTTTTACACTGGATAATTCATTTTTTTTCAAAAGATTCAAAATATCTGGAATACGTATTAAATTGCGCATGCAAGCTTCCATCACAAAATAATAAGATTCTTTGATTCTATGGGTTTTTCCAAGCGGAAAATTCAATTCAAGTTTTCTATTAAAAAGCTCATGAGCTTCATCTCCGATCACTTTTCCAGAAGTTCTGATGACTTGTAAAATCATTTGAAGTTTTAATAAACTTGCGGATTCTACAGATGAGATCGATCTGCCACTTTGAAAAATCTTCGCCATTTGGTCTACAAAAATAAGCTCCAAGCTTTGTGCATCTTCTTTTGTTAAATTAATTGTTTCCCTCTTCTCAAGCGCCCTATTCAAAACAACAAAAATTGCATCCAGGTTATGCTGGTTAAGTTTGCTTGCACGGGAAAATTTAAAAACATTGGCTGTCTGGTTAAATATATCCTTTGCCTGATGGCTGATTTGACGGATATTGGTTGCAGCTATACTTTGAGGAAACACATTAAAGACTATCTGTTTTCCGTTAGCTTCAAATGAAGAGACTGTCGGAATGACAAAGTAAGTTTTTCCAAGCGACATTAAGACTTCCAGCACAGAATTTGAATCTTTTCCTGAAAGAAGAAGTTTCGTGCATTCAAATTGTTTTTTCCAGATTAATTTATTTGTCATAAGCTCAAACAGCATTAAGCGTCTTACAAGCCTTAAGTTGGAATCTGTAAAAGAATAGACCCGTCTTGCCAGTAGCTCATCTGCAATTTGTTCCAGTTTATCTTCATAAGGATTTTTATTCTCGAGATCCATTTGGGACAAATCCTCCAAATGCGCAATCACCCTCTTAATTTGCTGCAATCTTGTTAAGCGTACAATATGCTTTGCAATCCCAAATTCAAGTTTTTGCAATTCGCTTAAGTTAAATCCTTTTTTCCTCCCGATTTTTTTGAAATCTCCTGTAAGAAAAAAGCTTTTAAGTTCAGCAAAATTTATGCCCTCTTCATCTGAACCAACGAGTGCAAGTAGCATCTGCCGCTCTTTTTTTAAGACATTCGTCAATTCTTTTTTAGCATCGGATAAAGCAACGTACAAATTCCATAAAAGAGCTTCTTGCTTAAGCTTAAACTGTACCAAATCATCATCGCGATTGTAAAAATCTTTGATGCTTTGATTGACCCTGTCTATCGTTCCAAAAGCCGCAGCATTCTTCCCCTTATTTTCTATTGGAGATACACTTTGCTCTTTTCGTTTTTTTCCACAAGCTTCAAAAGCGATATTAAAGAAGGAATCCAACATCCAGTCAAATCCGGCATCTTCATCATTTAAAGGTTCATACATGGAGGAAGATACTTCGTTTGTAACCAGATGCTCCGTTCGTTTTGGCAATAAATGCGACGAAACAAAATCACTGAAAAGATCTACTGCCTCATCTTTTGCTGTTTCGCACAACGAAAGAACTTTCTGAATGTTATAAATAGGACTAACTATAGGTGAGGGGTTCAATCCGAGATTCATAAATAAAGCATTTTTTGCTGGAATATTTAAGAATGTTCGAAGAAGAGTGCTACTAACTAAAGCGCCTTGCATGATTTGGACTGTACGCTCATTCGTCTCTTCAAAAAATTCCTCTAGCAAAAACTCTAATGCTGGGCTTGAAGTATCTTGATTGAAAAAAGTACTTCCAATTTTAAAAAGTATTTTATCAAAAACACCCATATTCAAATCCATACTCCTATTCAAAAAGCCGTTCAATTTTTTGAATATGGATGGATTTTTAAAAACTGTTTCGAGATACTCCACTAAAATTTTTGTTCTATTGTCAAATCCTCCGCGGATGAACAAAATCAATTTTTTAAAATCCTGATATTCTTTCTTATCTTTTGGCTCTCTTGCGATATGGTAGAAGCTTAAAAAATGTTTGATTAATATCTCTTCAGTCATTTTTAAAGGATCTAATGACTGAGGCTCTAAAACAAAATATTTTTCGTCCTTTCCAGTCTCAGTAGATATAAGCTTCGTGTTGACCATCATTTTGCGTCGCATATATTCGATATCTAAAATCTCAAGCTTAGATTTTCCTTCTTTACAGTATATACCAGATGCCATCGCAACAAAACCATCTCCATTTTTTTGATCCAATGACGGCAAGATTTCATTAAAATTTACACCACTTAAATCCAGATTCGAGGGTAAACTTAAATTGTTATTTTTCATCAAAGCTTTGGATACAATCTTCATTCCTCTAAAAAACAGCGAAATATCCCCTCCAAACTTTCTTCTCAGCTCGGTATAATAAGTCACAGTTTCTGGATTAACAATAACAGTAAGTAACGCTTCCCCTAAACTTAGCTCTCGAATTTTATTGTGGGTAAGTTCCCCTATTTTGTCGATATAGTATTGATAGAATTCAGGGTTACCTGTAAAAGAACTTATTAGAAAATAGATTAGTTTTTTCAACAATTCCAAATGCTCTGCGTGAGAAAAATTATCGCTAATGAGCTTGTCCATACGGCGGATCGCGCTTTTAAATAAAAACCAATCCTCATATTCATTTTTTGGTCTGTCTTTTATGTTTAAATCATAAATGGTAGCAATTACTGTAATCAGCTCACTAAATATTAAAGATTTTTCTTGATCTTTTGCCTGCTCGAAAATTGCCAAATTTTCTTCCAATACCGCAATTAAGGAGCGTCGCAAAACATAACTGCCGCACGTATCTATCGGTAACAACATCAAAGGAATAAAATTTCCCAAAACAGAACCTGGTATCGGTTCTCTTTTGGCAATTATTTTAAAACTTTCAAAAGTTTTGGTCAGGGCTTGTCTTTTATTTTTTAAGAGATAGAGCACAATCAAGAAACTTAAAGCATCCGGATTTTCACTTGTCAGCAACCCATTTTTTTCGAGATTGAAGCTATGATAACCAGATGAGGTAAGATTAAATTGATCTAAAGCTTGAATTACAAAGGGCGCTAAAACACCAATCGACGGCAAAAATCTTATTAAAGCAGTAGCAACAGTTTGCCTGCATCCACCCCTCAAAATAACTTTTTTCAATCCATTTTCATTTTGCAAAATAAGATAATTGCCAATTCCGTTTAACTCCGGATCAAACTGTTTTGGAGCAATATGAAACCCCGGAAATTCTTTTGAAAAAGCTTTTAGCGCTCCATTTACTTTTGACACCTCAAAATGAAGCAATTTTGCTAAGTTGATTTGAGTAATGTCACGAGATTTCCTATCCGTAATGCATTCTATGTCACTTAAAGGGCAAAATGTTGTGAGACCGTATAGCGATGTTCCTAATTGATTTCCATTAATTAAAACTTTTTGAAGTTGTTCCGACAAAAAATGCTTAGTACGTTCAAATAGTCTTTGATTATCTTCACGAATCTTAAATTCATCAAGTTCCTGTTTTGTACCTAAAAGAGCATAATCAAGTTCAAGATCTGCTTCCAATTGGATAAAATCAGGAAAGGCATCCAGATGTTCTGACTTGTAATATTTGCAAATCGCCTTCAATTTGAGACCGATTTTAATAAGCCAAAAACAATTTTTAAATTTTTGTTTTGTTTTTTGATCTTCCAACAGCTCTCTAAAAAACTCTCCCATTGCCCTGATAGATTGAGGAGAATTTTTTATTTGTCTTTCAAGATCACCCAATCTAAAGAGAACCGCTTGAAATAATTTATACGGATCATTAGTTTCATTTAAATAATTTATATTGTTTTTGAAAAATCCAAGTAACCGCATAATAGCGTCCTGTCTTTCACACAAAATCATATTGAATTGTTCTTGCCCCACACCATCATTTTTTATTTCTGCAATGATTGCTGACTGGGATTTTGGCTTAACCAAAATATTTAATCTGGAATCAATGACAAAGGGATTTATATTGTCAAAGTAATTTTCGATTATCTTCGGCAAAACAGGATAATGAAATTTTACGCCAAAATTCATATTTCTTAACACACCTGTCGGACGGTTCAATAAGGCTTTTTCATCGCTCAAATCTCCTCTTTCCCTAAAATATAATGGACTTGGAGCGGTACTTAAAATTCTTTTATGATGACCGCCCTCCTTCATAAACCAACTGCTCTTTAAAGCGTGATTTTTGAGAATTAAATAGCCGCTTGGCAATAGGGGCTTGTTGCTCGGAATGAAACTTTCTTCAGAAAGAATTTTGAGTTTATAAACTTTGCGGTAATTATTGGGAATATACAAACTTTGGATCGTTTCTAGAACTATTGGATCTCGATTTAAAAAATTTTCATGCAACAAAACATATTTTAGATAACCTCTTAAATCGATATCATAGCTAAATAAATTTTTTTGGCTTTTTTGAGTTATGTAATCCATAAGATGCGGTTTTTCAGAACGCTCTAAATGAAGCTCAAACTCAATTATATCTACTCTTACATATGAGCCATATTCTTCATATTCATCCAATTTTACAATTAATTTCTCAAAACTGTTTAGAATGCCTTTTTTGATGGAAGCCGTTCTTGAGTCAGTGATTCCAAAGTCTTTTTTAAGTGCATCCCGTATAAAACGACTTCGTCTCAATAATTCTTCCGTAAAATGATCCCAAAGCAAATCAGCTTTTAGTTTATGAGAAAGCATCCCTGAAAAAATTTCTTCAGTAAAATAAAACTCTGAAAACGTTTGTTCAAATTCGGCATCATCCAGAAATTGAAGAAGATAATTTTGTTCGACATCTCCTATGAGAATTTCGCTGTGGGCTTTAAACTCTGTAGGAACATATGGTTCAAAAAAAAGAGAATTTGAGGCAAGCGCTCTTAACTCTCCATTTGTTGGAAGCGCATCATAATTTAAATCAAAATACTTTAAGATTTTCTTTACATTTTCTAAAAGTAATGGACACTCAAGATAGGCACATTCCGATTCAACAAAAGTCACAAAACCATAAACATTAATTTGATATCCATTGAGGCGCGACTTATTTTCTTTACGAACAAGATAATCCAAAATCGCTAAGAGTTGGTAATGAGTGACTGCCGACTCCCCTAATTTTTTTTCATCGTGATACTCTAAGTTGCCTAGCTCTTCGCATACAAAATGTAATTCTTGAATACATTCTGAAACATTTTGTACAGAGTCCCAAAAAGAAGATCCATTTTTTTCAGGTATGGGCAAATCCCTTAAAAGAAGAACGCAACCGTTATTAGCAATCAAATCACTTTTTACTTGTTTCAAATAATCAAGTATTTTACTTGGTTCAAAAACTTTTCTTTCGAATACAAGTTCATCGCTTTTGTAAAAAAGCCTATGTTGAGCAAATAATTCAAGTTCCTTATTAATTATTGGAGAAGGCACGGGGGATAAAGACAAAGTTTCGAGTTTTGGATTTAATTCGGTAATTAAGGGTCTTGCTGCTGCTTGAACTGCATCCAAGGAAAGAACATTTCCAGATATTATTCTTTTCGTCAAATCAGTTACAAAAGATCTTGCATGATTTTTTAATGCATTCATTTTGTCAAGGTCATCTTTTGATAACAACAAATTAAAAATTATATATAGAGTTGTTTGAATAAATTGACGCAGCAGTAAACTAATGACATTATTGTACCATTTTAGAATAGCACTCGGTAAAATGAAATTTAAACCGCTGGTTAGTAGCGATAACATGAAAAAAGGCGATACACCCTGAGTATAGACTCTTGCTGCCTTAAGAGCTATTTTTAAAGCGGAGAGGGCTGCTTGAAAATAGACGTCTGATAATAACTGATGTAGGCTGTTTTTGCTTAAGCCCGAAACCTGTTCGACTTCTTTAGGGTCTATAATTTGTTTATTTTCAGAAATTTGACCTACAGATTCTGCCAATGCATCTACAAAAAAGCCTATACTTGTTTCAGAATCGAAGTCTTGCTCCAAAACCCAGCAAAGGGTCTCTCTATGGGATTTTATAAATTGTTCATCAATTTTTAGCTGATGCAAGGTCGATCTTAGAACTTTGATTAATAACGGTGGTAAATTTAAAGGATTTTTGATGGCTTCGTCTTCTAAAACATCAGTTGCAGAAGTTCCATTAAACCGAAAATCTTCCACTGCATTTTTAACCTCTTCGATAGTGCTCTGAAATCGATCCATAAAGTTTGAATTAAAAAACTTTGAAAACTGTAGAATATCTTTCTTCAATTGATTGGTACTATTTTCTAAAAATGCAACGTCTTCTTCCGATTTTATTTTTAGTGATTGATTTCTCTCACTCATCAACGATCCGCAAAAATTGACCAAGGCTGCAAAACGCATTTTAAACAATGGAAAACCAAGTGGTACATCTTTTTTGGAAAGTAGATTTAAAACAAGGTCTGCGCTATTTTGTTGGTCAGAGATCTGCCTTGTATTGCAATCGTTATTTTCTTCAATATGCCCGCCCAAATATTCAGTAACGCTTTTTAATAAATCCTTACCTTTTAAAACTGATTGCTCGTCTATTTTTGGTTCGACATGATGCCGAAGAAGTAAATGAATGAAGCTTTTATCGATTAGATTTTTGGAAACACCCGAAATTTTTATAGGCCACTGAATATTTTCGCCGGATCTCGTCTTTTTATGTTCTTCCATTATTTGTAGAGAAGTATAAATATAAACAGTAAATGAATCGTCTTTTTCTTTTGTAAATTCTACAAAAAATGATCCACCAGAAAAGATATCATCTATGTGAAAATGTTCCTGCAAGCTTACCGGAAGCATTTTTTGGATTTCTCTGAAAGCTTTTCTTACCGTTTTTTCGACCGGTTTTATAATTTCTTTGTTTCCTTGGAGATGTTCATCGATACGGTCTTCTATTTTCTTTTGTAATTGATCACGGGCAGATGAATCTGTAATCAGGTGAGCATTTTCTTGTATTTGCACAATAAATTCGATTGATTTTTCACTCGGAACAAAACTTAAACATTTAAAAAGAATGGAGATAAAATGACAAAACTTGTCTGCTTCATCACTTTTCAATAGATCCCGATTTTCAAATATTAACGCTAAAATGTCTAAAATTTGAGATGATTGAGAGAATTTTAAGAGAGGAGATAGATGTTTCAATAACTCGCGTTTTAAAGGAGTGCTCTCATTTGTGACAAAAGCAATCACTTCTTTTAGTTTCTCTGGTATTTTCGAGCCGTCCACAAGCGATCTTATAAACTCCAGATGTTCTTTTCCAAAAAGATTTGTGGCTTCTTCTAATCCATTTTCTACACCTTCTCTTGCTAAATTCTTCACAAATTCTACAGGATCTTCTAACTTTAAACATTCTCTAATATTTTTAGGAATTTCGAGAAAAATACTTTCCGGTAATAATTTTATAAGAGAAAAAAGCTCTTTAAGATTAATATCATTTTTTCCATAACTCCCTAAATAAAATGTGGATTCTCCGCATTTTAAGTGGTTTATTTTTTTGACAAAAGCGGTTGCCTCTTCTTGAATAAGTTCACTAGAGATAACTGTATTATTTGAAAAATACAATTCATCTAGCGTATCCCTTTCTAATTTTGCATGATATAGCGCGTTTAGCTTGAATTTGTAATTACTGGAAGTGTCTTCTGGATTTGCATCCAAATAGCACGAAATATATTCTAACATTTCCATGCTAAAGTCGTCGTTTTCTTCAAAGATTTCATTTAAAAGCGATTTGCTAATTGGACTTGGAACGGCCGCTCTTAAGAAGGAAGAGGGAAATAGTTTTTGTTGGTAGGCAGCTTTTTTAGCTTCAATATTTTTTAGGTAAGTATCGTGAAGATCGTCAAAATGATCCGTTGTAAAACCATACTGTTTTGGTAAACTGTTGGTAAAAACTTCATCTTTTTTAAGCTCTTCGTAAAGGCGCATCCTCCAAAAAGCTTCTCTTGGTGTAGAGGCTAAATCTTTTTGATCACTTAAAGTTTTTAATGAAATAGCAAAAACATGCCTAATTTTTTTTTGAAAATCCTTTGTTTCGGAAGTATAATTAAAGATTTGCGATAATCTTCCGTGTAAAGTTTTTTTTAATACTAAATGAGTGCCAAAGAGAGAAGGAACAAAAAGATCACAAACTTTTAATGTAAGAATTGGGGCCAATTTTTCATGGGCCAGCGGTTCTTTGTACAAAGTAGAAATTAAAGATTTGGCTATTGATGGATCCATTCCAAGCTTTCCCCGAATAAATTTTATAATACAATAGAGATAATACTATAAAATTTCAATAAATACAAGTAATTAATTTAAACAGTAATTAATTTAAAAATTAGTTTAAATAATTCCTTATCTTTTAACAGAATTATTATACAGATTTAAGGTCAGCTGATGTTTTTTGCTTGGCGAGAGATTCGACCAAGAAAACAATGAAAAAACCCATCGAGCAAAGTGCAATTGAAATCGCCAAGGATAAAGACAATTCCGGCATTTTCGGAAAAACGGGATTTAAGATAAGACCTTTATGAGGTTTTAGCGCATTTACGACATACGCATAAGACCAAAAAGGCCATATGACCGGCAACGCACCGATCATAAAACCTGTCATTAAAGCTGTCGTTAATGAATGATACTGTTTTAGGAGGAAAAGAACGACCCTTGAAAAAATGAGTGCTCCAAAAAGGATTCCAAGCGCTAAATTAGCAAGGATAAAAAAACTTACCGAATCAAAAGTAAAGCTCTTTGCTTCTTCAATAAAATCTGCCAAAGCTGCAATAACTACGCTATAGCAGCCTAAAATAGCCAGTAAATAGCTTCCTGAAATTCCCGGAAGAAGAAGCGCGCATACAGCAATGGCGCCGCAAAAGATAAGCCATGGATTAAAGTATTGGTCAAATTCGCTTGATTGAATTTCTAGTTTTAAATCAAGGCTTGTCAATATAAAGCTAAGAACAATGCCAAGAATTAATGCCAATGCATATTCTAAACGCCATTTGTCTATTTGTTTAAAACAAAGAACTATAGAGGCTAAGATCAACCCCAAAAAACCGGAATAAAGGTAACTTCTATAGACTTCATGATTTAAAATCTTATCAAAAATAGGGGCTAAAATGACAAATGAAAGTAGGATACCAGATAATAGCAACATTAAGAACTTTACAGACGGGTTATTACCTAAATTTTTGAATTTTAGGGATTTTATCCCGGTAAGAAGATCTGAATAAAAACCCATGATAAAAGCAATCGTCCCGCCGGATATTCCGGGAACTAAATCGCAAGCTCCCATGCACATCCCGCAAAAAACGATATAAAGGCCATTCAACATCAAACAACCTCAAAAAACTTCGCTAAAAACCAAGCCGAGGTAAGCATGCCAACAAAAACTACAATCCAAAAGGCATTTGGGAACCATTTGATGCCAGCTCCCGGGTTACCGCGCACTTCCAGAGTTCCGATACCATAGGAAAATTCTTGAGCCTGGGCTTTATGAAATACTTCCGGATTGTCTCTGATGATTTTTTCTCCGTCGACTCCTAAAAAAATGGCGTATTGTCTTAAAAAGCCATGCGCATATACAGGAGATATCAGTTTTTGCATTTCGCCATCCTCAATTGCTTGGAGATAAGCCATACGGATGGAGGTTGCGTTTTCGGCCTCTTTTAAAGAAATGTTCATTTCTTTTCTGCGCTCTTTAAAAATATCGCCGATGTTTTTTATATCATCTTTAGCCATGGAAGAAATCCTTTTGTATAACTAATAAATGCAAGGCTTAAAATCCGAAGTATATCTGCTAAGGAGTTGAATTGCAAATTAATTCGAGGTGTAAGAATCCGAGATTGCTCTAAAGGGTGCAAGCTTTTTTGGAGTGATCTACTTTGGCAATACCTATATTGCTAAAAATTGGCTTTATGATGTAATGTTTGATGTATGACTGAAAAAAAACAATCAAATATCTTTGTAACTACGCTCGATATAAAACTGGCAGAAAAAATGTGCCGGGATTTAAAAGAGCAAAATTTTGAAATTACAATTCCCCTCCACACTCTATTTTCCGCCAAAAAAAAAGGAATTTCCTGTACGTTCTATAAGTCAGGAAAATTGACTGTCCAAGGAAAGGAAATGTCATCCTTCATTGAATTTTATTTGGAACCGGAGATTTTAGGCACTTTTACGCATACCTACAAAGAAATTTCTCCTGAAACAAGCGAACACGAAATTGCTCACATCGGAATTGATGAGTCCGGAAAAGGAGATTTTTTTGGACCGCTTTGCATCGCGGGTGTTTATGCGACAGAAGATGAAATCAGGGATTTAAGACATCTTGGCGTTCGAGATTCCAAAACATTAACGGATGCAGCCATCATTTCGCTTGGTAAAAAGATCAAAAGCCAATTCAAGCATCAGATCGTTAAGATTAATCCTTTAAAATATAACGAGCTATACGATCAATTTAAAAATTTAAATAAACTTTTAGCCTGGGGGCACGCAACAACAATTGAAAACCTCGTACTTGCAACAGATTGTCATCATGTGACTATAGATCAGTTTGCAAGCGAACATGTTGTCATTACGGCGCTTAAACGAAAGATGCTCGAAGTGAATTTAACGCAAAGGCATCGGGGTGAAGAAGATGTTGTAGTAGCAGCAGCATCCATTCTTGCGAGGCTTACTTTTTTAGAGGGTCTTGAACTGCTCGGTAAAGATTTTGGAGTTACTTTACCAAAGGGAGCCTCCAAGCAAACCATAGCCATGGGAAGAAAGATTTATGGGGAATTTGGAATGGAGGGCTTAAAAAAAATCGGCAAACTCCATTTTAAAACTTTAGATTCCATTATCCTATGAAGACACCCCTTCGATTGATTCGTTTTTTTACAGTGATCATGTTAACCTACATGTCCTATTTATTTTATGTAAAAATGTCTCCTATTTTTTTAAATGGGCCTGACGAAAAATTCATTTCCTACAATCAAGTATCCGGAATTGGTATTTTTGTTAACGGCACCGAATATATCTTGAATTTTGATCAGCAAAATCATTTTTTGAGGCTTCTCAATAAAATGGAAAATTACCCTTGCCATTTCCAAGAAAATCTTGATTTTGAAAAAATCATCATTTATCGTTTTGATCAACCCGATCTTATCATACCAAAAAACAACGTGGATTTTGTGGATACCTTATGCTTAAACAACTTTTAATCAAAAATATCATTCTCATTGAATCAGCAGACATCAACTTTGGAAGCGGTCTTAATGTGCTTTCTGGCGAAACAGGTTCCGGAAAATCCGCGATCATGAATGCGTTAAATCTTATTTTTGGAGGAAGGAGCGACGCTTCCATGATCCGAAGAGGCTCTGAAAAAGGCATCGTAGAAGCTTTTTTTGATATCGATAAAAATCCTCAATTGAACCATCTTCTTGAAGAGGCTGGCATTGATCATGAAGAAAATGAAGACTTGATTATCAGACGAGAGATCACAGAAACCGGAAAAAACCGCTGTTTTATCAATAACCAGGCAGCTCAAGCTAAATTTCTTCATCTTATCAGCCCCTATCTTGGAACAATTGTAGGACAGCATGCTAACCAATGGCTTCTTTTGACGGACAAGCACCGGGAAATCGTCGACATCTATGGGGAACTCAAACCCCAAGTGCTCCAATTCGGTAAACAATTTCTAGAAGAAAACAGCCTTTCTAAAGAACTTATCGAGCTTGTTCAGAATGAATCCAAGCGGTTCTTAGAAATTGATATGTACCGCATGCAGCTACAGGAAATTGAGGAAGCTAATCTTAAAACAAACGAAGACGATGAAATCTTTGCTGAATATAGCCTTCTCATGAATGCTGAGACAAGAGCTATAAAAGTAAATGAAATCAGCGAAAAGCTTTTTGGTGAAAAACTTTCTGTTTTAACTCTTTTGAATAAACAACAAAGCGCTTTTGAATATTTGGCAGAAATTGATCCGGAATTGAAGGAAGCTTCTGTTAGTTATCATAACGCATTAATCGAACTCCAGGAAATCGCCTACACCCTAAGATCTTACCAATCGCGTATTGAATACAATCCGCAAAGAGCAGAAGAGTTAAATGATCGTTTAGCTCTGATCACAAAACTTAAGAAAAAATATGGCAGTACCCTATCTGAAATTGAAGAGTATAAAAATACGATTGTCACAAAATTAGACAGCCTTGAAAACGTAGATTTAAAAATAGAATCGTTACAGCAACTTTTGGATGCCCTAAAAGATAAAAATAATGTATCCGCTCTATATCTTTCTGAACAAAGAAAAAAAACAGCCAAAAAACTGGAAAAAGCGATTGTAAAAGAATTGCGTTCCTTAAATATGCCAAAAGTCGAATTTGAAATTCAGTTCACACCGCAAAAAAGGGGTATAAAGGGCGATGATTTAATCGAATTTTATTTGATACCGAATGTCGGCGAACATAAAATCCCGATCAGAGAATGCGCAAGCGGTGGTGAACTCTCCCGCATATTACTCGCAATTCAAAGCTTGCTTGCTGGAAAAGAGCAGACGCCGTCACTTATTTTTGATGAAATTGACGCCAATATTGGCGGTGAGACCGCTTTTATTGTCGGAGAAAAATTAAAAGCTATTGGACAAGAAACACAAGTCCTCTGCATTACCCATTTTCCGCAAGTTGCAAAACAGGCAGACCATCACTTGCAGATATCAAAAGTTGAAGAAAATGGGCGTACGTTTACACGGGTTGTTAATTTAGAAAAAGAAGAAACAAAATCCTTGGAAATATCGAGGATGCTCGGCGGGAAATAAAACCCTTTTCAAATGACCTAAAGTAAAAACATCAAGTAAATATTGTTGACATAATTTTTTTTTTTAGTTACAACATCTCATTCTTACCTATCATTCAAATGGAGTCATGAGATGAAGAGAATTTTATCTACCGTTTTATTAACGCTTTCCCTAAATTGCTGCCTGCAAGCTGACTACGATCAGATTGATTACACTAACACAGAATTACCAAGCGGCAAAGCAGGTGAAGTCCCTGACCTTTTAAAAGGAGGCTCCGGTATGTTTGCAGTTGAGACAAATAGCGATTTTATCAGCCATTCCAAATTCAAAAAAAAACCACACAAACATCAAGAGATTTCATTTTGCGGTTTTGACATTGACGGAAGCATCATTATTTATTATGACAAAGAAAACAATGAAGCTGCAAACATCGAAATTGGTTATAACCGCACAAATATCCATTGGAAGCAAAACCACTTCTTTGACCAAAATATTTTCAATACAGCAACACTTTCGGTCAATGCTCAAACATCCCGCATGTGCAATTGGCTTTGGAAAGGTAAACTTTCCTTAAACGTTGATACCGATAACTTTGATTTTGAAGAATATTCCACATGGGACTGCTTTATCTGGGGACGAAATACTTACAACGACAACGTCGGCTTACATATTGGGGTCATCGTCTTGACAGGTATGAAGATCGACCACGTCTACCCTATCATCGGATTTGATTGGATTTTGACTGAAAAATGGAAAATCAATGCAGTATTTCCGGTCAATATGTCTGTAGTTTACGTCATTGATGATACCTGGTCTTTAAACTTAAAAGGTCGTGCCTTTGAAACAAGAAACCGTGTAGGCAAACACCAAAACCTTTCAAGAGCACTCGTTCAGTACTATAATACCGGTGTTGAATTTGGCGTAGATTATGATTTGGGCGATAGCATTCAAGCAAACGTACATGTCGGTGAAACATTTGGCGGCAAATTAAAGATTGCAAACCGCAATAACCACAATTCAAAAAGGTTCAGATTTAAAGGAGCGCCGTATGTTGGCGCAGAAGTCATGGTGCGTTACTAGCCCCATGCTAAAATAGGTGAAAATAAGACCCTAGTTGCACTATAACGGTGCAAGCTTTTTAAATGAAGATTTGGAGCTACCCCAAGTCTTCATTTAAAAAGCTTGCACCGTTAAATTCCTTCTCAAATATTCTTGTTTTTTTTGCTTTTCTACCTTATAGTTTCATCAAATTAAATCAATAGGTTAGATTATCATGCAAGTCGATTCAATCAAAATTCGGGATTCTTATACCCCACCTCCCTACATTAACCCTGCAAAATCTTATTCTTTACACATTTTTACTGAATTTACAACCTTTACAAATACGGCCTTTGAAAATTTCAAAGTAAGATTTATTAACACTAAATCCTTCATCGAAGAAAACATGGCAGCCATAAGAGAGGACGATCAAAATAAAACTGCTTTCTTAAATGCCCTTGCCTCATCAAACTTCCATGTCCTAAGACCTGCTTTAAGAGAGTTTTTCAGTAATTTAACACCTGAAAATCAAAATTTGTATCTACAACTTGCCACAAAAGAAATCGTTTCGTGGAATGAATATCATTTATCTATGCGCTGCCTGCATTTGTTAAGTTATGACCAAATGATCGCTTTAATTAAGTATAAAGAAGGAGAGGCTTTTGATGTATCTCAAGAAATCAAAAGATATATTCAAAAAATTAAAATTAACGACAAATTTAATCCCTATAATAAAAAAATCGATTTTGCAAGTTCTGAATTAAAAGAGATTTCTACAAAAATAGTGAGCTTATCGATCTATTATTTAAATTTGATCATTACAATGCTTGAATCTTTCGTACTAGAACGTGCCCCAAAAAGCGCCTGGGATGCCGCCTTCCAGCTAGATGTTTATTACCGAATCATTTCCATGCCAAAAACCCTCTTCAAATCTACAAAAGGGTATTTTCAAAATACTAAAATACATGCATGTGTATTTACAGCTTTGCTTTCTGCAACAATTGGTTTTGTGTATAGCTACAGAAAATGGATGCAGCCAAGACCAGATGAGCTTACATCTTACACAAGAAATTATACGAAGCTTGTTTTAGAAGAGGGGGTTAAAATACCTCTTCTTGCAAAAAGCTCTGAAATGCAGGTAGTGCTTAATCAATTAGATGCTAACTTACATTCAAACGCAAGAGAACATTGTTTGATCGTAGGAGATCCGGGAACCGGCAAAACCACTTTTCTAAAGAGCTTGGCAGTAAAACTTGCCGCAAAAGGTATAGATTTACATTATATCATAGCAGCTGATCTCTTAAAAAAAGCAAACTCCTACGACAACAAAACAGCCTACGATGAAATCAGAACAGCGATTGGTCGTCATAGCAAGAATATATGCATCGCAATTGACGACATCCACAGTTTGATAAAAAACGAAGTACATGGCGCTCCCCTTAGAAGATGGCTTGAAACAGGAGATCCAAAAGAAAACTTACCCTTATTTATCGGGATTACTCCGTTAGAACTTGAAAAAAATGAAGAAACAAAAGAAGACTTCGTAAAATATGGCTATTCCAGACGTTTTAAACGGATCGATTTTAGAGAAACAGATCAAAATACAACCCTTGCCATCATGAAATCTTTAAAAGAAACTGAATTTCCTGATCTTCAAATCGAAGCTAAGTTAGTCGAAAAAATTTATGAAGGTGCAAAAAAAAATAAAAAAGGGGCTGAGCCTGCAAATTCGCTCAATCAATTTAAAGATATTTTAAGTATAGCCAAAAGACAATTTGAGGGAGAAGATCTTCTTGAACAACAAAGAAAGCAAATTGCAAAAATAGAACAATTAGAACTTCAGATTTACAACGATGAAACAGATGAAACAATTACTGAAAGTGAGCAAGCTGCATTAGAGGATTTAAAAAATCATCGTCAGGTTTATCAAAAAAACATCTCTCTCTACCGATCAAAAAAAGAGACTTTACGGCAGGCTGAATTTTATTTAAAAACCAAAGCGGAACAATTGAAAGGCCCCGAAAACTCAAAAAGTTTCTTGTTTGAAAGATTCTTTCTCTTACCCGAAATGAAAATGGATCTTGATAGTTTTTGTAATCAAAATCACATTCAATCGTCTGTTACAGAAGATATGATCGAAAAGTATTTTAAAAAGGCTTGATACTTAAACATTAAATTTGTACAACATAGGATTTTAAAGGATATTTTATGAAAAGTCAGGTTGAAAAATATTATAAGGAACTTCATAAGCTCTCATACCATACGCATCTTTTATCAGGTATTTCCGGATTGATTTCATGGGATCAGGAAACTGTCATGCCAGAAGATGCTGCTGTTATACGGGGAGAGCAACTTGAGGCACTCTCTGGCGTCATTCATGAAGCTAAAACAAGCCCTCAATTTAAAGCAGCCCTTTCTAAGCTCATTGATATTGAAACCGGTAAAATAGTCGTCGATGGACTCTCAAAAGAACAAACTGCGGCGGTTTTAGTTTGGCGCCACGATTACCGACAAGAAGTAGCTCTGCCTAAAAAATTTGTCGAAGATTTTGCAAAACTTACTTCCCAAGCAATTATTGCTTGGGGACATGCCAAAAAAGAAAATGCCTATCAGACTTTTGCTCCTTATTTGGATCGCATCGTTGCAATGAACAGACAAAAAGCTGATTATTTAGGTTTTAAAGAACATCCCTATGATGCTCTTTTAGATTGTTTTGAGCCCGGTATGACAACGAAACAAGTAGATGTACTTTTTACTGAATTAAAGAAATTCCTGATTCCGCTGATCAAAAAAATAAGCGAAAAAAAGCTTCCTGATGATAGCTTCCTATACGGCAAATTTCCTCCTGCCAAACAATTAGCTTTTGGTAAAACATTATTAGATGGCATCGGCTATGAAATGTCAAAGGGTCGATTAGATTTATCTGCCCACCCCTTTTCAAGCGCCTGCCACCCAACAGACAGCAGGATTACGACACGCATTCATGAATCGAGTCTTATGAGCAATATTTCTGCCATACTTCATGAAGGCGGTCATGCGTTATACGAGATGGGGCTTCCTGTAAAACATTATGGATCACCGCTTGCAGAAGCTTTATCCCTTGGCATCCACGAATCCCAATCGCGTTTTTTTGAAACTAGGATCGGCTTATCAAAGCCTTTTTGGGAGCACTTTCTTCCTCCCTTAAAAAAAACATTCAAGGGAAAATTAGAGGATGTTTCCTTGGATAAGTTCTATAAAGCAATCAACCGCGTAGAGCCATCCCTCATTCGTATTGAAGCTGATGAAGTGACTTATAATTTGCATATTATTTTGCGTTTTGAGCTTGAAAAGGCTTTAATTGAAGGCAGTTTAAAGGTACGGGATGTCCCTAATGCTTGGAATGCCAAAATGAAGGAACTTTTGGGAGTCGTACCAAAAAACAATTCTGAGGGTTGTCTGCAAGACATTCACTGGTCGATGGGAGCATTTGGATATTTTCCAACGTATGCACTTGGTAATATTTATGCCTCGCATCTTTTTCTTGGGTTTCAAAATGACAATCCCGATTGGGAAAAGAAACTAGCCAATGGAAATTTGTTATTCATTAAAGAATGGCTAAAAAAACATGTTTATGATCATGGACGTCAATTTAACGCTGAAGAGCTTCTTAAAAACGCCTCGAAAAAAACTCTCTCATCCAAAGCTTATATTCAATATATCACGGATAAATATAGTAATTAAAAAAAATTACTAAATACAACACAAAATAAAAGATTTAAGTATGCTTTTATAAGTTCTCATCTTAGAAGCGATTTTACACTCTACAAAACTTGGATCTTGATGCGTATGCGGTAGCATCGACTTAAAAAAATGGGTAATGCTAAGGATTGTCACCACCGGCTTGGGGTGGCACGAAATGCCGATTTCCGTGTTAAAATCTTTTAATTTTTACCCT
>JBEPVN010000030.1:0-23795 GCA_041691015.1 Parachlamydiaceae bacterium | reverse complement strand
GTCCATCGTACTTTTAAGTGGTCCAGGACTATTAGAAAGTTTATACGAAGATGCACCTTATAGATGGACGGGAAAGGGTTGTTAATAACTTATAATTTCCTCATCGCCTCTCCGGCTCTCCGCCTCTAACGTTAACTTCAAAATTATGAATTCCTGCAATCAGATTGAAGCGTGAAGGGACGACATAAAATAAATAGCTTGCACCATTTTAGAGCAATCTTGGTTTAAGCACGCTCCAGTGTTTCTGCTACTGCGGTTTGTATGCTTTCTACAAGTTTATAAACGAGATCCTCATTGTAGAGAGCATGTGCTTCTGCAGCTTTTTGATCTGACGGCTCTTTTCTAAATGGATCCAATAGAGCATTCATGTTTTTTTCTGTTGCTAGCCATTTGTGAAGTACAGCTCTTAAGACAGGTCTAAAAATAAATGAAAGAATATTGCCGATAATTGTAAAGAATACAAATCTGAACATCGCATCCAAACCTTTCTTCAGGGTCAAGCCTGCCTTTCCAAACAACACTTGTGTTTTAGCATCCCATTTTTTTTGAACCGTATTCCACATATCATCAATTGTTTTTGAGATGCTATTATTTATGATCATTTTTGTTGTTTTATTGATTTTTGGTTGTACAATCTTTGATTGATACAATTTTTCTTCAGCGCTCGTTCTTTTAACACCAACTAACGAAGGATCCGGGATTTCATTTTTTAAAACAGCCTCAAAAGTTGTCTCCAATGTGGTTTTTAGGAAGCTCCCATTAAATTGAGCCCTTAAAGCATCACCGATTGATTGTTCGATTGCAGGAAGTAAATTACCCTCCTTGTCAAAAAGATTGCTTGTTATGATAGATGGCAAATCCATGCGACCAACAATTTGCTTAATCAGATTGGAAGCTGCACTATCGAGGGCCGTCGGTTTACCTCGAGGCGGGGTAGGTAATGCAGCTTTTTGAGGTTGTGGATGAATAATGCTTTCGTTTACGCTTTCCAAAGTGCTTAGAACTATATTATTGATAGTACTCTCGCTTAAAATAACATCTGTAATCATCGGAAGAATGGTAGGAAGATTACTTCCAAAAAGATTCCATACAGACTCTCTTGCATCTTTTGGAATAAAAGTTAAATCATCTTTCCCGTTTGGAAACAAAAGACTCATCAATAATTTGCTTTGAGGAGCGTAAAATTCTTTTATTCGGAGAGACTCAGAAACTTTAGCTTCTTTGTGAATAATTGCCCGAAGCGATTTTTGACCTGCAGTATCATAGGCTTCAAGACTTTCCCTGATTTGCACTTCCTCCATTGCAGAAAAATGCATCTTAGCGCTGATAACATTAATGACAGCTTCATTGACTCTGCCATTTGTTAACGAAATGTCATCTCGCTTTTCATCTTGAATGAGTTTTAAAATCACTTTCCTTAAGGCATCTTTGACTTGTACATCCAATTGAAGGCCGGTTTTTTTTTCGATTTCCCGAATAGATCGATCAAAGTTAAGGGGAGCTACCGGAACTGCGCTATGAATTTCTGTCCCTTTGACTCTTACGAAGTCTTCGTTTCGTAAAGTTTTTTGACCGGCTTTTTGGCTTAATTTTTCTACTTCATTGATGGTGCTGAAGTGATTTGCTGCGACATTGAAGAAATTAGTAATTAATCTTTCGTTAAATTCTTTTGAATGCTTCTCTTCAAATTCAAGAATTGTATCGACAGCTGCATTTAGCGGTTTAGAAAGGATTTCTGCAATAATCGGTACGCTATCGGATTTTGCTTTTGAAGTAGAGATATCTGCTAATGTTCCAGAAAAAATATTTTGTAAGGCATTTTTATTCGAATAGTCTAAGATTGTATTCGCTACATTGTAGTTCCCGCACACAAGTGCTTCTAAAGTTTCTTGCAAACTTAAAAAAACTTTGTTTGTGACTTTATTTTCTGCAGCTACGAACGTGTTTGGTAAAGAGCTTAATGCCAAATCTACTGCATGTCTTACGACTTGCTTTGCTACGGTTTTTTTAGCGGAAGCTTCTATTTCCGGATCCGGCAGAGCATTCCTAAACGAAATAAGAGTGGTTGCAATTTTGTTATCGAGCTTTTGCTTGACAATCCCTCTTAGAGGTTCTGGAATGGATTCCAAAGCTTCAAAAATTCCAAGTCCTTCTTTTGTCATCATGACTTTTCGGATGTTTTTTGCAACCAATTCAAATCCTTTCTTATCCCTTAATTCTAATTTTGCTTCTAGAAATTGTTCAGTTGTAAGCTTTAAAAGTTTTTCCGTTAAGACAATGATGGAGTCTTTACCATTTGAAGGCGGATTATTTTCTGCAATCGCAATAAAAAATTTTAACAAAGCAAACTCTATTGTTGTTTGTGCAATCGATGAAATGCTGCCTCCTGCAACAAAAGCATTTAACTCATTTGAAAGATTTTGCTTTAATTCCATTGGCGCTTTTAATTCTGTAATAATCGATGCAGAAAGAGCCTCTGGAGTTGTGTAAATAGCAAGAAGGTTTTTTTTGATAGAGGTTGCTTGGAGGCGTTTTTTGATCTCGTTAACTTCTGCTTCTGAAAATAACCTGTCTTCCGATAAGATAAAGGCATCTACAAGTGTTTGATTTGTGAGTTTACCAAATTTAGAGGGGTCTTTTTTATAATCTTCAACTAAGTTTATAAAGTTTTTAATTTGGTCAGAAGTTGGATTTTTGTTTCCACAAATATCAAAAAGCTGAACTACATAAGCATCGTAATTTCGCACGATTGTGGGAAGATGATTAACGAGATCTTTTGATAGTTCTTTTGAAAAATCGCTTAAAAAAGCAGATCCGGAAAGAGCTTTCAAGCCTTCGTTTAATTTATTGTTTTCGATAGCACCTTCCATAAAAGGAAGGGCTAGTTGTTTAATCTGGTCTCTTAAATGATTGTAAACTACAGCTCTTAAAGGTATGGGAATCATTCTTAAATCATTAGGGGATTCAATTTTGAGAAAATCTTTCATGATTTGAGCATCGATTATTTTGATTGCTTCGTCTTTATTGAAAACACCCATTGCGGAGGTTGTTTCTATGAGACTGACAGCAAGCTGTTTGATTTTATCGGTAAGATTTTCTAAAATAAATCCATTTTCGCTCTGTTGAGTTGCAAAAAATTGCAACACAGCACCCTCAAGGTAGGATTGTAAAAGAGGACTATTTTTTTTCAAAAAGCTGTTTTCTCCAACTATTAGTGTCTGCAAACTATCAGCAATCACAGCGCCTTTTTGCTGACTGACTCCCGGGAGATAAATCTCTATTGCCTTCAACGTATTTGATAGATTTGCAGCATCAGAGGCAATCGATGGAAGCTCTTCCATAACACGTCTTATAGTCGGTTTTATGAGGCCGACTAACAGGCTATTTTTTGGATTTTCCAGAAGCTTTGCTTTATTGTTTTCAGATTCATCGATTGCTGTAAACAGAGGAGCTATCACTGTAAAAAGAACATTTGTTACTTGAGTCTGCTTAAGACTTTCAATCATTGGCCATAATTGATCGAGCAATACTTTTGGCAATTTTATTTTTTCTTTTGATAATCCTAATGCATTTCCCAAATCTTCGGATAGTTCTCTAAAAGGGGTTGTAAGCCGGAACCCTCGGAATTTTTGACGGTCGTTTAATTGCCGAATTATTCCAATGTCACGTTGGCTAGCATCGCCTCCAGATCGATCAGGATGGAGTTTTTTGCCCAACCCCAATTATGGTAAAATCCAGCCTGAGCAGTTTCAACAAATGTCACGAAAGTTCCACAGGGTCATTTCTGCCCATCGCGCCAAAAATGTAAAACTCGTCGACGGTAAAGATCCGTGTAAAAGATGGGTTTTGGCAATAAGCAAATGCTTTGAAGCCCCTTCTCCTGGGGTGTCACAAATGGTATTCTTAGGCTTGCACGCAGCTGTTATTAGCGCCGGACAGTTTTTGTCACGTTCTACTTTGACTGCTTAATGAAGCAAAAATCGGCTGGCACAAGAGAGCGAATCTCCGAGTGAGCAACTGTACTTTATGGGCTATTTGTGACACCCCACCCTTCTCCTTCCTTAATTGATGCGCTTTGCGCAATCTTTAAGAACTTGATGATAAAAAAATGTTAAGTCAGAAAAATTTGGGTCATCATCGATCAGCACAGTCCTTGCTCCCAATTTGATTCCATAATCGCTTCTTTCTTGATTTGCAAAATTCTCTGCTAATTTATAATGAATACCTTGCTTTGGATGATTTTGTTCGGTTATTCCTCTTTGATGGGATATAGGATGCTTGTTTATACACTCCCATAATTCAGAATGGTTTGGGAAACTATACATTGTGTTAAATTGATTCATCATTATCTCCTAGTTTTTTAATTATTTGGTTTTTTTCCCACAACCCAAATTAGGATAAAATCTAACAGGCATTTAGCGTTTGATTTCTCCTGAACGAATTCCCTCTGCTAAAGCGCTAAGCAATTGTGCAAATGAGCCAAAGCCTTCATAACGCATAGCGAGCTTATCTATTTCTTTTGATGTTAGTGCGTCTAGGAGAACATTAAATCGAGGCATGTAGTCAAACATCCCAACCAAAAAGGTCTCATTGTCTGTATTTTCTAAAGACCTGGCTTTCTCATCGATCTCTTTAACGATTTTCTCTTGCTCTTCTGTTAGCTTTACTGTGATGCCTAGCATCTCACAAGCAAGCTCACAGTCACTTTTCTCTAGAATCTTATTGATGGTGTGGTCTTTGTAACGATCAACGAGGGAAAGAATCTTCGTATTTAACTCTAACAGCTCCTTATTACAATTTTCGACTTGTTGTATCTGTAATAGCTGTTCCTTGTCGGGAGACTGTTCTCTCCATCGCCTGCATTGCTCTAGAAAAGCGTCTATTATTTCATTTTGCTCGGTGTAAAGTGTCAAGGAGCGGTTAATTATCTCGTCGTCTAAAACGTGAGGTTTACCGTCTACAGCTTTCATGTTGATAAGTTGTTCTTTCGAAGATTCTAGCTGACCTTCCGAAATATTCAAAAGAGTTGGGAGCATAGAAAGTGGATGGTATTGTTGCTCTTTTTTCATGAGAGTTCCTTTACACCTTTACAGCTAAAAGCAACCACCCATAGAAGCGGTTGCTATTAGATCGCTTTAAACTTTATTGAATCTAAAAGTGCCGCCAATATAGTAGTGATCAGAAATGGAGTTCTTATCCTTGACATTGCCCTGTGTGTCCAATGGCAACAGATCATATGACTCAGGGGAGAACTCTCCCGAATAGGCGTAATCATTTACAGCAACGATAGAATTTCGACTTCTAAAGCCAACATCAAAAGTGTCTGCTTCAATATGTTGGATACCACCCTCTAGCTCGTGAATAGGAGGCTCGAACTGTTTGGGTAAACCAAGATGACCAGGATATGTACCCGATGGGCCATAATGACCTTGCTCACTCTCGTCTCTAAAATCACAGATGAATGGATGCTTGATGTACTCTTCGGCACATTCTTGGCCTCCACGATCTGCAAACCAATTCCGATCGCCGATAGAGAACCATGGTATACCCCTTTCTTCCAATTCTCGTATAATAGACAGTTCCTGCTCTCCTGACTTCTGTCTAGAATGCAGTGACAGATGATCAAAATGCATACTGAGAACATAGAAGTTAACCTTAGAAGAAATGTGAAAGAATTTTCCAACAGCTAAAATTCGATTATGTTTCTCCCCTCTTTCCAACTCTACACAGCTAGATTCCTCTAATACAACTTCGTTGGCGTTGTACAAAAACCCGACAAATTCATTGTAGAAATAATTGTTATCTAGAGCGATTTTTTCTTCTACAGTCTCAATAGACTCTCTTGTCTGTTGTGAATACCCAACTATTTTATAGCCAGAATCTTCAAGGACATGCCTTAAATCTTGAACTTGTTTTAGGTTGGGTTCTGTTAAGCAAAGAATCGCTGGTTTATCCAAGCTGATGAGTTGAGTAACAGGTTTAAGCCTATTTTCCCAAGCATACTGTGGGTATTTCTCTAGATTATTTGCACTGTCAGTCACCCATGCTGTTTGTATGTTCAGACTAGCTATTTTAAACTCTCGTTGATCTTTATTTGCTGGCGGAGGCGGCAGCATGTTCCATAAATCGTGTCGGTTTAATTGGTAAGATGCCAATGTTGTTTCTTGAAGCATAAAACTCTCTATTTATTTTTTTGCTAAAACGAAAAGTGAACCGTCGAAACCAATACCTAAATCTTGCAAAGGAACTCGATTGATCGCAATAGGATTCAAAATCCTACGGCTTCGATCGATTGTAACACATGTGCATAAATAATCGCTACACAAAATAAATTGTTTATTAATATTTTTTTAACGTTACCCGCTTCAACGTTTTCATTGGAACTAGCTTGTTTTATGAATTAGATATTTTAAATATCTATATTTTCGGATTTAATTTTTTAGAAAAACGATATCTGTTAATTACTTTAGGTAATTATTGAAAATATGTTTCGGTTATGCTATAATTTTTCTTAAATATAAAAATTTAAAATGGTTGAGATAAAAATATGCAAATAAGCATTTTTGGGATAGGGTATGTAGGAGCTGTTGTAGGGGCATGTCTTGCAGAATCGAGATCGGTAAGCAAGGTAATCCTAGTCGATACAGATCCAATAAAAGTCAAATGCATACAAAAAGGTCGTTCGCCCATTGTTGAGAAGGGCCTTTCGGATCTGATAGCAAAAAATGTGGAGTCAACCAGGCTATCAGCCACAACGGATGCAACGTTTGCTGTAATGAACAGCGAAGTGACTATGATTTGCGTGGGAACGCCTAGTGATGTCGATGGAGCGTTAAACCTCACCTATATCAAAGCTGCCTGCAAGCAAATTGGCAAAGTGCTGAAAGATAAAACCACTTTCCATAGTGTCATCTTGCGTAGCACAGTGGTTCCTGGCAGCGCAAGGGAAATAGCTATCCCTGCTCTTGAAAAGGCGTCAAAGAAGATTGCTGGAATAGATTTTGGCTTTGGCAATAATCCTGAATTCTTGCGTGAAGGGACTGCTATAGACGATTATTTCCATCCACCCAAAGTTGTAATAGGAGCCATCGATAAATCAACGGAGGAAATTCTTTTAAATCTATATGAAGATATCGTCGCTCCCAAAATCACCACTGAAATCAACGTGGCAGAAGGTGTAAAATTTGTCGACAATGCCTGGCATGCCCAAAAGGTCACCTTCGCTAATGAAATGGGCAATATTTTAAAAGTTCTTGGAGTCGACAGTCATGAAGTTATGGATATCTTTTGCCAAGACACAAAACTAAACATTGCTTCAACCTATTTGAAGCCTGGTTTTGCTTTTGGAGGATCGTGCCTACCAAAGGATGTCAAAGCTTTTAGCGCAAGTGCCAAAAGAAAAGGTATAGCAACACCACTATGCGATGCAATTCTTACTGCCAATGAACTCCAAATACAAAAAGCTTTTCAAATGATATTGGAGACAGGAAAAAAGAAAATCGGAATGTTGGGGTTAAGCTTTAAGGCAGGAACAGATGATCTGCGCGAGAGCCCTTTAGTAAAACTTGCCGATTTAATGCTGAAAAATGGACTCGAGCTGGCTATCTATGATCCGAACGTATACAGAGCTTCTTGTGAAGAAGGAGCAAGTGGCACATATATCCGTGAGCATATTGCACATATATCTAAATCTCTTGTAGAAACCTCTGAACCATTCCTTGCTGATTCAGAACTCTTGGTTATAGGAAACCATGGCGAGGATTTTGCTGACATCCTCAAAAGCGCGCAAGAAGAGCAGTTGATTATCGATCTTGTGCGTTTGAAAGATAATGCCGCTGAAAGTCATTCAAAATACGAGGGAATATGCTGGTAGTTTGGCGATTTATGGTTCAGGTGTTTTTAAAGCCGCTTTAGGATTTGGCCAAGCCCAAGCAGCAATATTCTATGAAACTCCTGTACGGTTTGTTGAACTCGCACGATCGCCGTTGATCTACCCCTTTGAAGCCGACTATTTATATTTCTTATCTGTTGCACTCATGTTACCGTTTTAGATAGAGATCATTTCCTTGAGTTGTAAGATGGTACGGTTCGGGCTTACCCTTGTTCTTTTCGGCTATTTTTCTAGGCCAATTTCGATTGAAAAATTGATTATTCGCTCTCATCTTCAGATAAAAAGTTGTATCCATTTTGAACGGCAAACTGAGAAAAAATTCACATCAGACCATGAAGTACCGCGTAATATATATTGTGACCAACACGAAATTTGAAATTTCCACCCTATTTTTCTCACAAAAGACAATCGACAAGCCAAAACTTTTTGTCCATTGCCATTCACAAACGCGACATTGAAAAATCGCTCAAGAAAAGCCATTGTCAGGGGTTGTAAGCCGGAACCCTCGGAATTTTTGACGGTCGTTTAATTGCCGAATTATTCCAATGTCACGTTGGCCAGCATCGCCTCCAGATCGATCAGGATTTTGTTGCCACGGAAAGTATAATGCCCAAGAAAGTGGATATGTTGCCAGGCGACCGGCGAAATTTTCTGGAGCAATGCCAATGCCTTCTCGTTCCCGTCCGCTTGAAATCGTTCCAGTAACATCGAAAGCATGATCGAATTGTATGCAATCACCACGTTGGAGATCAACCTGCCGCACTGGTTGCTGATTGCCACAGCCAGGTCGGTCTTGCCGATCAGTTGCTTTTTACCACTCACTTGAGAAATAAACGATCGTAGCTGATGGTACGATTCAACGCGGTTTTGCGAGCGGTGAACATCGCGTTGCAACTGAGTATCGCGCAAATAGCGCAGAGTGTAAATACTGCGAATCAGCTTGTCGAACTCGAAGATGGCTTTGCGGGTCCGGTTGTGCTGAGATATGGTGCATAGCTTGCGGATCAACGTACTCTGTGACATTTCCTTGAGTCCCAACGTGGCGACGATTTGATTGATATTGGCTTTCTCGGATTTGATGAGATGAAGATCAATCTGGTCGACTGGTTGAATCAGAAATTTTTCGTAGTCTGCCGGATCGTTGCTGCAGTATAGGTGTTTCAGTTGAGTTTGAAGATTCGTGAAGCGTGGAGCCAGCTTCATGCCGAAATAGTTCAGGATAGCGAAATTGGCCTTATTGATGCTATGCATGTCGCCGGTAATCGTGATCGGCAAGATATTGGACGTGTTATTGTAACAGATATCGAAGACGAAATAGCTTTCGTGTTCATTGGCGCCGATCAATTCGGTTTGCAACGGAACATGATTGGCGAGGTAGGTATAAGCGACTACGCCTTTGCCACGCGCAAAATATTTGCGAGAATGACGCGCCTTGACGGTTGGGCTGGCCGCCTCGAATTTCTGGCCGTCAACGCTACCATAAAGCGATTCCAAGCCGAAAGAATAATGCGGAAAGATGGGAAGCCCGGCGATGAAATTGCTGATCAGGTCATTGGTTGCCTGCAACGTCGATAACCGCAAGTATTGTTGATGTGTCGCGTCGAGGACATGATACGGAATGTCGCTCGTTTCAGCCATGCTCAGGTTGCCATGGTTCAGCGCTTGGGCAATAATGACAGCCATCAGACTATCTTTATCGGCGACCTTCTTGGCGTAACGCGGTTGCAATGGCGTCAGCGCAGACAAAAAATCGCAACGCTCATTCACAAAACGAAAAATGTCGGCGATATCGCGGGCCGGAAGTTCGGCATAAAAGCCAGACTGTAATGCATCCTCTTTGTCGGCCTTTGGCTTGTGCCAGATAATTGATTTCGTCGCCGAATCATATTCAAGGTGCTTGAGTTTTCCCTGGCGTAGTTCGCGATCGAACATTTTCCAAAGATCGCTGAGTTCGGTACACAAGGCATCAAGTTGGACATCCACAGATTGGCGCAACCAAGGAATATCCAATTGAGCAAGAACTTCTGCCTTCTGTTCCATGGGCACCAATTCATCGCCAAAACGACGATGCGAAATACTATCGTTCAGATACAAATCGCCAGAGTCAAGACGTTTGCGGATCTGACGGTAAATCCAGAATTCGTAGCGATCGCTGCGCACGCCTGTGGCATTGCCATCGACGTCCACTTCCATGAGATAGGAGCGCAAGCGTTTGGGAATTGTGCCGTCAGGAATTTCATGAACGGGCCGCTGGGAAAGTCGTTGTTGACGGGAATAGGTTTCCTTCATCCAGCGTAACGCCGCCAGCCATGGACTATTGGCCGTCGTGCTGGAAAATTCGAGCGCCATGTGCAATGGACGCAAGTGTTTTCGGCAACGCGCCGCCACGTTGTCAACAACTTGCCAACGCATCGTCATTTGACTCGGCGATTTTTCGCACAAGCGTTGCCCAGTCGATAGCAAGACTTCTTTCGGCAAAATGGTGTATGCCTGTTTACGTACTGCGCCAAACAGCGTCGCGTCATCGACTGCGTCGTCAACGTACAGCAATAACAGACGACCTACCTGTGGTGATTCCTGCCGCTTTTTGACCTGCGCTGCGGCAAATTGCCGCTCTGAAACTTCCTTGGTTTCATCTTCGAGCTTTTTCATATGGTAGCCCAGTGCGCCGACCAGATTGTCGCTGAGCTGCCGGTAGCGCTGCCATGCGTAGCACAGCAGATATAAATTGGTTTGCCCGGATTTCAGATTCCTGAGGTCGTATACCGTGTAATAGTGGGCAAGGCTCGCATAGTAGTGCATGTTTTGTTGCGAGATATCGAGCTCCGGTAACAGTGCTTTTGCAATCCGGTATAAAGGTTCCAGGGTGGAGTGTTTGTGACGTTCCGTCACCATCATGCCGTAGCCGAAGTGCTTAGCATCCTGCTTGATTGCCGCCAATTCGGATAGGGTGTCCTCGTGCAACAAAAGCTTTTGTAAATCCGTTTTTGCGTTGTCATCGAGGGCGGCATCGATTATTTGTTCCAGCCGGCGGCGTTCCGTAGTAAGGGCGTTGCTGATGATAGTTTGCAAAGTGGTATAGCCGGGACGTACGATTTTTCCCGTTTCCAAATGCGCTAGCAATTCGGTCAAAATGAAGGTCGGAGCGACGTCACGTCTCGCCAGTTGCGCTGCTTGACTCACAAATGCTGGCCTGTCAGTTTCAGCCCACAGACGATAGCCGAATAAGCGGATGATTTCATTGCGTTGCGCATAATATTCGTACTGGCTCATCGGTTTAGGTGGCAACGTCATTCCAGGAAAATAGCGTTGCAGTGCGAACGTGACATCCTCCGGAGGTACGTCTTCCCAAGAAAAGCGAAAGAAAGTTTGCTTAGCTTTGAAGTAGCCGATCTGTAACAGGCAATATACTTGCTCGGATAGGTCTTTGCGCCGCATCACTAAGGCCAGTTCATCTTCGGATAGGGCCAAATACTCGGCGTGCTGAAAATCATCGAAGTCCGGCAAGCTGTAGAGCGCTAGTTTTTCATCTTCCGACAGGACTGTTAATCGTTTACTATTGTTGGTGCGCATGAATTGAATGGGGGAAATTCGGTTATTCTAGGTTCTTGCAAACGAGGGTTTTTGATAAAAACCGCAAATCTGTTGTGTTGCATCTACGTGCTTGGAAAAGATGTTCTCATAAATGGTTCTTGAAATTATATTCTTAATTTCTCATTATGACAATGAGTTTTGAGAAAATAATGCAATAAGGCTTCACTATTACTTTTACTAGCATCGCTACCAGTCTTATTAAAAGTAGGGGAGACCATGTTAATCGGCTATGCACGCGTATCAACACAAGATCAAAACCTAAATCTTCAAATCGAAGCGTTAAACAAAGCTGGCTGCAAAAAAATCTTTAATGACAAAGCTAGTGGGAACCGTGCGGAACGACCAGGACTTGGCAAGACGCTCGAAATGCTCCGCGAGGGAGACACCCTTGTGGTTTGGAAATTGGATCGCCTTGGTCGAAGCGTCAAAAATCTAGTTGATCTTGTCAGTGATTTGCATAAGCAAGGCATACACTTTAAGAGTTTGACGGATGCCATTGATACCAGCAGCCCCTCCGGTCGTTTTTTCTTTCATGTTATGGCGAGCTTGGCCGAAATGGAACGAGAGTTGGCTATCGAACGCACTCGAGCTGGCCTTGAAGTTGCCAGGCAACTTGGACGCAGAGGTGGTCGCAAGCGGAAGATGACCGACAGTAAAATCGAGTCAGCAAAGAAGCTGTTGGCTAACGGCATACCTCCACGCGAGGTAGCAAAAAACCTTAGCATATCTGTACCAACACTATACCGCTGGATTCCTGCATCCAGTTGAAAGTAGTTTTTGTTATTTAGCAAAACTTGAGACAGGTTCTAATTACAGCCTTAGATGCCTACCCTCAGCACGATATTTACCCCGAACTAAAGAGCTTAGCGTGGGATTTTTTCCGTTTTCCCATGTGGCCCCTAACAGCTTACAAGTGGGAAAGAGACATCACACTTGAAGATTATTTTTCTTTAACGTGGGATTTTTTTGTTTTCCAACGGGACCCCTTAAGGCGATCAAAAATTCCGAGGGTTCCAGCTTACAACCCCTAAAAGTCGAAAGGTATTTGTCCCTTTCAAAGTTAAGTTCTGTTATTTCTTCGTTGAGTTGACTACTACTAAATCTTGCAAGAAGCCTTTGTTGTAATTTTTTGAAGCCGGGTTCTTTTTCCATCGCTTCAAATTTGTCTACACTTACAAAAAGAGCGTCAGTTCTGATGGCCTGTTCATTTTCTGCATGTTTTAAAGTAGATACAATATCCATAGCTTCTGAGATAAGTTTTAATGAGTCAGATGATAGGCTGGAAAGTAAAGGATTGTCTTTTGGTAAAATTTTACTGTTTTGCAATTCAGCTAGTTTCTCCAAATCCCATGATTGATTAGGATTTGCATTCAACTTTTCAAAAATCCCGGTTAAATTTTTTCTCAAAAGTACAACAATTTCTTTAGCGCTCTCAACCCTTGTGAACTCAAATAAAACAGTATCAGAGGCTTGTTGCATTTCAACTGTTGCATTAGAGACTCTCTTACTAGCATTTAAGTCAAGTTTTTGGGCCAAAGCAGTTTTATCATCGATATTTTTTTGAATGGCAAAAGCCTTTTGCACATTTACTTTTTCATCAGCTGTTAAATTCGAAAATTTCTTTTCAAACACATCTGTCAATCTACCAAGAAATTGATCCCTGATACTGACTTTAGGGTCAAAATCTTCAGATATTGCCCCAAGTATCCCTTGCGTTAAAATTGTCTGAATCCCTTTTTTAACAAAATCCAAGGGCTGTTTTGAACTAAAGCCTTGAATATTCTCTTTCAAACTTAATGTTAATGCCGGGTCCAAAACTAAGCCTGGCATGTATTCAATCAGCAATTTATCTATAGTTTTTTCTAGGTCTGCACTTAAAAGATTTGTGTTTTGATCTTTTACATATTTTATGAGCTGATTACTTAGGTTTTCAATTAAGGAGTAGATTACATCGCCACTTGGGATACTTTCCAATTGTTTTTTTGATTCATCATGAAGAGCATTTACTTGTTTTATCAGGGTTGGCAGTTTTTCTTCAGCAATTGCAGTTTCATTTAAAGTAGATACAATCTTATGTTTGATAATTGCAGGAATCGGTAAATCGGATACAAAAATTGAAAGTGAAGAGCTTAAGGATTTTTGTTCCATAGCAACACTCACCTTTTCTGAAGCTTTCTCAAATAAGGTGTTCAAAATTTCACCTTTTTTGATAAGCTCGCCTTCTGGAATAAGTTCTGTTACAGCTTTACCAAGCAAACTTGTCGTAAGATTTGTCAGGATGCCGGTTCCATAACTTAAAAGTCCTTGAAGATCCGGATCAGTTGTTTGTCCAAGGTCTTGAACGGATTCTACAATCCAATTACTTAAATTTTTGAGATTAAGGCTATCTAATTCGACAGCTTTTTTGTCTGCTTCTGTTAAAGGCGCTGTTTTTTCAGATGTTCCTTGCAAGCCCTGAAGCGCGCTTGTTGTCATGCTGGCGACACTTGTACTAAATTCCAGAAAATGCTTAGTAACGCCCTGAAGAAGCATTGAAGGAGCCCCTACTAAAGAATCAATATTTCCGTCAGAATGGGCATGAAGATTTTCATTCCAGGCGCTTATCGGTCCGGTATCCTTTTGGAGCGATGAATATTGGTCATATAAAATATTTCCTATTGCGCTCTGTAATGAACTTAAAATTTTATCATAAATAATTTCACCCTCTACAAATTTTTGGATCGCAGGATCGCTGTAGCCTTGTGGAAAAATATAATACAAAATATCGCCCGCAACTTGATTGAAGATCTCTTTTAATTCAACTTCATAATCGCTTAAAGTAGCCTCCAATGTCATTAATTCTTTAGGATTGGTTATTTTGCGTGTGATGTCTTCCAAATCGGATAAAACACTTAAAGCCTCTTTTTTTTGCTCTTCTGTAAAGTTTTGAAATATTTCAGTTTCGATTTCACTTCTCATTCCGGGATATTCTGCATATTTTTTATATTCTTCTATTTTGCCTCTGACATATTCAAGGTCATCTTCCGTAAAGGATGATTCCATAATGGCAGATAATTTTTTCTCCAGTTCCGCTTTTTTGTTCACGAGTTTGGCTATTTTTACTTTTTCTTGATCAATAAGGAGCATTTTTTCTTTGAACTGATGTTTTTTCTCAAGATTAATCAAGATTTTCTTGTTCAAGTGGTTGCTTGTATTCTTGGCGAAAAGAGAGAAAAGACTTAAAAGGGCAGGTTGGGTAGCGTAATTTGGAATATTTTCTTTTTCTTCATTTAATTTGGTAGATAAATTCGCAAAGCTTTGAGTCACAAATACCTTTAGTAACATTTTTGCATCGAGCATTGTTGTTGTCCATTTGCCAAGAGCCTCTTCTGCTCCTTTAGAAGCTGCACCCCCTATAAGATTGGAAAGCTGAAGAAACATTGCAGCATCTTTACTGCTAAGATTTGACAATATAGTGATTTCTGCTTGATCTATAGTTTGTTGCTTATCTGAAGATTTTGATGTGACGACATTTGTTAGAGTGTATGCTGTATTTTTTAGAGTGTTTGCTGTGCTAATGGCAACTGAAGTTGCCCAGGAAAATAAGCTTTGAGGGGCTTCTTTTGGGGGATTATTACTATGTACTTGATGATTCGGAACATCGGATTTTTTAGGAGGAAAAGAAGATGGATTCATATTTACCTCAAATACAAAATTAACAAAACAATTTAAGTAATTTATGTATTATTTATTATAATTTAATTATTGTTATAATAACAATTAATAAAAAACAGTATTCTATTAGTTTGAGTGGGGGATCAAGTCTTTTTCATCAAAACGTTCTGACAGAGG
Organism: Parachlamydiaceae bacterium; assembly: GCA_041691015.1. Taxonomy (GTDB): domain Bacteria; phylum Chlamydiota; class Chlamydiia; order Chlamydiales; family Parachlamydiaceae; genus JBBSJT01. Next base: position 8,479 of record JBEPVN010000030.1, on the reverse strand, counting down.
AATGCTTATTATATCTAAGTAATGATTTACTTTTGATTTATGGCTTTCATTACATTTGATTCTGTAATTTCACTGCCTTGTAGTTTTTTAGGCTCAGCGCCAGGTTTTGCTACAATCACCATTGTTGGTGTAAATTCGATATTGAACTGCTTAACAAGCTCATCAAAATAGGCGTTTGCGCCAGAAACATCAGCATAATTTAAAGGTTCATATTTAACGCCGATGGGTTGCACAGCTTTTTTAATTTGACTTTCTGTAGGTGTTGTATTTGTTTTTGAAATTTCGGTAAGGATTTTTCTAAGTTCAAGATATTTTGACTTATTATGCACTAGGAATGAGAGATTGTAGGGAATAAAATTAAGCGTTTCCTTGTGAACTACAGTATCAACAAAAATAAACTTTGCTTTTTCCATAACTTTGGAGGCCATTTTTTCTAAAGCCGGCTCGACTGTTCTACACGCAGGACACTGCCAATCGCTGAAAAAGTAGACCGTAGCCGGACTTTTTAAGTTTCCAAGAACCAAGTTATCTTTAATGCTGCTTTCTGCAGCTTCTAGTGGAGTTTCCTTAACAATACCTACAAAAGCAAAGAGAAAGCCTAAGAAAACAAATGTGATGGCTGATAGTCCTTTTCTGATGCTTTTCATGATTTCTCTCCTTTGGTCTTTTAAAATAAACTCTTTTAGCTCTAGTAGATAACTTATGATGTAAGTTATCAGAATTGTTGTAATAAAAGCAGCAATTGTCAAGCAAATGGGGCAAAAAGATTTGATTTCATATTTTTGAACGAGTAAAAAATCAATCTCTGCACCAAAAGCTGCAGATATTAAAAGAGCTGCCATAAAACGGCTTATAGTGTTACTCCAACATGCAAAATGCAAAAGACCTATTACCGGAAAAAATATAAGACCATAACATTCAAAACTAAATCCGCAAAGAGTGTAGTCGTGCGCTTTTCCGCAGGCTTCAGAACAAACTTTTAAATAGGAGATAAGTGAGAATAAGAATCCCCCAATAATTGCGCTACCTGCAATCCAATAAAGTAATCTAGAAATGCGCGTATTCATTACTACCTCTAATTAATTCAGATATTCCTGCATTAGTCCCTTATTGTCAATAATTAATAGCTAAAGAGTAATGAGTTGACCGCTATGAAGGCAATATCTTGTATCTGTGAGGTTTGCAAGATTGTCATCGTGTGTGACGACAATTAAAGATTTGTTATGGTTTTTAGTAAATTGGATTAGTAAGTCATGGATCAACGAAGCTGTTTCCTTATCCAAATTCCCGGAAGGCTCATCAGCAAAAATAATGTCTGGATCGTTACAAAGTGCTCTTGCAATGGAAACGCGTTGCTTTTCCCCGCCGGATAAAAGTTTTGTGCTATAATGGATGCGAGAGTGCAGTCCCACCATTTCCAGTAAGTTTAAGGCACGTTTATAAGCCTCACTTGATGAGTGGGTAGGCTCTCTTGCAATTTTTGCTGGCATGAGGACGTTTTCAAGGGCTGTATAATCTTCTAATAAATGGAAAGATTGAAATATAAAGCCAAGATGGCGATTGCGAATAAGGCTTTTGTTAAAAAATGTTACTGTCTGATTCAAGATGTGAAGTTTTCCGCTGCATGGGTTATCCAAGGTCCCAAGGATTTGGAGCAATGTGCTTTTACCCTCTCCGGATCTGCCTTTGATTGCAACGGTTTCACCTTTCATGACATTGAGATCTAAAGATTTAAGGATAGATGTCTTAGCAGGATTATAAAATGTTTTGGAAATTGCTTTAGCTTGCAGAGCATAAGTTTTTTGATTCATGGCGTTACTCCGACCTTAATATGGCAGATGGACGAAGGGTGGTTGCTTTTATCGCCGGCACAACGCCTGCTATAAGCGAAATAATAGCTGTTGAGACCACAACAAAAAGCATCGCCTCAAAACTGATTTCATTTGGGAGCGTATCCCCATAAAAGAGGGGGTTAAAAGCGTTATGGCCTTGCAGCTTACTTAAGAACTCAATTAAGACATTCATGTTTTTTAAAGTAAAGTATGCGGCAATTGTGCCGATCACACTTCCTATAAGGCCCATAATCGTTCCGCAAAGCCCGAAAATAAATGCGATGCTAAGAGAAGTAGTACCCATGGAACGCAAAATCCCAATTTCTACTTTTTTATCATTTACCATGATGATAAGCATGGAAATAATATTTGAGCAGGCAACTAAGATGATGATTGCAGAAATAAGTGAAAAAAGGGTTTTATCGCTTTGGAGTTGCTGCAAAAGATCTTTTGTAAAATCATACTCTTTGTATGTTTCGACCTTGAAGTATGGATCCAGGCCTTCTGCTTTAAATCCTTGCTCTATTTTGGCTTTTATGAGGTTTGCTTTGTCGAGGTTTTCAAAACGAATATTAATGCCTGCGCTGTTTGTGGATTGTTCATCTGCTTGAGACAGACGTATCAGGCTGACAAGTTCTGAATTTGCAAGAACGAATTTACCGCCGATCGGGATAAGTCCCGGATCATAAAATCCAGCGACATAGACAGGAACTTGTTGTTCTTGGATTGCGCTCAAAGTGGGGGTATAATAAGAAATACTGCTTTGGTCTCCGACCAAAACTCCTGCATCTTTAAATGTTTTTGGAAGAAGTATTCCCTCTTCATTTTCTATCTGAAGCGTTTTCTTTTGAAATACTTTTAGATTGTCTTGCAAGCCGTAATGGCGATTTACATTGTCCACATCTGCTTTGGAAAGAGGGATCAATGTTTTGCTTAAGAATTTATTTTCTTTGTCGTATGAGCCAAGATAAGTGGCTTGCGAAATGTGGCTTATGACCGGATTGCTGCTTGTGTTTCTCTCAAGAGTGACTTTGAGATGACTCATAGTGACTTCATAGTCTTCGAGCTGGATATTTTCAGCTAAATCTTTGTCTGCATTTAAATTGTGTAACTTAGCGTAAGCTTGCTTGATAAGGTCTTTTAGAGTGCCATCGCTATTTAAGTCAGGAACCGCAAAAAAAACAGGGAGTTCCTCATCGCTTGATGGATCATAAGGATTTGTTTTGTCAGCTGCTAATTTTTCTTTAATGGTTTTGGAGGTGTAATCAGAATTAGCGCTGATGCTATCAATGAGGTAGTAATACGACTGATAATAAGCATCTTTTGGTGTAATGCGAACAGGAGCTGTAAGCGCTGTCAGTTTTTCGACCCAGCCTTTTTCAAGACCATTTGTCACAGAAAAAAAAACGACAATCAGCCAAACAACTAACGAAATGACTAAAATGGAAATCAGGCTGATGATTGAGACAGAAAGCTGTCTGAATCTCGGGGTAAGATATTTTTTAGCGACAGACAACTCAAACATAATTGGTTCCTAAAAAATATGGGATTTTAAGTTTAGACTTAAAAACAGACATCAGGGCAGCTGAAAGTAAAGGCTAAAGCCTTTACAAACAAGCAAAGGCTAAAGCCTTTACAAACAAGCAAGGGCTAAAGCCCTTGCAAACAAACGCAGGCTAAAGCCTACGCTACATGTTTATTTTGCTTCTTTAAACATGACGTGTTTACGAACAAACGGATCGAATTTTTTTAATTCTAGACGATCAGGTGTGTTTGTTTTGTTTTTCACTGTATGAATGAAGCAGTGACTTTCTGAACTTTTTAATTTAATTTTTTCACGCTTGCTTGCCATGTGAATGATACTCCATAAGATTCTTTGTTAAAGAAACAATCTTACAGCAAAAAACAATATATTTTCAAGGAAAAATATAAAAAATTAAAAAGGGATGGATGTCAAAGCTTCCAAGTCGAGATTATCTGCCGGCTGCCCCGACTTAAATTTTTGATATCCAAGTCCGGCAATCATCGCTGCATTATCGAGTGATAAGCCGGGCGCTGGCCAAATATAATGAATGTTTTGATCTGCTTCATTAAATAATTTTCTTAAAGCCTGATTGTTTGTTACGCCGCCCCCAAAAATGATGGTCTTGCAGCCAAAATTTTTTGCGGCGTTTAAAGTTTTATTTACAATACCGGAGAGGGCGGCTTTTTGAAAGGAAGCTGCAATATCTTGACAAATTTCTAAAGAAACAGGGATTAAATTTGTGGATTTTGCTTGATTTTGACCTTTGACAGCATAGAGAACGGCAGTCTTTAATCCGCTGAACGAAAAATGATAAGGGTGTAGTTTTACAGCGCCCGGCTTAAAAGGATATTTTTTAGGATCGCCTTTTAAGGCTAAACGCTCAATTTCTGGACCTCCCGGATAGGGAAGGTTTAAAATTTTAGCTACTTTGTCAAATGCTTCTCCTATTGCATCGTCTACTGTTTGTCCGATCATTTCGTAGCTTCCTAATTCTTTGATGAGAACAATTGCGGTGTGTCCGCCAGAGAGGACACAGCCAAGCGCCGGGAAGGCAATAGGATTTTCTTCGGACATAATGGCGGCATAAAGATGCGCTTCAATGTGATTGATCCCTATAAAGGGCTTACTTAAAGCAAAGCTCAAAGCTTTGGCCGTATTTAATCCGACAAGAAGAGCACCTATCAGTCCAGGTCCGTGAGCTACTGCGATTAAGTCGATATCATTCAAAGAAAGATTTGCTTTTTCAAGAGCTTCTGCAATCACCGGGATCATAATCTCGACATGCCGTCTGCTGCTAAGTTCTGGAACTACGCCCCCATATTCTCTGTGTAAATCGATTTGAGATGAAATCACATTGGAAAGAATTTCTTTTCCATTCTTTACAATTGCAGCAGCTGTTTCATCGCATGTGCTTTCAATTCCGAGTACTAGCATTTTTTTCCTTAAATTAACGCTTGCCGGTAGAGCAAATCAAATCTATCATAGAGGTTTTTTGATATAAATTCAAGATCCGAAACTAAAAAAGCAAGGAAGCTGCATCCTTATCTAAAAGCCAAAGAGATTTCGTTTTTTTGGTTCCAACGGCTTGTATCGGTAATTTACTTTTGTTAAAAGGTTCATGAAAAACTTTGGCTACCATGTCAGCTTTGGATTTTCCTAAAACATAAATCAAGATTTCTTTTGCATGGTTGATGCAGCTAAAGGTAAGGGATAAGCGATAACTTTTTTTTTCAGGAACAAAGTTTACAATTACCGGTCTGTCTTCAATATCAAGGCCTGCGGTATCTGGAAAAAGGGATGCTGTGTGACCATCATCGCCCATGCCGAGCATGACTAAGTCAAATTGTTTTGATGGAAGGATCGTTGCGATAAGTCCTTCATATGTTTTTGCATCAAACTCCAAATCGCCTGTTTTTCGCATCGGAAAAATATGATCTTCCGGAATATTCAAAGTTTTAAATCCCGCATCCATTGCTGTTTTATAATTGCTTTCCGCATCATCTAGCGGCACATCTCGCTCATCGCTCCAAAAGAGCAAAATTTTGGAATAATCGATTTTTGTTGCATTTTCTTTTTCGCAAAGCTTTTTAAAAATAGCTTTTGGAGTGCTTCCGCCAGAAAGTGCGACACTAAAGAAGCCATGGTTCAAAATTGCAAGGTTAGCTTTTTGGATAAAGTGTTCCACACTAAATTCGATTGCTTCCTCCGTTGTATCAAAAATGAGAATATCTCTTCTTTCATCAAAACTTTGAATGCTCATCTTTTTATCTCTCCCAGTCGACTTTTGAGATCAGTTCTAATGTTTGGGTGTATTGTTCACCGGAGGGCTGATAAAAAATTTCTCTTAAAAAATTAAACCCCCTATTGATATCTGGAATTGCAAAAGTGCTTGGCATTTCACAAGCTTCATTTGAACTCACATGCAAGGCTACTTTTAGAGGATTTTTTAACATATTGATCATATAGTCGGTGCCATCTTGAGCTGTCACCTCTACTTCTGTAATTGAGCTTGGAGCTTTGCCATGGTTTTGATCGGGATTTAAAATGACGTTGATGTCTTTGTTTTTGTAGCGGTAGCATAATGCTTTTTGATGGTCATGCTGGATTTCCTGTGCGGTAAGTTCCCATCCCATTTGAGAGGCGATAAAGCCTTGGAAATAAATTGCTCCGATCGCGTCCCCATTATTTTCATGAGAGTAGCTTATTTTGAGTTTTTTACAGTTCTGTAAATTTTTGATTTTCTCTTCGTTATCAAAAACTTGGGCGAAAAGATCTTTCCAGCCGCTAAGCAGCCCCCAGGAAATATCCATCGTTTCAATTTTTAATGTTTTTAATAAGCTAAGCATACGGGTTGCAAAACTTTGAAGGTTACCCATCCAGGCAGCATTAAATATTAATCTTGTCGAAAAAGATTGCAAGGCTTCCAAAGTTTTTGTCGCAACTGTCGGATCTTCTCCCCAAATTAAATATACGGGCAAGTCGGCAACAACATTTGGAAGGACAAGAAATGGCACCCTTTCCAACTGACTCTCAGAAACATTGATCTGGATAAGATCGCAAATCACTTGCGAGCCTGGTTTGCCAAGCTTTTCTTTTGTAAGAACTGCCTTGATTTCATTTGCAGAGGGGTCTGCGGATTTTTCAATTTGAATAATGCGGCAAGGAAATTTTTCGATCACATTATTTAGAAGCAGTTTTAATTCATGTGTTCTTTTTTTGTGTGGCGAATAAACGATTAAATTGAAAAGATAAGTTTGTTTAATTTCGCGTCCTTCAGTAAGCTCTTTCTGAATATTATGAATGTCTATTACGACCGGATTTTGGTTCATATGAGCCTCCATTGAAAGCCATCGTTTAAAAGTAGTTCATCGGCAGCTTTAGGACCAAAGCTACCTGCCGGATAATTAGGGAAGTTATCTGCTTTATTGAGTTCAAAATATTTGATGAGAGGGGTAAGTAGTTTCCAAGAGGCTAAAACTTCATCAATTCTTGCAAACAAAGTACTATCTCCTGCCATGCAATCAGAAATAAGTCTTTCATAGGCTTCTGGCGGTGCAGAGCCAAAGTAGGAGTTATATTTAAAATCCATTTTTACAGGTTGCAAAGGTTTTGTGATGCCTGGCACTTTACAGTTCATTTTGAGAGATATTCCCTCATCTGGTTGAATTCTGATTACAAGAATGTTTTGCCCAAGCTTTTTTCCTTTTGCGCAAAATAATGATCCCGGCGCATTTTTAAAAGTAATGGTAATTTCTGTTGCGCGCTTTGGAAGTCTTTTACCGGCTCTTAAATAAAAAGGAACCCCATCCCATCTCCAATTGTCGATATAAAGTTTTAGAGCAAGATATGTCTCGACGTTGGAATCTTTGGCAACATTTTCCTCTTCCCTGTAGCCTTCGACTTCCAAACCGTCAATATAGCCTTTACCGTATTGGCCTCGCACTGCGTATTTATCAAACTCTTTTTGCGGTATTGGACGGATAGCTTCTACAACTTTAACTTTTTCATCGCGGATAGAATTTGCCCTCATGCTAGTCGGAGGCTCCATCGCAACGAGGGATAAAAGTTGCATCATATGATTTTGTACAATATCGCGTATTATGCCGGCTTCTTCAAAAAAGCGTCCTCTTGTACCAATACCAATTTCTTCTGCCACAGTAATCTGCACTTGATCTATATAGTGGTTATTCCAGATGGACTCAAAAATTAAGTTGCTGAACCTGAAGACTAGGAGGTTTTGAACGGTTTCCTTGCCGAGGTAATGGTCGATCCGGTAAATTTGGCTCTCGTCGAGATAATTTGAGATTTCTGTTTGAAGCATTTCTGCTGACTCAAGGTCATGCCCAAAAGGTTTTTCAATGATAACCCGTGTCCATTTGTTTTTTACTTCTTTGACAGGATAAATCAGTTTATGTTCGTGCAGGCGTTTGATGATATCTGGAAAATAACTTGGCTGGGTAGATAGATAGTAGAGGCGATTGCCTTTAGTACCGAATTTTGCGTCAAGGTCTGATAATAATTCGTTTAATTCATCATAGCCTTTGTCATCGTCAAATTCTGATTTGTGATAAAAAATTTGATTTTTAAAAGCTTCCCAGATCTCTTTTTCGATAGGTTTTGTTCTGGAAAATTTGTTGATCGCCTCGAACATCTCGTCACGAAATTGCTCATTTGTTTTATCCCGTCTTGCAAAGCCAACACAGGCAAAGTGAGCCGGCAATTCGCCATCTTGTACGAGGTTATAGAGTGCGGGGAGTAGCTTTCTAGAAGTGAGATCGCCGGTTGCTCCAAAAATCACCATAATGCATGGATCTGCAATTTTTGGGCTTCTGCTATTTTTCTGAAGCGGATTTTCGAAGATGGTTTCTGACATTGTCTTAGTCCTTAAACTTTTAGAATGCTCAAATGAAGATGTAATGTGCCATTTTTACCAAATCGCTAATATAGAGAGCAACAAAATAACAAAGCAAACCCTAGTTACGAAAAAACCGGTGCTTTTTTTTCAACTTAAAAGCGAGACTCTGTTCAATCCAAAATGGTGCAAGCTTTTTTTAACTAAAGAGGCTCAAGAGGCTAAAGTATCACCACGTTGTGGTGAACAAATTGTTTTGATTTCCGGTGG
>JBEPVN010000029.1:0-24150 GCA_041691015.1 Parachlamydiaceae bacterium | reverse complement strand
TTGCAATTTAAGACCTTCGGTCTATTTGAACCCTTAGCTTAATGCATATGTGGTTACAACCACCGGAAATCAAAACAATTTGTTCACCACAACGTGGTGATACTTTAGCCTCTCTGTTGAAAAAAGCTTGCACTGTTTAAGAACAATCTTAAGCTTTTGTTATCTCTTGTTAGAGGTGTCTTGAATTCTCTCCCTTGCAGAAAAACATCCTTTTAATTACCTTTTTGAAAAAGCAATCTATAAGGCAAAGCATGACTCATATCAAAATCGAAAAAGGCCTGGATATTCCTATTAAAGGCGTACCCTCCGGGAGTGTTAAACCTTTCAAGATGAATGATATAAAACAAATTGCTTTGGACTTATCCTCATTTGAGGATGTTAAATTCAAACTTTTAGCAGCCCCTGGAGATCACGTTAAAATCGGGCAGCCATTGGCAGAGGATAAGACGTCTCCTGGAAAATACTTTGTTTCACCTGCAGGGGGCATTTTAAGTGAAGTTAGGCGCGGCTCTAAACGAAGGCTTTTGAGCCTTGTTATCGACAGGGAAGAACATGAAGAGTTTCACGAGTGGAAAAAGTTGGATGTCAAATCAGCGTCTCGTGAAGAAATCATTCAAAGAATGAAAGAGGGCGGTGCATTTGCACATATCCATCAGCGTCCTTTTGAAAATTTGAGCGATCCTTCCAAAACGCCTCGTAATATATTTGTTAAGGCAATTGAATCCGCTCCATTTGTTCCTCCTACAGAACTTCAAGTTATAGGAAATGAAAAAGAATTTCAGGCAGGACTTACAGCTCTTTCTAAAATTACAAATGGAAAGGTGCATTTGGTCTATCCTGCAAAAAGTCATTTTTCTGCATTTACAGAGGCTGAAAATGTAGAAAAACATACGGCGGACGGTCCGCATCCTATCGGAAACTATTCGTTGCATATCCAAAAAATTGATCCGATTAAATCTGTGGATGATGTTGTCTATACTTTAAATGTAGCAGATGTCATTTTGATTGGACATCTCATACAAAACGGTCTTCATTATATCTCCCGTATCGTTAGTTTGGCAGGTCCTTCCATTCATGAAGACAAAATTGGATTTTATCAGGTTCGTAAAGGCATATCAATCGCTACATTTACTCAAAATGCATTGAAAGATGAGCCTCTTCGCTTAATCTCGGGGGATCCTCTAAATGGGCATAGAGTTGAAGAGACGGATTTTTTAGGATTCGATGATTTTGTTGTGTGCGCAATCCCTGAAAATGAATCAAGAGAATTTTTGCATTTTTTCCGTTTAGGAAAAGAAAAATACAGTATGAGCCGCGCATACCTCTCTGGACATCTCGATAATAAGAATCGTAAATATGATTTTACGACAAGCCAGCATGGAGAGCATCGCCCTTTTATTGTAGCATCCCTTTATGATAAGGTGCAGCCTTTAAATATATCCACAATGCTTCTTGTAAAAGCTGTCATGGCAGAGGATTTTGAGCTTGCAGAATCGCTTGGTTTACTTGAAGTTGGAAGCGAAGATTTTTCACTCCCGACTTTTGTCTGTCCATCCAAAATGGAGATGAGCGATATTATTCATAATGGATTAAAATTGTACGCAAAGGAAGTATTAGCCTGACAAATTCGGAGTACTCCGAACAAATTGAAACTACCTATCATTTAATAGGAAATATGGAGTATATTCCGGAAAACGCAAGAAATAAACTGATCTTAAGGGTTGCTTTTGATGACTTAAAAAAGGTATGATTTCCTTTTCTTTTTAAGTCAGCGTATGAAAAACAGACACATCACAAAATTTTTTCTTTTTATCTTTCTTATTAGTTCATGTTTTGTAAATAAACTTGTTTCAATTGAATATGTTTATCAAACTTCCGAAGAAAATTTAATGAGAGATTTATTAATTGTTGATTATTGGAACAAACAAAATAATCAAAGCTTTCCTGTTTTTTACAATAATATTTTATCCGGCGGTTACTTTAATATGCCATCTGCGAGGATGGGATGTGAGGGTGAAATCGGAGCCGGCTATGCAAAAGTGCCTCCCTATCGGAACTATAATTTACGCCTTCAGCTTTTAGACAGGCTGGAAATTACCGGAAGCTACAGAATTTTTAAAGGGGTTGAAGACCCTATTTTGTCTCCTTTGGGTTTTGGAGATCTTTCAGATAAAGGAGCAAACGTCAAGCTTGCGATTTTTAAGCCGGAAGATAGCGGCTATATGCTCCCAGGAATTGCGATTGGCTTGGAAGATTTTATGGGTACAAAAGGGTTTATGGCAAGATACATTGTTATGACAAAAGTTTTCTTAAAGTGTAATTTGGAACTTAGTTTGGGATATGGAACTCATCGCATCAAAGGTTTTTTTGGCGGTGTCAATCTCATGCCCTTTCGAAGAACATATTTTGAATTCCTTCATGATTTGAGCTTGAGTGCAGAATATGATGCAACACCCTATGAAGACCCTGAGATTGAAAGACATCCAAAAGGTCGCATAAAAAATTCACCTTTCAACTATGGTCTTAAGTACCGTTTATTTGATCGCCTCGATTTTTCAGTAAGCAGAATTCGGGGCAATGCTTGGAGTTGGTCTATTTCAACCTTCTATAATTTTGGAAATACAAAAGGTTTTCTTCCAAAAATTGACGATGCGCTCACCATTAAGGGTCCATTTAACAATGCGCCGCTTGGTGTTTTAAGAGATGAGAATATCATGGTGCAGGAATTTCGTACTGCGATGAGCTTGCAAGGTTTTGATTTATTGGAGGTAGCTATTTATGAAGATGAGTTCTGTAGACAAACGTTGCGATTCAGGATCGACAATTTAAAATACTCAAGCGAAAATGTTGTTAGAGAAAGACTTAATAACATGCTTGCATACTTGGTCCCGGACAATATCGACCAAGTTGTCGTAGTCATGGATGAAAAGGGATTGCCGATTCATGAATACCGCTACAACATGGATTACGTGAGAAATTTTGCCGCAGAAAAAATGTGCGCCTTTGAACTAAAGGTTCTGACACCCTTAAAAGAGGTAAACTTTAATTCTGATTGTAAAACTTTGCTCTATAGAACACGGGATCTTATCAATTTTGAAGTTCTCCCAAAGACGCATAGTTTTTTTGGAAGTTCCAAAGGAAAATTCAAATATGCGCTAGGGTTAAATGCCGGATTTAACGGTTTTTTACCGGGCGATTGTTATTACTCTGTTTTGATTGGTTATACATTTCTTTCAAATTTAGGGGATTTAACAGGAGTTGACAGGTTAAATCCGTCCCAGCTTATTAATGTACGAACAGATATTATACGCTACTACCAGCAAAAAGGAATTACATTTGATGAGGCATATCTCCAAAAAAACTGGAATTTAGGAAAAGGTTTTTTTACCAAATTATCCCTCGGTTATTTTGAGGAAGCTTACGGTGGCATTGGTTCTGAATTGTTATATTACCCTATTAATTCGCCTTGGGCCTTTGGAATTTCTGGAGCTGTTTTAAAAAAACGGACTTACAACGGACTTGGATTCACCAATAAAATCCGCAAATTGCATGGATTTCATGTGACACATCGCAGATTCTTGGGTACTCAAGCCTTTTTTAACCTTTATTACAACTGGCTTGACGCAGGTGTTGATTTCAAAATTTCTGCCGGCAAATTCCTGGCTAATGATCTTGGGGTCAGATATGAGCTTACAAGACATTTTCCAAGTGGTCTTCGGGTTTCTGTCTGGTACGCACATACAAATGGTCATGACCGTATTAACGATAAAACTTATTATGATAAAGGCGTTGCCTTTTCGATGCCGCTTGACATCTTTTATACACATAGTGACAGGGATCGTTGGAGATATGGGCTTTCTGCTTGGTTAAGGGATGTGGCAGTTGCTTCCACCACAGGTGATGATCTCTATAACCTCATTTTTGAGGCGCGTAATAATCATTGAATGAAAATGAATTTTTCTGTAATAATCGTGATTTAAATTATTGAAAAATATGAGATTATTATGTCATTTCCTATACCAGTTATTTTATGTTTATCCCAAGATGGAACGCATTTTGATTTAGTAGTCAACGGTGAAGGCTTTCGAAAAGTAAGCGCTTCTGACTCTATTCATCCCTATTTAAGAAAAGCTACCACATGCAAAACACATGAAGCTGTTGTGGATTTTTTAAGGGGCCTCAAATCAATTGAGAATGCCAATTACAAACCCTATCATTTTGATGATCCTCAGCATTACCATCATTATATTAAATCGGTGATGGAGCCCGAGTCAAAATTAAGAATTGATCAAACAGAAGCTCATTGGTGTACTGTTGTAGACATGATTAATTTTGTGATATTGAGAATGGAGAATGGTTACCAATCGGCAAAACTTTAGGTACAAAAACGGTGTAGTTCACAAGGCATGACGGTCTTTTAGCTAATAGATGTTAATCTTGTCGGACCTTGAGTAGCCTCATAAGGTCCGACAAGACCAACATCTGTTAACTTAAGGGCCGTTTGGGCCTGGATATCAAGTTCACATTCCTAGAGTCCTGAAAGGACGACATGAATTATAAAGTTATTCTTTATGCCGGGTTTATTTAAGAAAAAGGGGACCGGACGGTATTGGTGGCTTGGTGCCTTTGATTTCTTCGTTGGTGTCCAGTTTTTTGATGTCATCCCAAATTTGTACAAGTACAATGACCTTTTCAAAAGCTTCTTGAGCTCTTTCATTTTTAGCTGTCCATTTGTCTGGATGGTATCTGGTCAGCCATTTTTTCTTTATATCGAGCGGTTCCTGAAACTTTGCTTCTTTTTCCTCATCTATAAACGAAAATAAGCGGTCATCAGAATTCTTAATTTCTACTTCTTCAAACGTATCCATATTTATGAGAGTCCGCTCTTTCACTTCATCTAAAACGTCTTTTTTGAATATTTGTAAGGCGTTATTTTTTATTTGCGAAATATCTCTATTTAATTCAGATACTTTGCTGCTATTATCAAAAAATAATGACCAGACAAACCATTTAATTTTCTCAATGACCCCACCTGATTCATACTTAGCTAAATGTTTAGCTTTTGATCTTTCAGCAATAGTATAAAGTGAATTACTAATATCCTTTATATTTTTTATATCACTTTGAAAAGTTTGTAATCTGTCTGAAAGCGGATTATCTGCTGAGGAGAGATCAGAGTGCTGAACTGTTGTCATAATGTCTCTTTTAAAGTCTTTCAATGTCAAATTATCTAAAAAAGAATTCGTTGTTGATATGATTTCTGAAAAAGAGAGTTTGCGGCAAAGCGAGTTAGGATTTTCTTTAATATATTCAGCGTGCCGCTCTTCAGAAAATGCTTCGTAGCATAATTGCTTATCTACCCGGATTAAATAAAGGGAATCATGCGGTGCTTTATTATCTTTAGGTGTAATTTTTTGAAGAAGTTCAGTCCATTTAGACACTTGTTGAAAAGAATTAGTTACAGATGACATATTTACCTCATATTAGTGGTTGATTATCTTAATAATAACAAATACTAGATATTAATGTCAGTTTTACTAGTAAAACTTGTAGTCTTTTTAACTAAATGGTAGGTTTTTTTATAAAAATCGATCATATGTTTTTCCATCTCATCGCTTGGTCCAAAAAATCTTTGGCAGCTTGGCAAGCTATTTAAAAATTGCTTTCCATAGCCTTTATTTAAGATTCTGGAATCAAGACAAACAATGCAGCCGCGGTCAGTTTTATTACGGATCAGCCTGCCGAATCCTTGTTTAAATTTAACAATGGCGGTCGGTAGCGCATATTCCATAAATGCATCCCCGCCATTTGCGGCAATAGCTTCAGATCGCGCTTGAATAATTGGCTCTGATGGCACTTTGAAAGGGAGTTTTACAATGATAACGCATCTTAGAGCCTCGCCTGCAACATCAACACCTTCCCAGAACGAATCAGTTCCAAAAAGAACAGATCTGTCTTTTTTCTTAAATTTTTCAAGAAGCTTTTGGCGACTCTCATCCCCTTGCTTAAAAAGAGTGTAGCGATTTTCGTTTAACCGTTTTTCTAAGAGTTTATGGCAAGCGTTCAGCATCGAATAGGATGTGAACAGAATAAACGCGTTACCGTGAGATGCTTGAACAGTTTGCCAGATATTTTCAGCTGCAGCCTTTAAAAAGCCCGAATCCGTTGGATTTGGGATATCTGTTGGGACAACCAGCATCGCTTGCTTGCTAAAATTAAAAGGAGAATCATAAAGATTTTCTGAGATAGAAGTTTTTGGCAGAAGCTCTTCTGTCAATCCTAAACGTTTTCGTACGAACTGGAATTGTTGATTGGTTGTAAGTGTTGCACTACAAAGGATTACAGTATTGAATTTACTAAATAAAAACTCAACGCAAGCTTTTGCAATATCTAAATCCGCATCGTTTAAATGAATATTTGCGTTAAATTTTGGAGATTGAAGTTCAACCCAACGTACTTTATTTGGAGAAATTTTACTTGAGATGAAGTCTGAAAGAGTGATTGCCGTCTCTTTTAAACGTCTGACCAATGCTAAAACTTCAAAACGCACCCCTTTTGTCACTTCATTTAATTTTTCATCTTCCAAATTTTTGATGTCTTGTTCAATGCTTTCAATGCTTCTTGTATATTTATTGATGGCTTGTTTGCATTCTTCAGCTTGTGGAATGATCAAGTTTTGCCAAACAGGATGTGTTTGATGAAAAGGATGCAGGCGCAGTTTGCTTTCGTTTTCTTGTGTCTCATTTTGCGGTAAGACAGCTCCCGTGAATTCTGAAAACGCATCAAACATTTTGACGACATGGGTTAAAAGATCATTTTTATCGCCCGTTAAATCAATATTTAAACGGCCTAAGATGGAAGTGACCTCGGAAGATAAGGTTTTGTTTCTGAAATAATCTGCAATTTTTTGTTTTAAAGATGTAAGCTTTCCTTGGGCATTCACTTGTTTTTCAGCAGCAAGCCGATGAATGATGCGAAGGAGGTTCAAGCGGTTGATGTTTTTTGCAAAGTATTCTGTAGCGATATCTTCAATGTGATGAGCCTCATCTAAAATAACGCGTTTGTACATCGGTAAAATAGCAGCGTCTTCATAATTTTCAGTTTCTGCTCTTCTTGTCAAATCTGCAAAGAGAAGATGATGGTTGGAAATTAAAATTTGCGCGTCATTTGCTTTTCTTCTTGCATTGAAAAAATGACAATCTTGGAAATAGTGGCATTTGCTGTTATTGCAAGTATCGCTTTCAGCAGAAACTAGCTCCCAGGTAGCAGGTGTTGGTACAAAATTGAGGTTTGATTTTGACCCATCCCGTGTCGTTTCACTCCATGTATTGATTTTTTCAAGCTCATCCCTTGTAGATTCTGTATAAAAAAGACGCTCCTCATGTGCTTCCGACAGCTTTCTCATGCAGACATAATTGCCCATGCCTTTTATCAAAACTGCTTTTAACTCGATGTTTAATGCTTTTGCGATGAGTGGAATATCTTTATAAAGAAGTTGTTCTTGTAAAGCAATAGTATGAGTGGAAATAACAGTTTTTTCTTTATTTTGAGCTGCCCAAAGGATAGCCGGAATAAGATAGGCAAAACTTTTGCCGGTCCCGGTCCCAGCTTCAATTAAAGCAATTTTGTCTTCGTTATAAGCAGTCAAGATGTTGTGCATCATCTTTTGCTGCTCAACTCGTGGCTCAAAATCTTTTAAAGCACGTTCAAGCTCGCCATTGCTTTGAAGTATGGCAAGAGCCTTTTCAATGTTTATTTTGCTCATGATTTGCTTTATTCGGCTTCAAGAAGATCTAAGAATGCTTTTAGCTGCTTCGATCTTGTCGGATGGCGCATTTTACGTAAAGCCTTAGCCTCAATTTGACGTATCCTTTCTCTCGTTACGTTAAATTCGATGCCAACTTCTTCCAAAGTTTTTGGTTTGCCATCGCTTAGACCAAAGCGTTGGATCAACACCTTGCGCTCGCGGTCTGTCAATGTCGATAAAACATCGCCCATTTTGTCTTTTAAGATCGAATAACCGGTAGCTTCTGCCGGAGAATCAGCTGTTGTATCTTCCAGGAAGTCCCCAAACTGGCTCTCTCCGCCATCTCCAACTTCTGCCTGAAGCGAGATTGGATGCTGGGCTATTTTGTAAATTTCACGAACGCGGTCTGGTGTTATTCCAAGCTCATTAGCAAGTTCTTCTGGGCTTGGTTCCCGTCCTGTTTCCATCATCAGCTTTTTAGCGCCGCGTAAAACTTTATTGATTGTCTCAATCATGTGGACAGGGATTCTGATTGTACGCGCTTGGTCTGCGATTGCTCTTGTGACAGCTTGTCTAATCCACCAAGTGGCGTAAGTTGAGAATTTGTAGCCTCTTCGGTATTCAAATTTTTCAACGGCCTTCATAAGCCCCATATTCCCTTCCTGGATTAAGTCAAGGAAGGATAGGCCGCGGTTTGTATATTTTTTGGCAATCGAGATCACAAGTCTTAAGTTGGACTCGACCATCTCGCGTTTTGCTTCTTGTGCCTTATCCATCCAACGCTGAAGCATACGGACGTCTTTTTTGAAGTCGTCTAACGTTCTTCCTGCGGCAAGTTCTCGTTTTTGAAGTTTGCGTTTTGCAGAGATCAGTTTTGCAGCTGCGAATTTATTGCGTTCTGCGCGAGGCGCTAATTCGTTGATTTCTTTTTCGAGGCTTAAGAAGCGGTCATAAGACCTTGTGATCAGTTCGCCAAAGTCTTCTGTGATATTATGTCTAAAATGGAATCTTCTTAAGTAAGCTTGTGTTCGGATGCGTATTTTTTCGATTTCTTCAACGATGGCAGCGCGATCTGTTTTTTTAATTGCGGGATCGTGTAGTTTTACCAGAATTAATTGCAGCTTTTCATCTTCTTCTTTTAAAAGTTTGGCAAGTTTTGGTAAAAGATTTAAAAAATCCTGCTTGTTCACAATTTCTTTTTCAGTAATGCACTTATCAAAACGGTCTTTTCCCTGAATGAGGAAGTTTGCAATTGAAATTGCCTCGCAAGTCGAATAACGAAAACGCATGATGATGCGTTCAATCTGAATTTGGGCTTTTTCGATACGTTTTGAAATTTCAACTTCTTCTTCGCGCGTTAAAAGCGGAACAGAACCCATTTCTTTTAGGTACATGCGGACAGGATCGTCCGGTGTGCCCTCAGAGCGTTTTGGAAGACCTTCGAGTTCTTTAGCTTCTTTTTTGCGTTCTTTTTGCTTTTCAACTTCCGATTGGTTCAAAATCTGAATATCCATGCCGCTCAAATAGATCAGGACCTGATCGATTTCTTCTGCGGAATCAAAATTCATCGGGAGAATATCATTGATTTCTTCGTAGGTGATATATCCTTGATCTTTTGCAATTGAGATTAACTCATCTACTTTTACCTGGTTCTGATTGGAAAATGTGCTTTTGAAATTGGCCTTGTTCATGATCTCCTAAAACTTCTATAAACGATATATCTTGAAATGAAAGTAACTTCGCATATAAAATGCAGTTGGAATGTAAATTTTCCAATACCTTATCTGTTTTTGTCAAGAACCTAATACATTGTCAAGTACATTTTAATAAATGCAACTCTATGCTCTCGATGAAAATTTAACAGTAATTTTTGCGAAGAATGCTGTAAAACATCATAACTATATCTGTTTAGAATGTCAAAGTATCTTGCGACTAAGAGGTGGAATTCATCGTCAAAATCATTTTTATCATTTGGACCCCAATAGGACGTGCAGGCAAAGCGGAAAAAGCATGGAGCATTTGCAGGTTCAAATGTTTCTGCAAGAGTTACTTACAGCTAATGATTGCGCCTTAGAAAAGCAGTTTAAAGAAATTAATAGGATCGCAGATGTTGTCTGGTTTTCTAAAAAAATTATTTTTGAAGTGCAATGTTCCTATATTTCTTTAGAAGAATTAAAAGCCCGCAACTCTGATTATTTGAAATTAGGGTTTACTGTTGTTTGGATTTTGCACGAAAGGCAATTTAACCAATCCAAATTATCCGCAGTTGAACTACACCTTCAAACAAAAATTCACTATTATACGAATATGGATGCTTTGGGAGTCGGTGGAATTTATGACATGTTGCGTCTTTTTGATCGCGGGAGAGAAGTATTTAAAACAAACCATTTTCCAATAAAACCGGGTCAGATTCTTAAGAGTCAAACTTGCATGAACCATAAATTTTTACCGAATCTTCTTTTAAGGAAAATGGAGTTGCAATCCTTTTATTTTAAGGGGGATTTGATTGATTATTGCCATTCCGACCTGTTTTGTTCCACGTTTTTTGAGAAGGCTTTAAGCTTTCGGGTTAATGCTGAAGTCATGCCTTTTAAGCACAAGTTGCTGCATTTCGCAGATAAGCTAGTTTTCAGACCCTACCGCATTTTGTTCCGCATGCTTTTAGAAAGAGCAATTCATTAAACTATCTATTTACTTTTATTAACTAAAAATGTTATAAATAACTTTTAAGTGTTAAAAAAAAATAATAAACAAGGAAATTATATGAGTTTTTCAAGTATTTCGTCTTCAGAATATCAAACGATTGCGTCTAAAACACCTCAAGTATTAGGTAGTGTTTTAAACTCACTATCGAATTTAACAAGTCCTTTGCGAGTTGATAGATCTTGGAAGGAAACATTAGAAAATAGCGACTTTAAAACTCGCGAAATTTATCGCAACCTTGTAGATCAAACCCTTAAGTTGGCTTTAGAAGATGATAGACAACTCAAAGAAATTACAGCAAATTACGTGGAAAGTTCTATAAAATATCCGGGTGAGCAACCAACCAAATGGCATGTTAGCTTTAGAATGTCAGACGAGCAAAGGGATGAAAGATATCTTATTACAGATGTGATTGGATCTCAAGCTTGGCCTGTAGCTGTAGAATTAAGGAATGCGTTCCTTAATTAACTTTTGATCTTCCTCAAGTTTATCCCAACAAGGGATAACAAAAGCTTAAGATTGTTCTTAAACAGTGCAAGCTTTTTTCAACAGAGAGGCTAAAGAGGCTAAAGCCTATGCTACAAATCTTAGCTTAATGCATATGTGGTTACAACCACCGGAAATCAAAACAATTTGTTCACCACAACGTGGTGATACTTTAGCCTCTTTAGCCTTTCTCGTCTTTTGTAGCTTCTTTTAAGTTAAAAAAAACGTGTACTATTTTCGAGCAGTTGGGCTTCTTAAATTATTAATCGTTAGTTTTTAAACTTACAATCTGGTGACTTCGATTTTATTTTGTGTGTAAAGATTCTGTTCAAGCGCGCTAATATCTGGGACTTTATTTTGAAGGGCTTGATTCATGTGCAAGTAATCGATTTCCTTAGCTTTTTCACTTTCTTTTCTTAAAAGATTCAATTCTTGTTCTTCTTCATTTTCATCTTCGACTTCTTCTAAAGTCTGATTGCTTATTTTCTGTTCCAACATTTCCACACGATGTCTTAAATTAAAGTTTTCGCTTGCAAGCGTCTGTACTTCCTGTAGCTTTTGCTTGAGATCTTCATTTAAATTTACAATGATTGTATCAAAGTCAGCGAGATTTTCAGTTTCTTCTGTAAATTGCAAATCGGGGGCAATTTCTGTTTCTTCCTGAAACTCATCCAAGGATGTTTCGTACCGGATCATGAGGGAAAAGAGGATTAATGTTCCCGTAAGTCCAAAAAATAATCCAAAGGAAAAAAAACTCCAGGATTTGCCCGCAGTCATTGCGTTCATGCCATAGAAGCTTAAAAATAAAATAGGAATGAAATAAAGGGCTATAATCCAAATGGCTATTGTGTGTCTTGATCTAAACATGGCATCTACTTTAGTTTAAATTTTCTTTTTAAGATTTTTTGTTTTGCGCATACATCCCAAGCCCTACAAAATAGAGGGACAATAGAAGAAGTACGCCCGCAGATACACATTCTTTGGTTGGGAACGTTTTTTGTAAAGAAGAATGATTAATATTTTGAGGATTGTAATAGACGATAAATTTTTTTGATTCTTTAACTTTTAATTCGTCGTCTGCAGATAAGGGGTTTCTGAATTTCCGGTCGGAAAAAATAGTTTCCCCTGATTGATTGTCAAGATAGGAATACGTAGCCCCTACCCGAAAATCATCGGAAGATATTTCTTCGACAAACCATTTGAGATTCAAAGGTTTTGTTTCTTTGCTTAATGTATAGTAATCATAGGTGCGGTAAGAAGCTACCGAAAAAAACCAGAGAAAAACTGCAAAATTGAGAGCTAAGAATGCAAGCCATATGGGGTTTTTATTCATAAGAGTTTTTTGAGTTCTTGAGGAAGCGGGCTTTCAAAATGCATTTTCTTTTTTGTAATCGGATGATCAAACGCTAAAAGATGGGCGTGAAGGCACAATCTTTTTACCGGATTTATGGTAGAACCATATTTTTTGTCTCCGACAATCGGGTGGCCTGCATTTTGGCAATGAACGCGGATTTGATTTTTTCTTCCTGTTTCAAGGCGCAAAGTTAATGCAGAATAATATCTGGATGCCTTGAGAACTTCATAATGAGTGATTGCAAGACGGCCTTCATTGCGATCATTGGTTTCTCGAACAACATAATTTTCATCTTCAACAAGATAAGAAGAAAATGTTCCTTTACTTGTCTCTAAATGGCCTTCGATAATTGCGGTATAGGCGCGGTCTAGTTCATGAAGTTCAAACATTTTCTTTAAGTTGACGTATGCTTCTTCACTTAACGCAAAAATCATCACGCCGGATGTGTCCTGGTCTAAGCGATGAACAACATAAATTTTTTTGGGTTTAAAAGATTTTTTCAAAAAACTATGCGCGGTTTTGTCCTTTTCAAAAGCAGTAGATACTGTCAACATGCCAGACGGCTTATCAATTGCGATCAAGTGCTGATCCTGATAGATAATGCGAATATCTCCGCGGTCGCTTAATTTTGCTTTATCCTCTAATGTAATCAGCTGGCCTGGCATTACTTTTAAGGTTGCGCTTTTTTGGACGAGGCCATCGATATGGATACGTTCATTTTTCAAAAAACTCTTAAGAGTTGTTTTTGAGCAATCAGGGGCCAAAAGCGCTAGCGCTTCTAAAAGGGTCTGTTCTTTTGTAACTTTATATTTCATGGAGCTGATTTTATATAAAATTACTGTTTAAAGCAATTACTCTCTTGCCTATTTATTGACGGCTGCTTATAATTCTTTCTTAAATACGTTTAACCAATAGAGGAACAATGGCTAAAGATAAAACTGAAGAAGTTAAAAAAGTAAAGCGCCCAACAGCTCTAAAGCGCGATATCCAAAACGAAAAACGCCGCTTGAGAAACAAGGCATTTAAATCTCAAGTAAGAACTGCTGTTCGCAATTTTGAAGAAGCTGTAACAAAAGGTGAGGCTGACGCTATTAAGCTTAAGCTAAACGAAGTTTATAGCTTAATGGACAAAGGCGTTAAAAAAGGCGTTTTCAAAATTAATAAAGCAAGCCGCACAAAATCGCGTCTGACAGCGCGCTCAGTTGCTAAAAAATAGGTAGTTACAGCTAAGGGTTTTGAATCCTTAGCTGTGCCCATCATAACCCTCCCTTAATATTTTATCTCAAAACAGGAAGTTTGAATGAAAGCTTTTCGGTATTTTCTATTTGCATGCTTATTTTATATTAATCTTTTATGCGCTATTGATCCAACAATCACCCTAAAAGTACCTATGAGGGATGGTTTGGAGTTGTTGACAGACATTTATCTGCCAACTCCGGAAGCTAAAAACCTGCCCTGCATTTTGCTGCGCCTTCCTGGCGGAAGATCCGCAGAGCCTTGGAAGAGTTATGCCGCATTAAGCGCTTATGGCTATGTGATAGCAATTCAGGATACGAGAAGCTCCATTGATCCGGAAGGTAAAACACTTCCCTATTTGAGTGATGGCTGGTTTAAGCATATGGATGGATACGATGCTGTCGAATGGCTTGCAAAATCAGAATATACAAACGGAAAAATCGGAACTCTTGGATTTTCTGCTGCCGGGCTAACTCAAGTGTTGATGGCGCCTACAGCTCCTCCTTCTCTAAAATGCCAATATATCGGCGTCGCTCCTGGAAGTCTATATCATCACGCGATTTTCCCTGGCGGTCAACTTCTAAAAAACCAAGTCGAAGGATGGCTTGGAATATATGCAAGGGACCAGGGGGTTTTGGCTCAAGTTTGCAATCAGCCTTTCTATAATCATTTTTGGGAGCATTTAGATGCCGTAAAGGCGGCCCCTCTTATAAAGGTTCCGGCTCTTCATTATGGCGGTTGGTATGATACTTTCCTTCAAGGAACAATTGATGGTTTTACTTCAAGACAAAATGATGGTGGAATCGGCGCGAAAGGCACTCAAAAATTAATTATCGGCCCTTGGACCCATTATTATCCACTTTCTACAAAACTTGGAGATTTTGAAGTTCCTATGGCAGGTTATCAGCCTCCCTTTAATATGGCTCCAAATTGCTGGTTTGATCATTACTTAAAAGATGTCCAAAACGGAATTAATGATGTCCCTCCCGTAACTTATTTTGTGATGGGCCCCTTTGATGGGGAAGCATCGTCTGGGAATGTATGGAAATCCTCCAAGGTATGGCCTGTGCCTGCTGCTTTGACTCCATTTTATTTAGCGGATCATAAAAAAATTGTTAAAAACATTCTAGATTCCAAGGCTTCATTTTCCTATAAGTATGATCCTGAAAGTCCGATACCGACTTTGGGAGGCAACAACCTTTTCTTAGAATCCGGACCAAAGGACCAAAGAATCATTGAAGGGCGCTGCGATGTTTTGACATTTACTTCTGATCTTTTAACAGAAGATATGGAAATTACAGGGCCTTTAAAAGCTAAAATTTTCTTTAGTTCCGATAAGCATGACACAGATATTGTTGTTCGTTTGACAGATGTTTATCCGGATGGAAAAAGCATTTTAATATCTGATGGGATATACAGGACGGGTTTTTATCATTTGAACGAAGCGAACTCCAGTAAGCCTAAAGAAATTGAAGTGGATCTTGGATCTACAAGTATTGTTTTTGCAAAAGGACACAGCTTTAGAGTAACCATTTGCAGTTCCAACTATCCGAAGTTTGAAAAGAACTTAAATGTCGGGTTGACTGGCGCAAATAATGGTCAGTGTGAAATAGCTGAGAACACGTTTTATACAGGGCAAGATTATCCCTCTTGCATCATTCTACCAGTGATTAAGTAGTAATGTAAAAAGTAGGACCCTCTAAAACAGTGCAAGCCTGTTGTCCTCTTTACCCTGAAATATCTTTTAGCTTCATATCGTGAGTTTGGTGTCTTTGAAGGCTTCATGAATGAATTCTGCGCGCTTATGCGAAATTTCCTCTTGCGGAATGATCTCTCCAAAGCTTGTAAGCAAATGAGATCTTCTGCAATTAAAAAAGAGCTGATTGATTTTTAAATAATTAAGACCGCTTATCCACCCCATCTCAATTCCGAGTTTGATAAGGCTGATAGCGTTTAGAGCCTCTACAGGCTCAATTTCATAGGAATAGGTCAAAATGCCGTAGGCTCTGCTGACTAAATCCTTTAAATGACTGTTTTGCGTTTTGCGGATTTCATTTCGGCCTCTATTTTCTTCTGTAAGTAATTTTGTTGTTAAAGCCCTTAAAGAAGAGATGATATTTTCCTCTGATAATCCCAAAGTATAATTATTTCTAATTGCTAGCACATCGCCTATGATCTCATCTGGATTGCCTTGAATTCCTGTAACCATAATGGTCTCATCGACATGTTTTTCAAGAATATCATTGATTCTATCCATGTGAATCAGACTTGAGAGCTGAAGGAAAACGGTTGCTATAAATCCTGTACCGCAAAAGCTTGGATCTGAGGTTAAAAACCCAAATTTTTGAGAAAAAGAAAATGGAATCGATTTACCGATAGATGTTTCTAATTTTAATAGAGAATTCCAACTGTTTTCAAGTTCCCCGTGGCAATCGATGACTTTTAGATGGAGGTGATCGTTGATATTTACAGTCGCTAAAAATTGTCCTGTTTTATCGATGATAAATGCATTTCCGTTCCCGGAGTTTTGAAAGGTATGAATGGTTAAAAAATGTTCTGCTAAATATTGTTTTGTAAAGGAATTAATTTCACTTCCGAGGATCACTTTGGGTTCGTTGTTTAGGTCGAGCGATGAAATTTCATTTGTTAGAAGTGAAATGATTTGGCTTTGACGTTCGGTATCCAATTTTTCCGGAAACAAATATTTTTCCATGTTCCGATATAATTCAACCGTGGAAGCAAGCCAGATGTTGTTGTCGTTACTTTCCCAAGGACTTTTTAAGAGAAGGACTTTTTTTTCTTTTTCATTACTGTTCTTCATTTGGATTCTCCCTCCGGCTTGTCTGTTAGAGCTTTGATTTGGTCTCTAAGAAGGGCTGCCTGCTCATAATCTTCTTCGCGAAGGGTCTCGCTTAAAGCCTCATTTAAAGCAATCAACTGAGCAGAAGGATTAAATTTACTGATTTCGCCAGGGTTTCTGCCTGCATGGAGCGGTGCATTTTTTTTGCTGCTGGCTACTCTGACAGATATTTTCCCAAGATTTAAAAGCTCTGATATGACGACGTCTTTAAATACATCATAGCAATTGGAGCAACCAAGAACCCCGCCGACCCTCACAGATTGGAGGGTGGTTCCGCAATTGCCGCATGAAACACCCAATTTTGAAACAAGGGGTTTAACTGTCTGTTCACTGACATTTAACCCATGCAACCTACGCTGCAATTCCGGGCAATCTGCGCACATACTTGTGTGCATCATATGGTCTTTTGAAATTTCTGTATAGCGGATCGCAATCGGTTTTTTGCATTCCCCACATTCAAGCGGTCTTTCAGGAATATTTTCTTCGGGGGCATTTTCGCTTTTACGGGGCATATTTTTTTTATCTTAAGTAATTGTTAAGGATATGGCTCAATATAAAAATTAAAAAAATAAATGTATACTAAAAATCATAAGGCAAAAAAAAAGCGTGAAGTTAAAAACTTCACGCTTTGATTTTTGAGTCTTGATGGACTCGAACCATCGACACCCTCATTAAAAGTGAGATGCTCTACCGACTGAGCTAAAGACTCAAAACTATGACCCCAAGGGGATTCGAACCCCTGTTATCGGAATGAAAATCCGGTGTCCTAGACCAGACTAGACGATGGGGCCATTTATTAGCAACTCAAAATATTTTACAATATTCATCATCTTAAAGTATGTATCGTTAGTTATGCTTTAAGAAGGATTAATCCTACGGAATTTGCGAATTTTTCGCAAGAAAAAAAACAGCAAACCCCGATTTTTTTTCTCATTTTTTAGATAGTAGTAATTTCTTTTTCTTTTTTTACAGTAATTTCATCAGCTTCTTTGCAGAATTTATCCGTCATATTCTGGATTTCCTTTTCCAGCTTATTCAATTGGTCCTCAGGGATCACTCCGGAAGCCTTTTGCTTTTTAGCTATTTCATTGCTTTCGCGTCTGATATTTCTTATACTCACCTTGGCATCTTCACAGCGCTTATTGCAAAGTTTTACCATTTCTTTTCGCATAGCCTCATCCATTGGGGAAATTTTAATACGTATGCAATTGGCATCTGTGATCGGCATAAACCCAAGATTTGCTTTTTCAATGGATTTTCCAATAGCTGCTGTATTTTGTCTATCAAAGGGCGTGATCAAAAGTTGTCTAGGTTCTGGCGCTGTAACAGATGCGATATCTTTGATGCGCATTTGCGAGCCGTAAATATCTACGAAAACATTGTCAAGCATGCCTGTATTGGCTCTTCCTGTACGGATGCCTTTAAGTTCGTTTTTTAAATGCTCGATGGCAAGATCCATTTTTGATTTATTTAGTGCGATAATACTCATGGTTGTAATACTCCTTTTCAACTAATGTTCCATGAACTTCTGTTTTTCTGCAAGAAGAGACCGTAGGATCTTCTAGTTTTAGGCATAAAAAGGTATAAGTGCAGCCTAAGGCAATTTTTAGCTTTAAAATTTTAGTTGATTATGGTAAAATCTCATTAATTATCGCGTCTATTTAATCTATATTTAATAGAAAACATATGTCCTTTTAGGAGAAATTTAAAATGTCCATGCCAGAAAGCCTGATGAGCGAAACCCCCTACAAATATGGATTTACCACAGATGTCGAAACCGACAAGCTTCCAAAAGGTTTGAATGAAGAGATTATTCGCGCTATTTCCTTAAAAAAAGAAGAGCCGGAATTCATGCTCGAATTTCGTTTGAAAGCTTACGCTAAATGGCTTGAAATGGAAGAGCCTCACTGGGTAAACGTCGATTATCCAAAAATTAATTATCAAGATATCTGCTATTACTCAGCGCCTAAGAAAAAACCGAAGTTGAACAGCTTGGATGAAGTAGACCCTGAAGTTTTAAAAACATTTGAAAAACTAGGGATTCCGCTGGATGAGCAAATGCGTCTTAGCAATGTCGCAGTCGATATGGTATTTGATTCTGTTTCGATCGGAACGACATTTAAAAAAAAACTGGATGATGCGGGTGTGATTCTTTGCTCCATTTCAGAGGCGATCAAAAAATACCCCGAATTAATCAAAAAATATTTAGCAAGTGTAGTTCCTGTCGGTGACAATTTTTTTTCTGCTTTAAATTCCGCAGTATTTACGGACGGCTCTTTTGTTTTTGTACCAAAAGGCGTTATTTCGCCAATGGAACTTTCGACCTATTTTCGCATAAACGATAAGGAAACCGGTCAATTTGAAAGAACATTGATCATTGCAGAAGAAGATTCTTTTGTCAGTTATTTGGAAGGCTGTACAGCTCCTGCCTACGATAACAACCAGCTTCATGCAGCAGTTGTTGAGCTTGTTGCGATGGATAATGCAGAGATCAAGTACGCCACAGTCCAAAATTGGTATTCTGGAAATCGTGAGACCGGGCTTGGCGGAATTTATAATTTTGTCACCAAAAGAGGACGCGCTGCCGGCAATCATTCAAAAATTTCATGGAGTCAGGTCGAAGTTGGCGCTGCCATTACTTGGAAATATCCGAGCGTTATTTTGGAAGGGGATAATTCCGTTGGTGAATTTTATTCGGTTGCTTTGACAAACGGTAAAATGCAGGCAGACACAGGCACCAAGATGATACATCTTGGTAAGAATACAAAGTCGACAATTGTTTCAAAAGGCATTTCTGCAGATGTTTCGCACAATAGCTACCGCGGACTTGTAAAAGTTGCGAAAAAAGCAGCCAATGCCAGAAATTACACCCAATGCGATTCGATGCTTGTCGGGGATAAATGCTCGGCAAATACTTTTCCTTATATTGAAGTTTCAAACGGGACCTCGCAAATTGAACATGAAGCGTCGACTTCAAAAATTAACGATGAAATCCTGTTTTATTTCCAGACAAGGGGTTTTTCAAAAGAAGATGCCGTAAGTCTTGTGGTCAATGGATTTTGCAGGGATGTAATCAATAAGCTTCCTTTGGAATTTGCAGCAGAAGCACAAAAATTATTAATGATAAAATTAGAAAACTCCGTAGGATAAAAGATGTTGGAAATAAAAGATTTATACGTATCAACTGAAAATAAGCAAATTTTAAAAGGATTGAACTTGCTTGTGAAAAAAGGCGAAATCCATGCGATCATGGGTCCAAACGGCGCCGGTAAATCAACGCTTGCAAAAGTCTTGGCAGGTCACCCGAGTTATGAAGTCACGCATGGGGAGATCTGGTATCAAGGGCAAAATCTTTTGGAAATGGAACCAGAAGAGCGCGCACACCTTGGACTTTTTATGAGTTTCCAATATCCGATAGAAATTCCCGGCGTAAGTAATATTGAATTTTTAAGACTTAGCTTTAATGCGATCCGAAAAGCAAATAAAGAACCTGAAATGGCAGTTGAAGATTTTAAAATTTTCTTAATGGGAAAAATGAAATTGATGGAAGTTAAACCTGAATTTATGGAAAGAAATTTAAATGAGGGTTTTTCTGGCGGAGAGAAAAAAAAGAACGAAATCTTGCAAATGGCTGTTTTAAATCCAAAACTTGCTATTTTGGACGAAACGGATTCAGGTCTTGATATCGATGCGATGAGAATCGTTGCAAATGGCGTAAATCAGATCATGAGCCCTGAAATGGGACTTATTTTAATCACGCATTATCAGCGTTTGTTAGATTATATCAAACCGGATTTTGTTCATGTGATGATGGACGGCAAAATTACACTCTCTGGCGGTGCTGATTTGAGCATGAAGCTTGAAGAAAAAGGCTATGATTGGCTGACCCAGTCTGAAGAAAGCGAGGCTGTTTCATGATTGCAGATATCAACGTGAAAGAAGATGATTTTCAAAACATGCTTAAAAAGCTTTACGAAACGGCATTACACGATGATTTTTTTAGCAAAATAAAGCAAAAAGCATGGGATCAATTCAAAGTTCTTGGACTGCCGAACAGAAAACAAGAAGCGTATCGCTATATTGCGTTAAGAAAATTATTTGAAAAACAATATGAAACTCAAATTTCAGAAGCCATTCAGTATGATCAGATAGAAAGCTTGATTTTACCCGAATCAAAAGAATCTTATATCGTTTTGGTCAACGGATGTTATTCAAAAGAATTATCGAATACAAAAGCTTTAACAAGAGTTTCTGTTTCTTCGCTAAATGATGCCTCAAAAGTTTACAGCTCCTTTTTAACAAATCATTTAAGCAGAAGTTTAAAAGAAGAAAAAGATGCGTTTGTTTGTTTGAATACCTTGGAAATGGAAAAAAATGTTTTTATTTATCTCCCCCCAAAAACAGTTGTCGAAAATCCCATTCAGATTATTCATGTATTAAAGTCATCTCCCGGATTTTTTAATCCGCGAATCCAGGTTTTTGCTGGTGCCGGATCTTCTGCTCAATTTGTCTTCACACAAAAAAATTTGAACGTCAGTGCTCATTTTGTCAATCAACTTGCAGATTTTACGATCGAAGATAATGCGCATATTCACTACACGCAAGTACTAAGTGACATGCCAGAATCCCTTTGGCATTTTGATGCAACGAGAGCGACTTTAAAAAAAGAGTGCAGTTTTCATGCCTTTAATGTAACAAACGGAAGTGCGACTGTACGAACCGATTATAAAGTAACGCTTACTGGAGAAAATGGATCCAGTTCCTTAAATGGCCTTTCATTGCTAGATCACAACCATGAGCTTCACACACACATTTTGATGGAGCATCAGGCTCCTTTTTGCAGTTCAAGACAGCTTTTTAAAACAGTTTTGGATGATTTTAGCAAATCGAGTTTTGAAGGAAAAATTTTAGTGCGTCAAGCAGCTCAAAAGACAGATGCTTTTCAGCTTAATAGCAATTTATTGCTAAGCGACTCCACAAACGCGTACAGCAAGCCTAATTTGGAAATTTTTGCAGATGATGTTAAAGCATCTCACGGAGCCACTTTTGGACAATTGGATAGCGAGCAGCTTTTTTGTTTAAAATCCCGTGGTATTGGAGAGAACCAAGCAAAAAATTTATTGATTTTAGGCTTTTGCAAGGAAATCATCGATTTGATCACAATCCCATCGCTACAACAGATGCTAATGAATCAAGCAAAGCAATATAAATATAAGTCTTAAAAAATGATGCAACATCCAAATTTTCTAAAACTACGCGAAGATTTTCCCGTCTTAAAGACAAAAATGCATGGCAAGCCTCTTGTTTATTTGGATTCTGCAGCTACTGCGCAAAAACCATCATCAGTAATTGATGCGATGACAAATTTTTATCAAAGTCATTATGGAACTGTCCACCGTGCAATTTATGAACTCTCAACGCATGCAACTCATCAATATGAAATGACAAGGCAGAAAGTCCGTCATTTTTTAAATGCTGCAAAAAACGAAGAGATCATTTTTACACGTGGAACAACAGAATCGATCAACATGGTGGCTTATTCGTTTGGAAAAGCTTTTGTAACACGCGGCGATGAAATTATCATTTCTGAAATGGAACATCACTCAAATATTGTTCCTTGGCAGATTTTATGCGAAGATAGAGGTGCTTGCCTTAAAGTCATCCCCATGAATGACCTAGGAGAACTTGACTTGGAGTCTTATGAAGCTCTCCTTTCTTCCAAAACAAAGCTTGTATCCATAGCGCACGTTTCAAATGCTTTGGGGACAGTCAATCCCATCAAGGAAATGATCCAAATGGCGCACGCAAAAGGCGCTAAATTTTTGGTAGATGGAGCTCAAAGCGCACCTCACATGGCAATTGATGTGCAGGATTTGAATGCCGATTTTTATGTGTTTTCAGGACATAAAATTTATGGGCCGACAGGGATAGGTATTTTATATGGCAGGCAAGAATTATTAAATCAAATGCCTCCATATCAAGGCGGCGGCGATATGATCGAGACTGTTACGTTTGAAAAAACTACCTATAATACGCTTCCGTTAAAATTTGAGGCGGGAACACCGATGATTGCTGAAGTGTTGGGTCTTGGAAAAGCAATTGATTATGTCCAAGCAATCGGCATACATGCAATTTACGCCTATGAACATGAGCTCTTAGAATATGCGACAGCAAAAATTCAGGAAATTTCCGGCATAAAAATTATTGGGACCGCGCAAAATAAAGGCGCTATTTTAACATTTGTTGTAGATGGCATCCATCCACTCGACTTAAGTACACTTCTTGATTTTCAAGGGATTGCTGTAAGGACCGGGCATCATTGCGCACAGCCTGTTATGCGTCACTTTGGCGTCACATCGACTACAAGGGCATCTTTCTCTTTTTATAATACTATAGATGAAATAGACTATTTCATTTCTACTTTGAAAACTTGCATTCAAAATTTAAGTTGATATGGATATCACTCTTTTACAAGCATCTGACTTGATCAAAAATGGAGCCGTCATTGCTGTTCCGACAGAAACGGTCTATGGCCTTGCGGCCTCCCTTATATCTTCATCTGCGATAGACAAAATTTTTGCCTTAAAGGGAAGACCTGCGAATAATCCTTTGATTATCCACGTAGCTGATTATGAAGAGATCCTTCCTTTTATTTATGATGTTGACGCAGATTTTTTTAAGCTATCTCAAAATTTTTGGCCTGGACCTTTAACCATTGTATTACCGATTATCGAAGGTAAAATTTCTTCAAGAGTGACAGCTGGACTAAAGACGGCAGCATTTCGCATCCCAAATCATCCGCTAGCAAGAAAACTTTTAAAGCTTACCGGACCTCTTGTCATGCCTTCTGCAAACCTTTCAGGGAAACCGTCTGCTACTTGCAGGGAGCATGTCGAAGCTGATTTTGGAAATGATTTTCCTGTTTTGGATGGAGGAGCTTGCATTAAGGGCTTGGAATCGACGATTCTTTACAGGGATACGGATCAGAAATGGAAAATTATCCGGCAGGGAGCACTAGCACAGGGCGATTTTTATGAAATATTAGGGTATCTTCCAGAAATTGAGAAGCCAAAAAATCATGAGAAGCCTATTTGTCCAGGACAGCTCTACCGTCATTATGCCCCGAGAGCGACGCTTGTATTGAAAGATAACATCCTCGAAAGCTATCAAGGTGTGATCGTTGGTTTTGAAGGACGCACTTATCCGGTTGGCTGCAAGGTTTATCTGATGGGCAATTTGGACGATGCGGAATCCATTTCAAAAAAGTTGTATTGTGTATTAAGAAAACTTGATGATGACGGGGTTCAAGAAGCCCTTGTGGACATTGATTTTGCTAAAGATGGTATTTTCAGCACTATTTTAGAGCGTTTACAAAAAGCCTCTTCAAAATGACCGCACCGAAACGGTGCAAGCTTTTTTTAACAGAGAGGCTAAAGTATCACCACGTTGTGGTGAACAAATTGTTTTGATTTCCGGTGGTTACAACCCATATGCATTAAGCAAAGGGTTCAAATAGACCGAAGGTCTTAAATTGCAATAGCCTTAAGGCATCGCCCTTAGCATTACCCATTTTTTTTAAGTCGCTATTAACGCATACGCATCAAGCTAATAAATATAGGGGTCAGGCTTGACAGTATGACAGGTTTTTTTTAACCCTTACGGTATAAGTATTGAGGGTTAAAAAAAACTGTCATACTGTCAAGCTAGGGCCCCGGACCTTGTCTGACCCCGATTCTCTCTCTTCTTCCGAAAAATCCCCTTGCA
>JBEPVN010000028.1:0-24612 GCA_041691015.1 Parachlamydiaceae bacterium | reverse complement strand
GTGTTTTACCGACTTTGGGGGGTGTTTTACCGACTTTGGGGGGGTGTTTTACCGACTTTTTCAAAATAAAATATAAATTTAATCAAATAGTTAATTAAAAAAAAAACTGACCTTGCTTTTTCCTAAACTGTATTAAAACTTAGTACACTATAAACTTGTACTAAACCGCTTTCGCTGTGGAAAACACATGTGGACAACCCCAAAAACGGATCGCGGAAACATCCATCCTTAAAAGCTACAAAGTTCCGACCCTTGATCCAAAACCAGAACTGGTAGACCTTGGGAACAACACAGCAAAAAAATATAACCTACCATGCAAGCAATTTTTGTGTTGAAAGGATTTTAGGCTTAGCAATGGATCAAGAGTCGGATCAACCTCGATAACCCATCAATCAGCGGGGAGAAGGAAACAAGACAGCCAGAACCAAAACAGGGAACTAGTAAACCGTTAACCAAAAATCCAAGGGTTTCCTAACATTTTTCTTGGATTTGGATAGGTTGTTTTCTAAATAAATTTCACAAGATGGAATTTTCCACCAAAAATCACCAAAAAAATGGAAAATGGTTAACAAACCCTTAACAGACGATTTTAAATGCCTCTCAGAAGGCCAAATAAGGCCTTACAGACGATTTGTTGATGTGATCCATGTTCAGCTATGGGAGATTTTTTAGAGGCCGTCTGGCGGCCTTCTGTGAGCGTTTTTATTGGTAGGCCGATTTTTTTCTTTTTCAGGGGACAGGGCATCATGAAAAGCAACCACCAGCCTACCGCCGTTATCCTACCACAATTTTCCCTTGATAGGTGCTGGTTTTTCTTCGGTTTTTAAGGATGGGTCGCTTGCGACAAAGCGATGTTGCACAGCAACGTATAAGCGCGCACTTCGAAAATTTCTCCGTGAACAGTCGATTCGTTTTTTCAAAACCTGTCAGGCGACCATCATCAAATTGATTCCTATTGGGGTTGAACGAAGGGGGATAAAATTCCCCTTCACCCCAAATCAAAACCCGAAGGCTCCCAAAAAATAGATGGAAAGGGTTGCAGGAAAAAAAATCAAAAAAATCCGAAATCCAGAATGGCGCACTAATGCGATACATCGCTTCTTAGCCTGACCGGCGGTTTAATTAAGTTTTTTTATGATTTCTGTTTCGGATGCTGACTATGGGAGTTTAATCCAAAAAAATCCATTACCCAATCAAAATTTTGACGAGAAATTCTATGAGAATTGAAAAAATCAATCGCCAATGATGAGCCGTTTTAACAAAATTTTTTGTGCCATGTTCTACATAAATTAATCAATTAAACCGCTGGTTAGGCTCGAAAGTCGCAAACGCGCCTAAGTGCGCACTTGGTGATTTTGGATTTTTTGGATTTTTTTTATCCGTAACCTTTTTCAGTTTTTTGGAACCTTCTGGTTTTGATTTTTATCGCTTGGCATTAAAAACTTTTTATCAGTTATGGTTGTCGGTTATCAGATTAGTTTCAACGAAGGGGGAATTTTATCCCCCTTCGTGCAACCTTCTTCCACACGATCCCTCGCAGATATTGATAATTAAACACACTACTTTCGAAGTTCCAAAGTCATTGGAAGTCATAAATTAATACAAAAATCTTCAAAAAAGGCGTATGATACTCACTATATATCTAGTAAAATTTTAAATTTTAGAAGAGATTAAGGGTAATTATGGCATATCATTTAATGGGTTTTTGGATAGTTTATACCACTTAAGCATTATTACTTAAATGACTGATTATACTTTTAATAAAATAATTCAAAACGTACGACAATGTACGCGCTGCGCTAGCGACTTGCCGCATAAACCACGCCCTGTTATCCGTGGACTACCATCAGCCACTGTTTTAATTGTTGGTCAGGCGCCAGGCCTTAAAGCGCACCAAACAGCCATCCCTTTTAATGATCCCAGCGGTGATCGTTTACGCTTTTGGTTAAATCTTAGTCGTTCCGAGTTTTATGATGAAAGAAAAATAGCCATTATTCCTGTAGGTTTGTGTTTTCCAGGGAGGAATAAAATAGAGGCAGATTTGCCTCCCCTTAAAAAATGCGCACCTTTCTGGCACCCTCAACTCTTGCCATTCTTTTCCAATATTAAACTCACGTTGTTGGTTGGAAGTTATGCGCAAAAATTTTACTTAAAGGAACGTGGTAAACCATCATTAACCCAGACCGTACAAGCATTTGAGGAATTCCTTCCAGAATATTTTCCTCTTCCCCACCCAAGTTGGAGAAATACAGGTTGGCTTAACAAGCATCCTTGGTTTGAAGCATCAGCTCTCCCCAAGTTAAGAGAAAGGGTCCATGAGAGTTTACAGCAAACCGCAGACAAATTAGAATATCACCAATAAGATATCATTAAAGGTACAGATATGCTCAATTTTCCTTTACTAAGTGTCATATTGATTCTATGGGCTGGGTTAATGATCGGTGTGTCCTTTATTGCAACACCAGCAAAATTTATGGCACCTCATTTATCCATTCCAGTTGCCTTAGAGGTTGGCAAGGCAACTTTCCACGTTTTTAATAAAATAGAGTGGGGTATTGGCTTATTGGCTGTATTATGTACTGTCTATGCAAGAGAAGATTCTCTCAAATGGGTTTTAAGCAGCAGTTTGCTCTTGCTATTATTATTGGAGACTTTTTGGCTCATGCCTTATCTAGACGTAAGGGCAGACCAAGTAATTGCAGGCGGACACGCCAGCCCAGGGATACACCATAAGCTCTATATTATTATTGAGGTCTTAAAAGTTACTGGAGCATTAGGGGGGGCCTGGTGGCTAGCATATCGAGAATGACGATGAAAGAAGCTCATATAACGGAAGCAAGTATCAAGCAACTTGTAGATAGCTTTTATGCCAAAGTTATGGAGGATACGTTGTTGCGTCCTATCTTTCTAGAGGTTATCGGAGAAGATCCAAAAACATGGGAATTTCACATGCAGCGAATGCATGATTTTTGGTCATCCATTATGCTGGGTTCTGGTCGATACCATGGGAATCCCTTCCAGAAACATAAAGATTTACCTGCATTTGATATAGACTTATTTGATCGTTGGTTAGCCTTGTTTGCCAAAACTTCCCAAGAGATTCACACAGAAGAAATTGCAAATATCTATATAGAAAAGAGCAAACGCATTGCGGAAAGTATTAAGACGGGATTATATTTTACCTTACAAAAGAAGAGGCAGCAAGATGACTGAAATAAAAATCAAACGTATCTATCAGAAAGTGGATCGAGATGATGGTTTTAGGATTCTCGTTGATCGCCTATGGCCTCGTGGCATAAAAAAAGATGAGGCAAAAATTAATCTTTGGCTAAAAGACATAGCACCAAGCCCAGATCTACGTAAGTGGTTTAACCATGATCCAGAAAAATGGTTAGATTTTTGCAAGAAGTATCATAAGCAACTTGAATCTCAACAAGACCACATACAAACCATCCTAAAAGCACTTCACAATGGTTCTATTACCCTTCTTTATGCAGCCAAAGATGAACATCTGAATAATGCTGTGTCTTTAAAGAAGTATCTTGAGCATTATCTAGCCAAGTAGAAATCCAGAATAGCTCCCTCCAAAACCAAATATTATGATCATTTTGTATGGAATTATCTATATTCAGTTTTTATCTTTTTTTAAAAAGGCTGTCTGATTCTAAATTAGAAGGTCTAAAAAAGTCCCTTGAAAGTATTTTTCAAGGGACTTTTGTTGTCATGTTCAGAAGGTCTAAATTTTTATTCGTAGTGAGTCCACATACGGATAATCTTTACAATTCCTTGTTCTTTAATGACTTCGTAAACAAGGCGGTGTTGTAAATTGATACGGCGAGATAGAAAAGAAGAAAGATTTCCACTGAGTTTTTCGTAAGCAGGAGGAGTTTTATAAGGGTTCTCTTCTATGGTATCCAATAAAAATTTTACCTTACTTTTTAGGGCTGGTGAGGTTATCTTTTTAGAATCTTTAACAGCTTGTGGGGTAAAAACTATTTTCCAGGCCAGAATTCAATCTCCTCAATACATTCTTCAATTGGTATTTTTTTCCCTTCAATAATAGATTCAGCCATTCCTGGAATAGAGAAAAGATAGATTGTTTCTTGGATAGAGCGCCAATCCTCTTCACATACTAAAATCGCGTTATTTCTTTTACCTTTGATAAAAGTTGGTTGGTGATTAATATTCGTATCATCAACAAGACGATAAAGGTTTGATCTTGCTTGGCTTACGGTTATTACATTCATATTAGTCTCTCCAGAATCCTATAATTTATTATATAGTACTTTTTATCGTACGTTCAAGAGTTGACTTCTTCACAGATATCATTATACGATTAAAGGGTATTGCGAATGGGTCGTGATACGTGACGCACGCGTGCTAGAAACACGACATGCGCCACTAACCAACCAAACAAACGGGGTTTGATATGGCTGCAATAAAACTAGCCCACGTTGGGCGATTCTTCAAGTTAATCCTTAAAAGGCCGGAAGGCCGAATATATTCTTTTCTAACGTTAAATTTGAAATGGGACAGATAATTTTCTGTCCTTTTTTATTAGCGTGACGGTAGGAAGGTAGTCTCTATTTCAATCTCCCTACCGCTACAAGCATGCACTGCATTTTTATAAAACAGGCGCACGCCTTAAGTGTACCTGGCTTTTAGAATGCTTGGAACATTTAAGGAAGAGGAACTATTAAAATGATAGAGATATTCAATGAAAGCAAGGCAAAACTAGAATTTGAAAGTTACGAGAGCCTTTTCGACTACATCAAAAAACAAATAAAAGATCAGAATCCTCTTAAGGAAGGACAAGAAGATTGGAATTTTGTCGTGCATTCTTCAGAGAGATTATCGGCTGTTTATCATATTGCGGTTAAAGCTATTGAAATTTTTCTAACCCCAAAAGAACAGGAAGCTTATGAAAATGGATTAAATCTCTTGGAAATGTACAAAGGAGATAGTGACACCCCCACGCAGATTGTTTTAACTAACGATATTAACGTCCATGAGATGAAAAAAAGCTGGTGTCGTGATTACTGCCTAGAGCATGGGTATACCATGTTTGAAAGGGAATCCAGAACGGTACATTAACGCAAGATTCGGCGATGAAGTTGCCAACTTCATCGCCAAACTCTGTACACGCTCGAAACATTTCGCAACATTGACAAAAATGTTTCAACAATGCTTGTCTTGCGCAAGGCTATTTGAGGAGAAAACATGAGCAATTCCATTTCTAGATTTTTTGGACGATTGGCTAAACTCTTTGGAGAAGAGGAAGTCCAAGAGGTTATTTTAGCTCAACCCGAATCCCAACAAGCAATAGAGCAGGAACCCATAAAAAAAACAGAGAAAATTGAAGAACCACCCCCAATTATTGAAGAAAAAAAACAGAAGAAGAAAGAAAAGACAAAGGCAAGGCGTAAAAAACTAATAGAGGGGGAAATAGTAACAGTAAAAAACGACCCAAGAGATATAAGGGATGTTATGGAACTTATGGAGGTTCCTTTTGTTGCTCTTTCTAAAAATCGGACAGCACCCATTATCTATGAAAGCCCAAACGGAAAATCGAAAGTAAGGATAAGCTGCCACCCTCCTTATCACGTGGCGAGCATATATGATTGGGATATTATTATTTTTGTTTCTAGTAAACTCCAAGAAACCATCAACTCTGCTTCTGATATTCCACCAAGAACCCTTATTGTCTCTCGGAATGAGCTTATTAAAGCAATTTATAGACATGCTGGAAAAACAACAGACAGTGAAATAGAAGCAGCTTTGAATAGACTTAGGTCAACGTTTATAGAAACAACAATACACAATGAAGATTACCGTTATAAAGGGGGGTTCGGTTTTTTGGATAATTGGGGGTACACAGAGCGTAAAGATATTAAAGAGTTTCGGATAACCCTTTCAGAATGGCTATATGAGATCACTTGTAGCAAAGGGGCTTTGCTAAAAGTCCATCCAGAATACTTTAAAATTACTTCAGGCATTAAAAGGTTCCTCTATAGGACAGCTAGAAAACACGTTGGTAATCAAAATGAAGGTTGGACATTTTCAATAGAAACACTCCATGAAAAGTCAGGAAGTGAGCAAGAGTTAAAGAAATTCAAATACGACTTAAAAAAAGCCGTAAAGAATAATGATATTCCAGGATACTTTTTTGATTGGGTACAGAAAGACGGAAAAGAATTTGTCCGTTTCATCAATGCAAGGAAAGAGATTAAGAAAATTCTTTCAGAACCAAGCACCCAGCCTTCCTTGCCTTCTCTATAGCACTTTTTGGAGGGGTGTATCACGGACTTTTTGTGTTTTGTGGACAAGGTTTGTTGATAGAAATCGTACCTATTCATTTTGGGGGGGGGATCACCGACCAAATTCAACAAAAATATAATATAAATCAAATAGTTATAAAAATATTTTTCTGAAATGATGAAACCCTAAACTAACTAAACTAATTATTTATTAAAGTTTTTAAACCGATTTCGCTGTGGAAAACGCATGTGGACAACTCCAAAAACGGATTACGGAAACATCCATCATCAAAAACTGAAAAGTTCTGACCCTTAATCCAAAACCAGAACTGATAGACCTTGGGAACAACACAACGAAAAAATATAACCAACCATGCAAATAATTTTGTGTGTTGAAAGGGTTTTAGGCTTAGCAAGGTATCAAGGGTCGGATCAACCTCGATAACTCAAAAAATTCTTCGGGAATGGAAACGAGAAATCTAGACCAAAGAACTAGATCGAAAATATGGCTTGTAGATCCACATCAAAAATCAATGGATTTCAAAGAGTTTTTCATATTTTTCCCAAGTGGATCCCAAAATAAATTTTTTCAAAGGAATTTATCTCAATTTTTTAAAATATGAAAATATTAACAAAAAATTAACACTTGGTAGTGGTTTAAAGGCCAAAAATAAGGCGCTGTGGGCCCATTTAGCATTGATTGGCATGTCCACATCGTTTTTTCTAACAAAGCGCGCTCTGTGGTCTTCTAATGACGTTTTTTGTGTCCTGAATTTTTGGTGGAAATATTTTCGGGGAAAAATATACCATGAAAGATGCGGTGAAAACAGCAAAAACGCTAAGATTTTTGTTGGACTATAACCAACTCGGGATGTAAGGTTGTGGCGTGATCGGTACGTCGAACAGCTGACGGTCACAACAGCAGCATAGGGGCTGGCTCTGGACAGAGTACAAAAGTTCGGTCCAGCCCCTATCAAATCCCACCGTAAAATTTTGACTCGAACCTGTTGGGTTCGTTCTTTTTTGCTAACCGTTGTCGCTTGCGACAACGCGATGTTGCAAAGCAACGTATAAGCGCGCACTTCGAAAATTTCTCCGTGAACGGTCGATTTGTTTTTTCAAAACCTGTCAGGCAACCATCATCAAATTAATTCTGTGGGGGTTGGACGAAGGGGAAAATTTATTCCCCTTCGTTGACAGATCAATCCGTTATCCAACATCCAACCAATCAAAAAAATTGATGCCAAGTGATAGAACTTATCCAGTGAAGGGGCAAAAACCTTTGCCCCTTCACTCCAAAATAAAATCGGAAGTTGCTGAAAAAGACTGTGACAAGGTTGCGAGTAAAAAAAACCAAAAACATCCGAAATCCAGAATGGCGCGCTAATGCGATACATCGCTTTTTAGCCTGACCGGCGGTTTAATTAAGTTTTTTTATGATTTCTGTTTCGGATGCTGACTATGGGAGTTTAATCCAAAAAAATCCATTACCCAATCAAAATTTTGACGAGAAATTCTATGAGAATTGAAAAAATCAATCGCCAATGATGAGTGATTTTAACAAATTTTTTTGCGCCATGTTCTACATAAATTAATCAATCAAACCGCCGGTCAGGCTCGAAAGGCGCAAACGCGCCTAAGTGCGCACTTGGTGATTTTGGATTTTTTTTGTTGTGGATCCCATTCATGTTTTTTTCACTCTGAGGATTTTTCTTGTGCAGAGAGGAGTAACGAGAGGAGAAAAAAATCTCCTCTCGTTACTCAACCAATCTGTCAAAAATTTTACAGGCACGGAGATTGGAATTGAAAAATAAAATCTTGTCCGAAAGGATCTCAAACGTTTAAACATTCCGACGTGGCAAGGGGATAGGTTTTCTAGGCCCCCTGTAAAGGAAGAGGCATTTTGGCCCCAAAATGGCCTTTCCTTAACACCCCCCCTTCTAAGGAATGAAAATATGGAACCTGAAGGGGTTCCTCCACACGACCCCTATCAAAACTTACCCCCAAAAACTGTGGATAAGTTTTAGGATAAGTGTAGCGGCCCGCACTTATAAATCGTCAGGACCGCTTTCATCCGCTTTTTCTGGCCCACAATAAGTGACCCTATAAATTCCCTCCGGCCCACATTAATTGACTTTGAGACCACATTATTTGCACCTGGCCCACTTTCATCTTTCTCCGGCCCACATTATTTGCACCTGGATTGTCGGTATTAAACGACCGTTTTTAATAGATAAAAAAATGCGACATAAAATACCCTTTAATATAAATGAATTTTGTTGAAATTAAATATTAAATTGAGTTTAATGCAACGAAAGGCAAAAAAAGGGTGAATAACATGCACTATGCATACGTCAGAGTTAGTACCGACAAACAAAGTATTGAGAATCAGCAGTTTGAAATTCTCAAATTTGCAAATCAAAAAACCATCCACATCCATCAATGGGTTGAAGAGACCATAAACGGCACCAAAAGCTTTCACGACAGATCCTTGGGACAGCTTGTTTCTACTCTCACCTCATCTGATACACTTATCGTCACAGAGGTGAGTCGCCTTGGGCGTAGTGTGATGGAAGTTATGAGCATCCTCAATGTCTTAATGAATAAGAAAGTTAAGGTTATAAGCATCAAAGAGGGATACGAACTCGGAGACACCCTTGATTCAAAGATATTGGCTTTTGCTTTTAGTCTGTCTGCTGATATTGAGAGAAAAATGATCTCCTCACGCACCAAGGAGGCTCTTGCACGTAAAAAACAGGAGGGGAGAACGTTAGGCCGTCCCAAAGGTAGTTTGTCTAAAGAAACAAAGTTAACAGGAAAAGATCAAGATATTAAAGCTCTCTTGCAAAAACGAATCCCTTTGTCATCTATTGCCAGAATTATGGGGGTTCATCGTCTAACGGTGAAAAGCTACATTGAAAGCCGATGTCTGGGATCCTCCAATGCTTAGAATTCTCGGAATATAATAATAATGAGAAAAAAACGCATCTCTGCTGAAACATTGATTGCGTTGCGGAATCGATTGGACTTTCTTTCCCCTCGAAGTAAGGAACGTCAACTGGTTATGAAGGAAACAGCCTGTACTTATGGTTTGTCTGTATCTACTTTGCGCCGTTCCCTTCGCAAACACATGAGGCCAAGACCCTTACGACGCTCTG
The DNA here is from genome assembly GCA_041691015.1 of Parachlamydiaceae bacterium. Taxonomy (GTDB): domain Bacteria; phylum Chlamydiota; class Chlamydiia; order Chlamydiales; family Parachlamydiaceae; genus JBBSJT01. The sequence continues at coordinate 15,197 of JBEPVN010000028.1, read as the reverse complement.
ACTACGATAAACCACGTGTTATCGATAAAGAAGAGATGGAACGGTATTGTGAACTTATCGCGGCTATCAAAGTGAGGACATCCAACAAAAAGGGGCGTCACCTTTCTACCCCTGAATCTATCCGTCTTCTGGAAGAATATGGGGTAGAGACTCCCACAGGTTTGGTTCAGGTTGAAAAAGACCTCCTCTCCAAAACAACCGTGAACCGTTATCTTTTAAGGTGGAAATGGGATTATAAATCAACGCGGGTACAACCAGTTGTTGTTCATTTTGAAGCCCAACATAGTAACGAGTGTTGGCAATTTGATTTAAGCCCATCTGATTTAAAGATGATTCAAGAACCTCCCCCTTGGATTGATAAAAGCAAAGGCCACCTTCAGTTAATGTTATTCAGCGTTGTTGATGATAAGAGCGGCATTTCGTATCAAGAATATCGATGTGTTTATGGTGAAGATGCAGCAAGCGCTTTACGCTTTCTCTTCAATGCGATGTCCCCAAAAACAAGTTTGGATTTTCCATTCCATGGGATTCCAGAAATGATCTACCTGGATAACGGCCCTATTGCAAAGAGCAGGCTTTTTCAGAAAGTGATGGAATACCTTGGGATAACCATTCAAACCCACTTGCCTAAAGGTAAGGACGGAAGGCGTGTTACAGCACGTTCAAAGGGAAAAGTTGAAAGGCCATTCCGAACAGTGAAGGAGATCCATGAAACACTTTACCACTTTCATGCCCCAAAAAATGAAGAAGAAGCTAACGCTTGGTTGTTCAACTATCTTCAACGCTATAACCAGATGGATCACCGTTCCGCACCTCAATCGCGCCTGGAAGATTGGATGAAAAATATACCGGCATCAGGAATACGGGAAATGTGCAGCTGGGAACGTTTTTGTTCATTTGCCCGTGAAGCTGAGAAGCGCAAGGTTGCTTCTGATGCAACAGTATCTGTAGACGGGGTGTCTTACCAGGTTAGCCCAGAGCTTGCAGGAAAGACGGTCACTCTCTGGTGGGGGTTATTTGATCAAGAATTGTATGTAGATGATGAAGGAAATCGTATGGGGCCATTTTATCCTGCAAAAGGCCCTATTCCTTTGCATCAGTATCGCAGCCATAAGAAAACGCGGGCTGAAAAAAGGGCTGATGTAATTGACGATCTCGCTCAGAAAATATCAATTCCACGATCAGCCCTTGCAGGTATTACCTGCTTAACGGAAGAATCCTGTGGCCCTAAGCTACATCAAGTAACCCCCTCAATAGCTTTTACTGATTTTGATCCATTTTCTACCCTTGCTTACAAAAATATAATAGAAGCGAAACGTGCTATTTCTGAGTATCTTGGTAAACCATTAGCTAAGCTAACCCCTGAACAGATTGATTTTATTGATACTGTTGTTCATGAGACTTTGCAGAAAGAAGATATTCTCAAGCGCGTCCAGTTTTATTTTAAAAATCCCCCCATTAGTTCGTTGAAAATTTTAGAAGGAAGCAAATAATGTATAATGAAATCATGGATTTTTTTGGGCTGAACAAAGAGTTTCAGAGCGCCGGATATTTTGAGACCGAACACTACCAACGAACATTGGAAGATGTAAAGGCCGCAATTCCTTCTGGGGGCCTTATTGCCATTACGGGAGTTATAGGGATTGGCAAGACAATTACCCTGCGGCTAATCCAGTCAGCCATTTTAAAGGAAAAAGAAATCCTTATTGCAAAATCACTTTCTGTTGAGAAGGATCGTGTCACACTCGGGACGTTGATTACTGCATTGTTTGCAGATTTAGTCCCCAACCCCAACAAGAATTTTAAAGTACCCACGCAAGCTGAAAAGAGGGAACGGACACTACAAGACCTCATTCGAAAATCTCGTAAACCAATAGCCTTATTTATTGATGAAGCCCATGATTTAAATGGCCACACACTGGTTGGATTAAAGAGGTTGATAGAGGTAGTTCAGGACGGCGAGGGAACACTCTCTGTTATCCTTGTTGGACACCCAAAGCTCAGAAATGACCTACGACGCCCAAGTATGGAAGAAATTGGATCACGCACCCGTATTTTTAGTCTCAATGGGATTCAGGGGTTTGAGAAGCAGTACATTGAATGGGTACTTACTCAATGCAGTAAAACAGCTATCAAACCAACCGATATTTTCAGTGAAGAGGCGATAAATTTACTGGCTGAAAGATTGGTTACTCCTTTGCAAATTGGTTATTATGCCTGGCAATCTTTAGAGGATGCTTATCAGATTGGACAAAAACCTGTTTCTGTTGAAGTGGTAGAAAATGTATTGTCTCCCGATATCAACGATCTTGAGGCTAAACTGACCCGTTACGGTTACAACAAAAGAGCTTTGTGCAATGTGTTAAGTGCGCCAATGAGCGAAGTAAATTCATTTCTTCATGGACAGATTAGTTCTGAACGTGCCCAAGAGTTTCAGAGGGAAATCCAAAAATTGGGTGTTGTATAAAACGGATTGTTACACGTTATATCCTGAAAAATTCGATGAAATTAAATGTCATTTTATACAGACTATTTTTGTCTATTAAAACGGTCGTTTAATACCGACAATCCAGGTGCAAATAATGTGGGCCGGAGAAAGATGAAAGTGGGCCAGGTGCAAATAATGTGGTCTCAAAGTCAATTAATGTGGGCCGGAGGGAATTTATAGGGTCACTTATTGTGGGCCAGAAAAAGCGGATGAAAGCGGTCCTGACGATTTATAAGTGCGGGCCGCTACAGATAAGGGTCGCTAACCAGCGTGCTTACAACCACTGGGGGTCAAGGTCAAAAAACAGGCACGATTGGTGTTTTTTGTTTTTCTTTCTAACGCCGCGCTAACAAAATATATTTTCGGCGGTTACGGTTCGCCTGTTGTCGGCCGTACATATCGGTTTGTCAATTGAGGTCGCCGCCGGAAACAGCCGACGATCTGGTATTTTGACGGGGCGCCAATACCACACGTAACGAAATTTTCCGCATTGTTTTAAGGTTGGTTTTTCAATATGTTTATCCCTGTTAACTTGCGTTTTAAATAAACTTTAAGGAGATAAATCGTGAAGGTAAACAAATTGAAAATCCTGTCCATAGCCATTTGTTGTCTGGTTTCTGTTTTATGGTCACAGGCTCAAGGGATGGAAGGAAATATTGAAAGATCTAGTTTAAATTTTGATTTTACGTGTAATATGTTTTCTAACCCCAATAACGAGAGTAATATCCCTGATGGGTGGTTTTTGGCAGACTGTTCAGCAGAGGATAGACCGGGAGGAAAACGTTCGGAATATTTTCCCCTTACTATTGAAAAAAAAAGTATTGGAGAGATAGAAATTAAAGGAGCTTATCATAATTTTTATCGTTCAGTTCCAGAACTGGGAAGATTTATAGGGAAAAAATTTTTATTGTCAGCAGATATAAAAAGTCTGGTTTCAGGAGCTCGCATCGCTTACGTTTATGGTGCTTGGAACTATAAAGAAGACGATGGTATTTTTAATGGTAAAAAACAAGCTCAATCTTCTCATCATACAGGTAGTGGTAATTGGGAGCCATTAAGCGTTGAGTTTACAGCTCATGAGGATATTGGGTCAGATTTTGGTCAAAGGTTCTATCTCTCTATTGTCGGTGGAATAACAAACGATCCACAGCAAGTTTTTGGGATTAAAAATGTTAAACTATGGCAATTAATATACTAGACTATTAAGGAATTGATATTGACTACCTGATTCTAAATCAGATGGTCACAAGCCCCCCGCAAAAGACTTTTTCGGGGAGCTTTTTTTAGATTGCTTTAGACTAATCAGGATAAAACTCATCATTCATAATTTGATCGAATGTATAGGGGCATTCTTGAGGAAATGATTTTTCGTCTAAAGTTGTTTCTTTTGCAGCTTTTGAGATAGCCACATCATAGGCATCAATTAAAATATCATCTAATTTACTTTTGAGGCTTGGATTATCCTTGAGATGAATCTTTGATTGCTTCCTTTGTTCTTTGATGGAATATACCCAGCTATGTCCTCTCATCGTTGGTTGATATTGCCACTTGAGAAGGTGGGAGACAAGCACAGACAAGCGATTAATTAATTCGTGTTTTTCACTACGTCCCAAGGCTTCCATCTCCTCAATGATATTATCAAAATCAAGTTCATTCATTCGCTTGTTCCTTAAAAGTTGGGCGGTATGAATAGCCCATCCATAAACGTCTTCTTCATGTTTAGGGTACATCACTTCTAATCCTTCTTACCAGTTCACTATAAAAACCATATCATTTTTTATCTTAACATATAGAAAACTTTACAACACCTTGAATTTATATCTAAAAACATTTTCCAATAGGGTATAGTATGGATAAAACAAAGCGCTTAAATACAGGGACATAGCCAATGAAGAAAAACAAAGTGCCAACAAAAGGGCGGAAAGAACAGGAATACAAGCCATGGATGTTAATGAATATTTCACCTGAGATTAGGGAAATGGCCAGAGATTCTGCTGCAAAACATAACGTGAAGGTGGCAGAGTGGGTAATCCATGCCATCATTAAAACACGTCAAATCGAGGAAGGGCAAACCGTTGACCTTGAACCTTTCACCAGTGGTATTGAGGAGTCCCCCGATAAGGAATTCATAACAAACTTGTTTTTGGGCTTGAGTGGTAAGATTGAAGGCTTGTCCGAGAAGATTGACATGGTTTATAAGCCGAAGGTTAGCAAAAAACCATGGTGGAATTTTTGGTCTTGAAGAAGCGACAAATGTTTGACTTTCGCCAAGAGATCGTTATACGATTAAGAGGTATCACGAATGGGTCGTGATGCGTGACGCACAGGATATAGAACACCCTATGCGCCACTAACCAACCAAACAAATGAGGTTTGATATGGCTGCAATAAAACTAGCCCACGTCGGGCGATTCTTCAAGTTAATCCTTAAGTGGCTGGAAGGCCGAATATATTCTTTTCTAACGTTAAACATGGAATAGGACAGATAATTTCTGTCCTTTTTTATTAGCGTGGCGTTAGGAAGGTTATAGTCTATTTCGTCCTCCCTACCGCCACAAGAATGCGCTGCATTTTAAAACAGGCACACGCCTTAAATGTAGCTGCTTTTTGGAATGCATGGAACCATTTAAGGAAGAGGAACTATCAAAATGACAATGATCCAAATCATCCCAACAAATGGGAAACGTAAGCTTTTTACAAACTATCATGACGCTTGTGAGTACATAAACGCTATAGAAAAACGAAAGATATTAGAGTCAGGGAAAAAAATATGGAGTTTTATTCGCCGTCGATATGAAACCCTTTACTCACTGTATTACCGCAACCCATCTTTGAAAGATTTTTTGACTCCAAAAGAAAAGGAAGCTGTTGAAAATGAAATGGGATTGGTTGAAATCGTCAAAGGAAACAGGGAACATATAACACAATTTCTTTTTACACGCCGTCTTGATCTGGAACCCATAAAAAGAGACTGGTGTAGAGAATATTGCATAGAGCATGGGTTTGGACTCTCTGAGTTGGTAGAAGAATAAATACTATTATATCCAAAATATAGAATGGTAGACGTGGCATATAATCCAACGTCTACCATGCTCTATGTATTGACAAAAAGATTAGGGAGGTGCTTGTTTTATGAAAAATATCAGGAGAAAGACTATGAGTAAATCCATAGTAAAAACTATGAGGCAATCAATTTCCAATTTTTTGGGACGACTGTCTAAAAGTTTTGGAGGAGAGGAAGTTCAAGAGGTTATTTTACCACAATCACAACAAGCAATAGATCAGGAATCCGCACTAAAAATAGATGTTGAAGAAAAAAAACAGAGCAAGAAATACAAGACAAAGGCAAGGCGTAAAAAATCAATAAATGGAGAGCTGGTAGAAGTAAAAATCGACCCAAGGGACATAAGGGATGTTATGGAATTTATGGGAGTTCCATTGGTATCTATATATAAAAAGAGAACATCACCTATGATTTATGATAACCATGATGGTTCCATTAAAGTAAAAATAACCCCCCTTACAGGCCACTATTTAGCAAGTATATATGATTGGGACATTATTATGTGCGTTGCGAGCAAGATACAAGAAGTTATTAACTCTAATAAGGATATTCCACCAAGAACCATTGTTATTCCTCGCCATGAGCTTCTTAAAGAACTTCACAGGCATGACGGAAAAAAACAAAAAGAAGATTTGGAAGAAAGCTTAAAAAGGCTCCAATCAACAGTTATAGAAACAACAATATGGAATGAAGACTGCCGTTATAAAAGTGGGTTCAGTTTCCTTGACAATTGGGGTTATACAGAAAGAAAGGATGTTAAAGAGTTTCGCATAACACTTTCAGAGTGGTTTTATGATGGAGCTTGTAAGAAAGGAGCTTTGTTAAAAACTGATCCTGCATATTTTAAGATCACTTCAGGCATTAAAAAATTTCTCTATAGAACAGCAAGGAAGCACGTTGGCAATCAAAACCAGTGGGATTTTTTGGTAGAAACCATTTATGAAAAGTCAGGTAGCGAGCGGGAATTCAAGAAATTTAAGCATGATTTGAAAAAAGCTGTATCTGATAATGATATACCAGCTTACTTCATGAATTGGATTGAGAAGGATGGAAAAACATACGTCCGTTTCCTAAATATGAGGAAAGAAATTAGCAAAATGCTTTCAAATGATCAAAACCCTAATGAAATACAGTAAAAATAGGGGGGTATTTTGCGGACTTTTTGTATTTTGTGGACAAAATTTGTGAATAAAAATAGAACTTATTCATTTAGGGGGGTATTTTGCGGACTTTAGGGGGGTATTTTGCGGACTTTAGGGGGGTATTTTGCGGACTTTAGGGGGGTATTTTGCGGACTTTTTTTGAAAAAAAAACGTTAAAAATCAATTTACTATTTGTTTTTCAATTTGGTTTTTCGTTTTCCTAAACTGTATTTAAACTTAGTACACTATAAACTTGTACTAAACCGTTTTCGCTGTGGAAAACGCATGTGTACAAATCCAAAAATGGATCACGGAAACATCCATCATTAAAATTTTCAAAGTTCCTAACCTTGATCCAAAACCAGAACTGACAGACCGAGAAAATAACACAGCAAAAAAAACTAACTACCATGCAAGCGATTTTTTTGGTGAAAGGATTTTAGGCTTAGCAATGGATCAAGGGTTGGGTAAACCTCGATAACCCATCAATCAGCATGGGGAAGGGAACAAGGCAGCCAGAACCAAAACTTAAGGAGCTAGTAATAAACCACTAACCAGAAATCCAAGGGTTCCATAGCATTTTTCTTGCCTTTGCGGGGTCTTGTCCTAAATAAATTTCACAGGATGAAATTTTCCGCCAAAAATCACCCAAAAAAATAGAAGTTGTTAATAAACCATTAACATCCACTTTTAAGTGCCCGTCAGAATCACACAGAAGGCCGTACAAGCGTTTTGTTGTATCTTACAGGGCAAGACATGGGCGACTCCCTTAGAGGGCATCTGGCGGCCTTCTGTGTGCATTTTTTGATATGGGGTATTTTTTGGATTTGAAACATGGGTTGCTTCGTGAAGAAAAATAGCAGCCCTGTCACCTCGAACCTTATCACAATTTTTCATTGCTTGGCACTGGTTTTTCTTCGGCTTGGAAAGGTTAGGCCGCTTGCGGCAAAGCGATGTTGCAAAGCAACGTGTAAGCGCGCACTTCGAAAATTTCTCCGTGAACGGTCGATTTGTTTTTTCAAAACCTGTCAGGCGACCATCATCAAATCAATTTCTGTTGGGGCTGCACGAAGGGGGATAAAATTCCCCTTCGTTGTCAGACCAATCCGGTGTCCAAACATCCAACCCATCAAAAATTTTTCATGCCAAGCGATAGAACCTATCCGATGAAGTGGTAAAAAGTTTTTACCACTTCACCCCAAATCAAAACCCGAAGGCTCCAAAAAAATAGATGGAAAGGGTTGCAGGAAAAAAAATCAAAAAAATCCGAAATCCAGAATGGCGCACTAATGCGATACATCGCTTCTTAGCCTGACCGGCGGTTTAATTAAGTTTTTTTATGATTTCTGTTTCGGATGCTGACTATGGGAGTTTAATCCAAAAAAATCCATTACCCAATCAAAATTTTGACGAGAAATTCTATGAGAATTGAAAAAATCAATCGCCAATGATGAGCCGTTTTAACAAAATTTTTTGCGCCATGTTCTACATAAATTAATCAATTAAACCGCCGGTCAGGCTCGAAAGGCGCCAACGCGCCTAAGTGCGCACTTGGTGATTTTGGATTTTTTTGTTGTTGATCTCATTAGCTGGGTTTTTTCACTCTGAGGATTTTTTTTGTGCAGAGAGAAGTAACGAGAGGAGAAAAAATTCTCCTCTCGTTACTCAACCAATCTGTCAAAAATTTTACAGGCGCGGCGATTGGAATTGAAAAAACCAATCGGTCGTTCACGAAGAAATTTTCGAAGTGCGCGCTTATACGTTGCTGTGCAACATCGCTTCGTCGCAAGCGACGATGGTCAGCAAAACACTTCAGATCAATCCGATGTTCACTGGTTAAGGGGAGAAAAATTTTCTTCCCTTAACCCAAAACAAAAACCGGAAAGATGTCAGAAAGGGTGGCAAAGACCTGCGGGTAAAAAATCAAAAAAATCCGAAATCCAGTAATGGCGCACTTACGCACGATTAAAAGTGCGTTACACTTTTAATCGTGCTAACATAGCCTAACCGGCAGCTTAAATGGGATTGAATGATGACAGAAAGAATGCAAGCTTATCGCAAAAGAATGGAAGAAAAAGGACTGGTTCAGGTTCGAATATGGGTTGAAAAAGAGGATGAAGAATTTGTCAAATTTTTCGGGAAATTTTGTAGAGGAGAGCGTACAAAAAAAGAAAAGCAGCGATATGGCCGTCCTTCAAACCCAGCTCAAATTAGAATCGCCAAAGCCGTCGCTACCGCCAATGGGCTTCCAGCACCCGAGCATTTGTATCCTTACCACGCAAGCTTAGCCGCTTGGATTAGCAGGTATCGGTGCGGCAGAAAACTATGATCTTGGTAGCGTAGCTACGGCAGTTACTTTTTCACGGAAAATACTCCACCTTGCAGCCGTCGGCCAGACCAGAAAAGCACAACGTGCGTAAGTGCGCACTGTCCTTGCCAGTGACTGCGGATAGCGGCAGGGGGGATCGACTTCCTGTCCAAGGCTCTGGCTATGTAGCGCAGGAAAAAAACCACCCATCAAAACTTACCCACAAAAACTGTGGGCAAGTTCTGGGATAAAGTTCTCAAACCAGGGTGCTTAGAGTGGTTGGGGGGAAAGACGAAAAAACAGGCACGGTTTTTGTTAATATGCCGCCCCCAACAGTGGCGTTTTTGGTTTCCTTTCTAACGCCGAGCTAACATATATATTTTTGGTGTTTTTGTTTGGCCTTTGATTGGCTGTACCAGTGCATTTATGTTTTTAGGCCGCCGGAAACAGCCGACGATCAATATTTTGGCGGGGTCGCCAATACCCCCCAACGAAATTTTCCGCATTGTTTTAAGGTTGGTTTTGAACTACGTTTACCCTTGTTATATCGTGTTTTAAACAAATTTTAAGGATGTCAATATGAGAACAAATAAATTGAAATTCCTCGCCATAGCTTTTTGTTCGTTGGTTGCTGTTTTATGCTCAGAGACTCAATGTACGGATGCTCCTGAACAGACAACGTATCAGAAAATGAAATCCCTTTTAGATGAACATTTGAGGGTCAATGACTCCCTTATCCATTCTTCCAAAGATCAAGATATTGTTGTTGTTTTAGGGGCGACAGGGTCTGGAAAAAGTACCTTGATCAATTATCTCAAGGGTATTGAACTAAGACCTAACGACAATGAAGATATAGAACTCGTTGATCCCAACAATCCATTAGCGATGAGAATTGGACATAAGGGGTCTCAAACACTTCTACCCCAGTGTACAACTATAGATAATCTTGTTTTCTATGATTTACCTGGGTTTAAAGATACCCGTGGAACGGTTGTCAATATTCTGGCCAGCTCTTTCATAAAGCATATTATTGAAGGTGCCCGATCCACACGCCTGGTTTTTGTCACAGGACAAGATCAAATAACTTCAGGCCGAGGTGAATCCCTTGACTTTTCAATAGAGGTTTCAAAAAAACTTTTCCCTGAAAATATTAATATTATTGAAAAATCAAGCCTATTGGTTATAACAAAAAGTATCAAAAATACCCCTGAAACACTTATGGAATATCTTGAGGGTAAAGTTGAAGATATGGGGAAATTGGCTCTCTGGAGTAATACTAACTGCATTTTTCCCATGCCTAAAAACAACTTTGATTTTCAGGAAAGGGAAGTAATACTTAATAAAATTAATCAAATAACAGCTTCTGAAATTAACAAAATAAACATTGAGGCTGTTTATAGCTCTGATGTAAAAAGTGACCTTAAGGATATAATTTCATCAGAAATGAACCGTTTTATGGAGCAGGTAATAGATAGGGCTCCTAAAGATTATACGACAGTCGTTTCTATAAGTAAGGCCAAAGAGTATTTTTCAGGAAACTTTGAAGCAGATATTCTTCAAGAGATTAACGCATCCTCTATCACAATCCTTTTAAAACCTCTATCAAAAAGTATTTTTGAATCCGAAAGACAAGATATTTTACGTCTTATAGATCAATACAGGGATTTGAAAATAAGAGATGTAGAAATTCATATTAAGGATATGATTTCATCAGAAATGAAATATTTTATGGCACAGGTTTTAAGTGAAGCTTCAAAAGATCACCAAACTATTGAGAGCGTAAATCAGGCTGAAATTTATTTTTCTGGATGTTTTGAAAATGATGTCATCCAAAAGATTAATGAATCCCTCATCACGACTCTTTTAAAGCCATTGTCCAAAACTATCTATAAATCCGAGAGAAAAGAGATCTTACGTCTTATAGCGCAAGGTAGGGAGTTGGAACTAGCAAAGCTGGATGTGAAAAAAGCACAAATAGAAGAAGCTGTACGGGATGAAAAAGACCGCTTGGATAAAATACGACGAGATAAAGAAAAAGCAGAACAGGACGAGAGAGACCGCCTAGCTAGAGAAAGAATGGAAGCTCAGCGACTTCAAATTGAAGAGAATGCTCGACAGGCTGCAGCGCAAGCAGAGATCTTTCGCCAATTCCAAGTAGAAGCTCGCCTGGCTGAAGAAAGACGACAGTTGGAAATGAGACAGTATAAAGAAAGAATGGAAGCTCAACGACTTCAAATTGAAGAGAATGCTCGACAGGCTGCAGCGCAAGAAGAAAAAAGACATCAAGAGATAATATCCCAACAAACTACTGAGAACCATTCTTTTGGGGGCACAGGAGTTAAATTCTTCCTAGATGTTAGGGACATAAACAAAATTAAGGTGCATACAGTTCGTACTACATATCGAGGAACTGAGGGCATTGGGATAGGCGGTTTTGAATTTTATAAAGATAACGATCTTCAAAGCACAACTCCGGTAATTGACTATCCTAATGACTATAATCTTAGAGGAAATGGAGAATTCTCATTGCAAAAAGATGAAAAACTTGTATCAATTAGTGGAAGAAGTGCGCCTGGCGTTATAGAATCTGTCACATTTCATACTAACTTAAAGTCTTATGGCCCTTATGGTAATTCAGACCCTAAAATGAGTCATCCCAATCTTCCTCGCGATATTGTTATTACTAATTATAATTTAGGTGATAAGAATGGTAAAATAATCTCCTTTTTTGGAGGCCAAGATTATCCATACGGTCTTCTGCGCTATCTTGGAATTAAATACCAGAATAAATAAATGGGCTCTTCTGGAATTCTAGGGGTATTGAATTGAGGCTCCATAAGGGTCATGCTCCCATATTTTTAACCAAGATGTCATGGAAGGGGTCGTGTGGAAGAACCCCCAAAAGTGTTCGTTCAGATGGAAGTGTAATATAATGTGTGTAAAATAATTGATAGATAATTTTAGAGTGTCATCTACCTTCAATATATCGTATACTGAGAAAGTGTAAATCTTTTTAATATCTCATTTGAAACACATCATTATACACATTATATTACACTTCCATTGGCTCTCAACCAATTAAAATAAGTTGTGCAGAAACTTAAGGACATGATTCTAAATCTGTTAATCTCAAGCCCCCCGCAAAAGACTTTTGCGGGGGGCTTTTTTTATTTTTTAATCCCTTACGCCATATTCTTGTATTTCCCCTTTATAAACTTGACAATATCCAAATTGTAATTATATAGTAATTACTATGTTGTGTGGTTACCACAAGAAATTCAAGGGGGAAAAAATGCAGATTGATCTTATAAAAATAGGGAATTCAAGGGGGATTCGATTGCCTCAAAATATCATTAAACAATGTGGTTTTATGGATACTGTAGAAGCTGAGTTGATAAATCACTGCCTGATTTTAAAGGCTCCTGATAAATCAAGGAGCAATTGGGAAAATCTTTTCAAATCAGATTTAGACACAGAAGATAGCGAGAGTAATGATATCCTTGCCATGAAAAACAGATGGGACGATGAAGAATGGGAATGGTAGAATCCAACACAAAAAAACCTTTGAGGTTTGAAATATTCCTAATTAATCTAGACCCAACAAAGGGGTCAGAGATAAAAAAAACGAGACCCTGCGTTGTCATTTCTCCTAATGAGATGCACTTTTTATCAACGGTTATTGTTGCTCCAATGACAACAAAAATAAAAAAATATCCAACAAGGATATCATTAAAGTTTGACGATAAAGAGGGGCAGATTGCTCTTGACCAAATGAGGACAGTTGATCAATCAAGACTGATAAGAAAATTGGGATGTATAGATAAAAAAACTCAAAAACATATTATCAAAACATTGCTTGAAATTTTTAGGGAATAAAATATACAAAGATTTGACTTTTGCCAAGATATCGTTATACGATTAAAGAGTATCGCGAATAGGTCGCGATGCGTGACGCACGCGTGCTTCATACACGACATGCGCCACTAACCAACCAAACAGCATGAGGTTTGATATGGCTGCAATAAAACTAGCCCACGCTGGGCGATTCTTCAAGTTAATCCTTAAGTGGCCGGAAGGCCGTAAACATTCTTTTCTAACGTCTAAAAGTTGAACGAGGGTAGATAATTTCTGCCCTTTTTTATTAGTGTGGCGTTAGGAAGGCTGTAGTCTATTTCACTCCTCCCTACCGCCACAAGAATGCACCGCATTGTAAAACAGGCGCATGCCTTCAGTGTACCTGGGTTTTAGAATGCTTGGAACATTTAAGGAAGAGGAACGCAAAATGATTACGATAACCAATGAAAGAAACGGGCATAAGACAAGGCTTAAAAATTATCAAAAGCTCTTTGATCATATTAGTCATAACCAAAGGACAAAAAGATATAATAAATCCCATCAGCCAATTGATGATTGGTTTCTAGCCACTCACTCCTACCGTCGGGTTATGGCTTTCTATGAGTTCGTCTCCCTTCAAAAAAGAAATTCAGGAGGTAAAATACCAAAGTTTGATGTCTTGGAAATGTCTTATGACTGCTCAACGAACCCAGTCATAATGCCAATAATACCTGGCCTCGATATTGAATCCTTACTTGAGGGTTGGTGCAGAAGGTATTGCGAGTCCAATGGGTACACATTATTTGAGGTTCAGGATGATGACGGCGTACTTCATGTTAAAAGAGTCTAACATCATCCGGTGATTTGGTAACTTAGAGTGACGGGGGAGGAGTCCCCCGTCACGATGTAAAAGTGTCTTTCGAAGCATTGACAAAAAGATTGTGGCGGTGCTTTTCTTACAAAAAATATTAGGAGTAAAAACTATGAAAAAAGCTATTTATAGATTTTTTGTAGGGGTGGCCAAAATCTTTGGAGAAGAGGAAGTGAAAGAGGTTATTTTACCTCAACCAGAACCACAACAAGCAATAGAACTGGAATCCACACCCAAACCAGAAGTTGAAGAGAAACCAATCATCATTGAGTCAAAACAAGAGATTATTTTACCAACCAAAGAAAAAACACAAGATCCAATTGAAGAATCAGAAGAGGAAGTACAAATACTGCCTCCAGATAAGATCAAAAAAAGAAAGAAAAAACCAGCAGACAAATCAAGAAATAAAATAATTAGAGAACCTACACTATTTGTAAAAGACCCAAGAGACATAAGGGATGTCATGGAACTTATGGAGGTTCCTTTTGTGTCTCTATCAAAACATAGAACGGAACCTATCATCTACGAAAGTCCAGATGGGAAATCAAAAGTAAAGATAAGTGGTCATAGAGAGCATTACGTAGCAAGTATATACGATTGGGATATTATCCTTTTTGTTTCTAGTAAATTACAAGAAATAATCAACTCTAAGTCTGACATTCCACCTAGAACCCTTACTATTCCACGGCACGAGCTTCTTAAAGCAATCTATAAGCACGATGGAAAAAAGAACAGAAAAGAAATAGAAGCAAGCCTTGCAAGACTTCAGCTTACTGGTATTGAAACAACGATACATAATGAAGATTATCGCTATAGAGGAGGTTTTGGATTCATTGATAATTGGGGGTATACAGAACGGAAAGACGTTAAGGAGTTTCGGATAACTCTTTCAGAATGGCTCTATGAAATTACTTGCCATAAAGGAGCTCTTCTAAAGGTTCATCCAGAATACTTTAAAATCACATCAGGTCTCAAAAGGTTTCTCTACAGGACGGCTAGGAAGCATGTTGGGACACAAAACGATAGTTGGGTATTTTCAATAGAAACGCTCCATGAAAAATCAGGGAGTGAACAGGAATTGAAAAAATTTAAGTACGATCTGAGAAAATCTGTCAAAGATAATAATATCCCTGGATATTTACTTGAGTGGATAGAAAAAGACGGCAAAACGTCTGTTCGATTTAGAAACATGATAAAAGATGCAAAAAAAGCGCTTTCATCTCCGATTAATGAAGTAAATCCTTAAAAATTTAGAGGGGGGGGGGATCACCGACCAACATTGGAGAAAAAGAACGAAGAATATCATTTTATGTATTTGATTTTTTGAAAAAGTCCCTGATCCCCCCTCCTTCCGCATGTTAAAACATCAAAGCTTTGTGGACAAAAATATTATTTATTCATTTGGGGGGGTGTTTTACCGACTTTGGGGGGGTGTTTTACCGAATTTATGTGATTTTTATTAAATAATATTGGTGGGGTTGATTATACTT
>JBEPVN010000027.1:0-24713 GCA_041691015.1 Parachlamydiaceae bacterium | reverse complement strand
CACTACGAAGTAGTGCTACAACAATATTGCTTTATCCATAAGAGTTCTTCTTCTTTTCTTGTTGCCTTCATTCTAAGAAATTTGATACAACATAATTTAAATTTTATAGGCTGATTTAAACGATGATCAACACTAAAAAAACTTGCTTTTTCCTCCTGTTTTCAGCTATAGTGGCATCTACTTTCATTCTGATAACATTAAAAACGGAAAACTTCATGAACATCATCGTCATGCTAGGTGCGCCAGGCTCCGGCAAGGGAACACAAGCAGTTAGGATCTCTAAAGAATTTACAATCCCCCATATTTCCACAGGGGATCTTTTCCGCGAAAACTTAAAAAATAAAACGCCGCTTGGAAAACAAGTTAGGGGCTATATGGACTCTGGCAGGTTGGTTCCTGATGAACTTGTTCTTGCCATGCTTTTTGACCGCATTTCAAACCCTGATTGTAAAAATGGTTATCTTTTAGATGGATTTCCGCGAACAATTCCACAAGCTGAAGCGTTAGATAGTTTTTTGGCTGATCAAAAGAGCGATAAAGCTGTAAAAGTCATAAATCTTAAATGCAGCGATGAAAGTGTTGTCAAGCGGATTTCAGGGCGATTAACATGCAAATCTTGCGGCCATGTCTATAACAGTTATTTTTCTCCTCCAAAAATAGAAGGCCATTGCGATATTTGTAATTCTTCACTCATCCAAAGACCAGATGACCAAAAACAAGTTGTCGAAGAGCGCTTACGGGTGTATAAAAACCAGACTGAGCCTTTAATTGAGTTCTATAAGAATAAACATCTTTTAAAAAACATTGAAGGTGAGAACAATACAGATGTTGTCTATCAAGATATTCTAAAAGTGTTGAAATAATTTTTAATTGTGGATCTTCAAGAATTCTTGCAGCGCTTTTTTAGAGTAGATATTAGCTTTTTTGAGATCTTCAAGTGTTAGAAGATTAAGTTTTTCAAGATTTGTTTTTGCTTCCAAGATAAGTGTTTTCCTATTTTCGATTTTCTCTAATGAATCTAGAGTATTATTTGGAAGGAGTCCAAGATCAAAATAATCCTGTAGGTGCCATATGGAAAGCTTGGATAGGGCTTCTATTGCAGGAAGGTCATTTAAAAGAGGAATTGTTTTACCGCTAGCATCTGTGTCTGCATAAACTGCATTAAGCTTCACACGAAATTCCGTATAAAGATCGCTAATGAAATAAAGCTTATATTTTTGAATCGTTTCTTTTAAAAGACTTAAATTTTCAATGAGGTCTGCACGGTCTGAATTCCAAGCGAGTTTTAGGGCTTGATTTAATAGATGAAGCAGAGATTCTGAGGTTGTTTTAAGTCCGTTGATTTTTTCTAAAAGCTCATCGCAATCTTCGATTCCCGTTTTTTCAACTTCAATATGTTCGATCAGCATTTCCAAACTTAAGTAAGCAGTTTC
Organism: Parachlamydiaceae bacterium; assembly: GCA_041691015.1. Taxonomy (GTDB): domain Bacteria; phylum Chlamydiota; class Chlamydiia; order Chlamydiales; family Parachlamydiaceae; genus JBBSJT01. The sequence continues at coordinate 23,280 of JBEPVN010000027.1, read as the reverse complement.
AATTTCCTGAAGCGTCTTTTTCTTTTCATGATAAAGAGCTGTCAGATGATGTTGCACAGGTATTGTTGAGCTTTCTTGCTGTAAGATCATTGTTTCCATATCTGAGAGTTCAGGCAGGACCTGGAAAAAAACTTCGTGGGAAACACCTGCAAGTATGGGATTGAGCTTGCCGTTGATTGCGGTTTTATCATGTTGTATGAGAGTCAATAGATCAAAAAGCTCTGAGGCATTAAATGTTTTTCCGAACAATTCGAGCTGCTTAGGAGTGCTTAATAGGGTAATTTTATTTTTTAATTCTTGTAAAGATGGGGTCATCAATTTCTATACCTTGGTTGACCACACCATGAACTTTCTTTCAAAATAGATCAAGTTAATGATGCTATCATAGCAACAATTTCTGACCTATTATATTTATTTTTTTAATATTAAAGGGGGCGTTTAAGTGACTTTAGCTAGAATGTCTCTAAATTAATGACATTCTAGCTAAAGGCTAAACTACAAAATTAGTAGCCGTGAGATGTGCCGCAGCCGCATGAAGAGCGTACATTCGGGTTGCTGATCTTAAAGCCTGAGCCTTGCAATCCATCGATAAAATCGATTTCTGCGCCAAGCAAACGAGCAACCATATCTTTTTGAACATGGATTTCAATGCCTTGGGAAACAAAAATGACATCATCCTCTGCCGCTTTTTCAGAGTAGTCCAGTAGATATTCAAAACCATTGCAGCCTGCCATTTTTTCAGCAAAACGAACGCCGTAACCGGACTTTCCTTCGCTTTCTAAAATTTGCATATACTTAGCTGCAGCTCTTGGTGTAATAGTAATTGTTGAAGCATCTGTTTCTTCTGCTAAAAGCGCGTTTAATCTGCCAAGCAAATGCTCGATATGGTCATTGTTCATTCCGTGACCTAGCATTCCCGCTTCCAAAGTCTCCCAAGTTGCCGCATGGCATCCAACGCAATGTAACCCTGCGCTTGTGATCTCATGAGATAAGCGCTGCGCTTTATGCGGGAAAAGAGATAAAATTTCTTCAATCGTCATATGACGGTGAATTGTAGTATTTTGAGTTGTCATCTAAGGTCTCCTTTAAAATGTGATTCTGACACAACCTTGTTTAATTTTACATTGGCATGCAAGTCTTTCATCCGCCGTGCCTTCTCCAAGAAAATCTTGTTCTTCCTGCGTTGGCGTATTCAAATTTTCCTGACCTTCCAGAATTTCTATAACGCAAGTTCCACAAACTCCTTCAGTGCATGCAAAAGGAACGCCCGCTTCTTCACAAGCTTCTGTAAGAGGGGAATCATCCGGTAATTCGATTTCTTCGTCATTATGATCAAAAATTAACTTAGCCATTTTTACTTTATTTCTCCATAACTTTTTAAAGCCATTTATTTTTATAAAAGATTAAATTCATTATGGGGAAAAACTTTAAAAAAGGCAATAAAAAAAGAGTGTTTAGAAGAAAATGGATTTTATTCATTTCAATCTATAACACTCTAATTATTAATTAATTAAGTAGCGTTTCCTAAAACCTGAAACTGAAAACTACCGCCAACGCCATAACAAAGCGTCTCTTTAATGTATTTGTTCAGTTGGTTCATATTTTCAAATTTAAGTAAAGATGCTCCCTTAGATTCTCCCTGATACGTTTGGCCGTGGGAATTAAAGAGAACAGGTTTTTTATTTTCATCAAACATAATGACAACAGTTGCATTGGTAGCACCGTTTGCCGGGCTCGTAGTTAAGATGGCGCATGTCTTTTGATCCCGTTCATTTGCTTTTTTTGATAGATAATTCAAGGTTCTATCTAAATAAATATTTACATCAGCTGTAAGTTCATGCTCATCTGTATATGCAAGCGGAATAAAAGAAGATTCTGAAAGAGCGGAAGCACTGACATCTTTTTCTTTGGGCTCAATAATTTCTAATTTTTGTCTTTCGATGGGTTTTAGCATATTTAAAACATCTGCAAATAATACAGTACCTGAAAATCTTTTTTCTTTGTAAAAACTGACGCCCTGATCGATAAGGGAATACATTTCTTTGTCTGTTTTGGGCACTCCCTTTTCTAAAAAGGACAGAGTGGCTTTCATACAAATCACGGCGCAAGCAAGAGAGCCTAAATTGTCGTCATCGTTATTTATAATCCCGATAGCATTTCGCACATCAGTAAGTCTTCCTTGTGAAAATTCGCATACTATATCATTTTGTTTCTTAGGTTCTGGCGCTTTGTTAGTATCTGCTGCTTTTACATGAATTGATGGTTGTAGCGGGCTCATATAAATAGGCACAAAAGGTTTTTCTACGATAGAAGGTAATTGCGCTTTAATTTCTTCAACTTTTACTTCAGGTTTCAGTGTAACTTTTTCTGGAGGCTGAACTTTTAGAGCCTGTGGTTTGGCAGGTTTTGCAGCAGGTTTTGTCTTAGGACTAGAAGACATAGCTTGCGCTACAGCAAAACTCATCAGTCCCAAAGCAACAAGAGCCAAAATGGAAGCAATTGTTGTTCCTAGAATAACGTTTGTTTTTCCGGTAATTGTTCGCTCTGTTACTATAAAACTTGCTAAGGTAGCTCCAAAAGATGCGATTAATGGCAAGACAACACTTGTCATTTTTTTAAGAAAATCAGAGTTTTCGGTTTTTGGAATTTCTTGAGTTACTGTGTGCGGAGGATTAATTTTTGGCTTTGAAGGAGGAACTGACATTAATAACCTCTTTAATTATAACATATATTATAATCTTTATTAGTTTATTAATTCAATGTTTATTGTTTTATTATTTAAAGTATTTGCCGAGCCAAAATAACGAAATAATCCCAAAGCTTAAAATAAGCGCGCCCAGATAAGTTAAGTAATACTTAGCCGGATCGTGATTGACGATAATTTGGACTTGGCTGATTTCATTTTCAGAGTTTTGAGTTATCTCCCTAATTTAAATGGCTTAAAACTGTTCGGCTAAAATAAGATTCTTTATTTTTCTCTACTAATCTAAAGGCTCTTAAAGACAATCCCATTAATTGCTTTAGGATGACATTGTTTCCCGTCACTTTCTAGCACTAAAATACCTGTGTTAGCGATGCTTATCTGGTGAGAATCTAAATCTCGGGGATTTTCACTAAAGGCGACACTTGATTCCATCACAGCGCGCATCAACGCAAAATGCGTGACGACTAAAACATTTTTTCCTAGATGGTTTGGAGCAATCTCATTTAAAGCGTTAGTTACCCGATTATATACATCTTGTATACTCTCCTGATCACTAATTGCTTTATAAACATACCTTTCGTGAAAAGGCTTTGGCTTAGATTTATCACTTTGTTTTTTTGCTTTTGCTTCTTCAATCTCTTTTGCTGCTTCCGCGTTCTTTGGTTTCTGAGTGAGCTCTAAACCGCCGTAATGCTTTTCATTAAATTCCTCTCGGATGATCTGTTCAGGTAAGGAGGTTTTTGTCGCTTCCTTCCATGTTTCATTAATTGCTTCTTTTGTTTGATGCGTTCTCTTCAGTTTAGAGCAGTAGACAGCAGAAAAGTTTGATACGCGTTCTGCAAGGTAGCTTCCGGCAATTTTGGCTTGATCTACCCCTTCATCTGTTAAATCTACATCGAGAGTGGCCCCGGCGTTTTGTTTTTTAGCATTGGCAGTAGATTCACCGTGGCGGATAAAGTAGAAGGTACAAATTTGTTCACCATCTTGCTTTCCTGTATTATATTTTTCTAAGGGCATATAGATTTGGTCAAATTGCTGATTGGTAGTAACTTGTTCTAGATTCATAGGTAAATTAAACATTATTAATCCTTGTGTTTTAAAATATATTGTATATGAAATAATAATTAATGTAAATTAAAATTATTATTTTTTTTACTTTTATTTAAAATACTTACTAAGCCAAAACAAAGATATTATACCGAAACTTAATATAAGCGCGCCCGGATAAGTCAAGTAATACTTAGCCGGATCGTGATTGACGACAATTTGGACTTGGCTGATTTCATTTTCAGAGTTTTGAGATATATTACTCAAATAAAAGCGGTAACCATCCCATGTTTCATGGACATGATTCATGCTGATGGTAGTTTCTTCCGTTTTCAGATTCTTTTTGTCAGTGATAATTAAATCCGCTTCAAAACTATAATTAGAGTTGGAGTTTGGATACTGAATCTGCCGTGCATTTTGCAGCCGCAAGCGGTAGGGGATTGTTTTAAACTTCGGCTGAAACCGAAGCGAGTAATTTCCATCTGAAGTTGGCCATTTCAAGCCCGTTCCGAAAGGATCTAGCTTAAGTGACATAAATTCATTGTTTAATCTCAACTGAATTAAAGGGGTATTATTTTCTAATTTTTGTAATTTTTTTAGTTTTTGCTGCTTTGCGGTGAGCGGGCATTCAAGCGCGATTTCATGAATGGATTCTTGTGAAGCATCAGCTGTAAACTGATTTAAACGAATGCCATATAGCCTTAGATAGCTTGAAAAAATGGAATTGGTAGAATGAATTTGTAACTTTGGCAATTGCTCTGACAAGGCATAAATTTGCTCGGTTAAAGCATCGATTAAAAGAGGCACTTCATTTTGATTTGCTTTAAGATGGCTTTTGATTTCTTTTAAAGGTGCAATTAGGGGCCAGCCTGTTATATCCAACAGATCAATAAGATCATGACCCTTCTCTAATTTTTGCATGATTGCGGGCAAAAGCGTACTAATCCAAGCGCATGCTTTAAGCTGAAGCGGATCGATCATTTGCAAATCGAGTTCCGGTAAGCAAAAATCACCGTTATAAACTATCTCATGAGAGGCATCTATGTTCGTTAGATAATTGATTAAAACTTCCGAAAAATCTAAATTTTGTTTTTTACACGCTTTTCTTAAAAGTTCTAGCGGAGGGCTACAGAGTGCGTTTGTTGCTAAACTATTTTTTAAGCATTGAACCTGATATGCTTCCATATCTTCTCTTGTAGATATATTTAAAGGAAAATTAAATTGTGTCGCGTAGCCATGAAAGCCCTTATCATAGGAAACAAACGAATTTAAGTGACCTTTAAGGAAGGCCTCACAATAAACTCTGCCTGATCTGTCATACACAAAGACAAAAATATCATTATCCAAATCTTGAATGAACATCAAAAGCGGCTCTCTTACAAGCTCTACAATATAGGGACTGTTTCCAAGATAAGGTGTTGTAAGATTAATGTTTTCAAGGGCATTTTTGTTATCAAGGGCTACTAAAATTTCTTCATCAAGTTGATTCTCTTTTGTAAATTTAGCTTTGAGACTAGGCTCTGAAAACTTTAAAAAGGTTGAAAAATTAAAATCCAGCGAACATGTAAAATTTACACCACAAATTTCAAGTTGCTTTTCAAGAGCTTCTTTTAAACTGTTTGCATAGAGGATATTTCCTGTTTTTCTTTCTTTAACAATTAATTTAAGTCCCTTTAAATAATATTCACGGCTTAAAACTTCAACTGTGATCTCTTCGCTTAAAATATCAAAGCCTGCAAGTTCAAAATCGGGATAATCTGATAGAAGTGAAGCTTTTGATGTTTTTGGAGAAGTTGTTAGCGCATCGTTTAGGGGAAAGGGTTTATAGCCATAAATAAAGACCTGATCATTTTTAATCCATGTTTCCAAAGTTTCTGAAGAATGCGGATGGTAATCTAAAACCTTGATGTTAAGATTGGAAAACTTTTTATTTTTATCTTTCAAATCAAAGTCGTAAAAATGTTGCTTATCTTCAACATGTATCACATAGGTATCTGCCAAATAAATTTGGTCGCTGCCGGCGCCCTCCATCATAGTTAAAGAGCCCTGCGTGCCAAAATTGCTTTTGATTAAAACTCCCCCTAGAATCATTAAAAGACCAAGATGCGTGATCAAAAATGGAATGTGTCTTTTTTTAAAAGGAAAGCGCCTTGTCGCAGAAAACAAAATGTTAATAAAAAATCCCCATAGAAGAAGACTGAAAATGGGGTTATGATAGGTGAGGCTTGCAGCGAAGTTATGCGATTCTGTTTTAGACTCTATAATGGTTCCGGCAATAACAAAAACGGTGACAGAAGCTATTAAAAAAATGGCAAATTTTACGCCGCCTAAAAAATGATAGAGACTTTTGATCATGGATATCCGATCTCGTCTATGAGTTCAAATGTACGAGCAAAGGCCAAAATTGCTTTTCTATGCTTTTCGATAAGAGCGCTAAGCCCTGTAGCTTTGATCGTAAAGTCTGCTTTTTTTTGGTCTTCCTGATACATGCTTAGAGTCTGATAATGTTTTGGGCTAAGTTGCATGCTAAAGCTTAAAATGCCGGTTTCGACTCCGTTTATCTCTCCCATTGCCTCAAAAAAAGCTCCTACATAGCCTGCAAAAGATTGCGGAATGATATTGACTGTGGCGGGATCCAAATAATCAAACTGCCTTTTCCAGCGCATGATTTGGAGAGAGGGAGGGATCCGCTCATTTAGGTTGTTGGAAGGAAAATTATGAATGGTAATCCGAATTTCGTTTGACTCATCTTGAATATAAAATTCGCATAGCGCTTTTTTTGTATCCTCAAGGCCTTCCTCATATGACGGTTGCTTCACTACCCAATTATCTGGAGCTTTCACTCTATATATCGAAGTATGCGCAAGGTCTCTTCCGCAAATCTCATGCACACTTAAGGTATCTCTTTGCTCTTCTGAACCACACCCACATAAAAGCAGTATAGGGGTCAGGCTTGACAGTATGACAGATTTTTTTTTCCTTAAGAATTTAGATTTTGCAAAATTAAAAAAAAAATCTGTCATACTGTCAAGCCTGACCCCGTAATTGTCCCTGTAATAGTGGAGGAATTAAAAAAATAGATTGTCCATTATTTCCACGAAGCATTACGTGATAAGTTGCACCAGGAGAAAAATATCTGCTACGTCTTGCCATAGAATGTATTTGAAAGAGGTTAAAGCTTGTCAAGGTGCCACTTTTTTTTTAATCTTGCAAGGGAATTTTTTCGGGTCAAGCTTGGACCCTTATATTGACCCCTTGATCCTTTATTCTTTTCAAAAAAAATGTAAGATGTTAAATCTTATTTTATATGAAAAATGAAGATCCCACAATCAACATCGCAGAAGAAATGTATGCGCAGTATATCAAAGATCCAAGCGCGGTCGATGCTTCCTGGCGAGATTACTTTAAGGGGTTGGATGTACAGGCTCCAAACCCTATAAGTTCTACAGATAGCGACTTAGGCATTCAAAACCTGATCAATGCTTATAGAACACACGGGCATTTGGCTGCAAAAATCAATCCTCTTCAACCAGATCTCAATCAAGAAATTCCAAAAGAACTTCTCATTCAAACATATGGTTTTAGTAATGATAACTTAAATGATAATTACAGCACCTATGGATTGCTGAGTGCAAAAAAAGCGCCCTTAAAAGAAATCATCCGGAAATTAGAAAGCATTTATTGCGACAAAATCGGCGTTGAGTACATGGGGCTGCAAAACCCCGAGCTTGAAAAGTTCATTCAAAGCGAATTAGAAAACGAAAGACCTGAACTTACACTAGAAGAAAAGCAGATGATTTTGCGTCATTTGAATAAATCCGAACTTCTGGAAGTTTTTTTACACACAAAATATGTGGGACAAAAACGCTTTTCGTTAGAAGGCGGTGAGACTTTGATCCCCATGCTTGAAAGCGTCATCGAAAAGGGTTCAGAAGATGGAATAGAGGAATTCTTCATCGGGATGTCGCATAGGGGTAGACTCAATGTTTTAAGCAATATCTTAAATAAATCTTACACAGAACTTTTTAGAGAGTTTGATGAGAGCTATATTCCAGATAGCTTTCATGGAAGTTATGATGTCAAATACCACAAAGGCTTTTCATCAGAAGTCAAAACTTCCCAAGATAAGCTTGTTAAAATTTCTGTAACATCCAATCCAAGTCACTTAGAGTCAGTGGACGCTGTCATCGAGGGCGAAGTAAAAGCTAGACAAGTCTTCTACAAAGATGATCCAAAAAAAGTACTTGCCATACTGATCCATGGCGATGCGGCAGTTTCTGGGCAGGGTGTTGTGTATGAGACGCTTCAGTTTTGTAAGCTGCCCGGCTATTCAACAGGAGGCACGGTTCACTTTGTCGTTAACAACCAAATCGGTTTTACGACCGTTCCAAAAGACTCAAGATCGACTCTTTATTGCACAGATATTGCAAAAACATTTGGAGATCCTGTTTTTCATGTCAACGTCGAAGAGCCAGAAAGCGCAGTCTTTGCGTCGATATTGGCCTTGAAAGTAAGACAGAAGTTTCATATCGACGTCTTTATTGATCTAAACTGTTACCGCAAATATGGCCACAACGAAACAGACGAGCCTGCATTTACGCAACCTTTAGAATACCAAGTGATAAGAAAAAAAAGACCTGTAAGGGAGATTTATCGGGATCAGCTGATTAATCAAAGTTTTTTAGAAAAAGAACTTGCAGAAAACTTAGAGTCTGAATTTAGAGAGTCGCTAAATGCAGCTCAAAACGCCATCCAAACGATAAGTAAAAAAACAGCCTTAAAAGATGAGCATCCAAACGGTAAACTGCCGGGTAATAGCGACACTGCAGTATCAAAAGATAAATTAGAGCAATTAGCAGAACTTTTTTGTACAGTGCCAAAAAACTTTAATATCCATCCAAAAGTCAATCAACTGATTAAAAATCGTTTGAGCATGGTCAAGGAAAATAAACCGATCGATTGGGGAATGGCAGAACATTTGAGTTATGCTACGCTTTTGTCAGAAGGAACCAATATCCGCATCTCAGGGCAGGATAGCTGTAGAGGGACATTTAGCCATCGTCATGGACTTTTTGTGGATCAAATTCTCGAAAAAGATTATTTCCCTCTAAAACATCTTAATAAGACTCAAGGAAGGTTTGATCTTTATAATTCTCCTTTGTCAGAATTTGCAGCCCTTGGATTTGAGTACGGGTATAGCATGATGACTCTTAATGACTTGACGATTTGGGAAGCTCAATTTGGAGATTTTGCAAATGGAGCGCAAGTCATTATTGATCAGTATATTGCTTCTGCAGAACAAAAGTGGGGACAGCGCTCATCACTTGTGCTACTGCTTCCACATGGGTATGAGGGACAAGGGCCAGAACATTCTTCCGGCAGGCTGGAGCGTTTTTTAAGTTTGGCAGCAGACAACAACATGCAAATCGTAAATCCGACAACTCCAGCGCAATTTTTCCATCTGATTCGAAGACAAATCACCCAAAAAATTTATAAGCCCCTCATTGTATTTACGCCAAAAGGGCTTTTACGCCTCCCTGAATGCGTCAGTCTTCTTTCAGATTTTACCACGGGATCCTTTCTGGCAATTATTGATGATCCTTTGGAAATTACAGAAGCAAAACAACTTATTTTTTGCTCCGGGCGCATCTATTATGATTTGGCTTTGGAGCGAAAGAAAAATAAGATCGAAGACATTGCGCTTGTGCGTATCGAGGAGCTCTATCCGCTTGATATTTTTAAGCTAAAAGAAATCTTAAATAAATATTCCAAAATAGAAAAATGCTTCTACGTTCAGGAAGAACCGAGCAATATGGGCGCTTTTGAATATCTCAAAACCCCTTTAAATGAGCTTTTGCCGCCGCATTTAAAGCTCCAGTTTGCAGGACGAAAAAGAAGCGCCTCTCCAGCTACTGGCTCCCATGCAATACATAAACTCGAATATGAAGCTATCATGTCCGTAATGAAAAGGCAAATAAATGAAAACTGAAATCAAAGTGCCCGCAATGGGTGAGTCCATTCAAGAAGCTACTATCAGCGTTATCATAAAGCAATCCGGCTCTGATGTTAAAGTGGATGACGAAATCTTAGAGCTTGAAACAGACAAAGTGAACCAAGTGTTATTTGCGCCTCAAACAGGTAAAATCACAATAAGCGTTTCAGAAGGGGATGTCGTCAAAATCGGACAAGTGATCGGATTTGTAGAGTCGGAAAAACAGACGGCAATACAGAATGATAAAAAATCAGAAGAAATAAAACCTGAACTAAAAAAAGAAGAACTTTTAAAAGAAAAGCCAAAAGAAGAAAAGCCAAATCTTGTGTCAATCAAGTCTTCTGCTCGTTTATCAAAAAAAGAGGCGGTTGCTGATCTGTCAAATAAAGAAACTGCCACGCCAAAAGAAATGCCAAAAGTTTTAAGTCATACGATGGGCAAAAGCGATATCAATAAGCCACGAGACGAAACGCGCAAAAAAATGACAAAGATACGCAGAGTCATTGCGACAAGACTTGTCCAGGCACAACACGAAACTGCCATGTTGACAACGTTTAATGAAGTGGATATGTCCGAAATCATGGGCTTAAGAGAGCGCTACAAAGATTTATTCATGAAAGAGCATGGCGTAAAACTTGGATTTATGTCTTTTTTTGTAAAAGCAGCTGTTGCAGCATTAGAGGCTTTTCCTATCGTAAATTCCTATATTGATGGAGATGATATCGTAGAGCGGCATTATTTTGATATCGGGATCGCTGTCGGAACAGACCGTGGACTTGTAGTTCCTGTGATCCGGCACGGAGACACGCTGACATTTTCTGCAATTGAGGCAGAAATTGAAAGTTATGCTAAAAAAGCTCGAGATGGCGGACTCACCGTAGATGATTTGACAGGCGGCGGCTTTACGATCACAAATGGGGGAGTTTATGGCTCGCTTTTATCAACCCCCATCTTAAATAGACCGCAAAGCGCTATTTTGGGCATGCATAAGATCATGAAGCGCGCTGTTGTCGTAGATGACCAAATTGTGATACGGCAGATGATGTACCTTGCTTTAAGCTATGATCATCGCATTATCGACGGTAAAGAAGCTGTTTCTTTTTTGGTTATGATCAAAAATATGCTTGAAGATCCGGCACGTTTATTACTGGAGCTTTAGTCTTATGTCAAATATTTATGATGTTGTAGTGATTGGTGCAGGTCCAGGCGGCTATGTCGCAGCTATAAGAGCTATGCAACTTGGGCTAAAAACTGCCTGCATCGAAAAAGATATTGTGGGAGGAACCTGTTTAAATGTGGGCTGCATCCCATCAAAAACGCTTTTGCAATCAACAGAAACCTACATTACAGCGCTGCAAGATGGAAAAGAACTAGGGCTTGTATTTCAAGACTTAAAAGCTGATTTTTCCCAAATGATGAAGCGTAAATCAGAAGTTGTTTTAAGCCTTGTTAATGGTGTTAAAGGAGCTTTTAAAAAAAATAAAGTTGATTCCATCCAAGGGACTGCAAGCTTTATTAATGGGACCACTATAGAAGTTACAAACGGTACTGAAAAATCCATAATTGAAGCCAAAAATTTCATTATAGCAACAGGATCTGAAAGCATACCGCTTCCCTTTTTGCCATTCGATGAAATAAAAGTCCTCTCATCGACAGGGGCTTTGAGCTTAGAAAAAATCCCTAAAAAAATGATTGTAGTTGGAGCCGGGGTGATCGGGGTGGAGCTTGCTTCTGTTTATAAGAGACTTGGGACAGAAGTTACCATTGTTGAAATGCTAAATGAAGTCTGCTATGGCTTGGATGAGACCCTGTCCAAGGCATTTTTACAGATATTAAAAAAACAAGGTCTTGTTTTTCATCTCGGAGCAAAAGTTACAAGCGGTAAGATTGCAGATGATGGAGTCATGTTAGAGGTTGAATTACAAAATAAAGAGATGCTTGAGCTTAAAGCAGATGTTGTTTTAGTAGCTATTGGGAGAAGATCTTTTGCTAAGGGACTCGGTCTTGAAAAAATAGGTGTTGCACTAACAGACAAAAAAATGGTCTCTGTGAACCATAGATTTCAGACTAATATTCCAAATATTTATGCAATAGGGGATTTGATTGAAGGACCAATGCTTGCGCATAAAGCATCCATTGAAGGAATAACTGTTGCAGAGATCATTTCAGGGAAAAAAGCTCAAGTAAATTATCTTGCCATTCCAAACGTTATTTACACACATCCAGAAGTTGCAAGCGTCGGTCTGACGGAAAGCGAGGCTACAACACTTAATTTAGAGCTTCTTATCGGGACTTGCCCTTTTAAAGCAAACCCAAGAGCCAGATGTATCGGCTTTACAGAAGGTCTTGTCAAAATCATCGGAGAGAAAAAAACGGGACGTTTGATCGGGATGCATATTATAGGTCCGCATGCCTCTGAATTAATAGGGGAAGGAGTCATCGCGATTGAAAAAAAAGCGACCTTGGAAGATATTGCAAGCTCTCCCCATGCGCACCCCACATTGAGCGAAGCCATTTTGGAAGCTACCGAAAATGCCCTCGGCAAGGCCATTCATCTTTAACTTTTTAAAGCGCAATGAAACCTTAAACTTCGTTTAAGGTTAACTTTGCGCTTTAAAATCTAGGACAACATCTTAGGCTCTCATAGCGCTGCGCCAGAAAACAAATCTCTTCAAAGGTAATTTTGCAATACCTAAACCTACAGTAATTAAAGCACCCAATCCAAGGATTACTTTAGGAGCATGCTTTTTCAATAATTTCCATGCTGCAGCTTTAACCATGAGAGTTGGATAATTGTTGATTAAATTAAGTGCTTCATCATAATTATCTAATCGAATGTAGCATTTAATTAGCTGTTGGAAATCGCTTAATTGAAGTGTGCATGAATTTATCTCACCCTTCACACTTTCTTTAGCTCGGTCTAACCAGAACACAGCAAATTCTCTCTGATTAATCGCAACTAAAGTTTCAATGTTTTGAAAAATAGCCTCTAAGCTTTCATTTTCAGGGTTTGATCGCATAAAATTTTCCAAATAATTCGACGCCATGTCATTTTTGCCCATTTTGTTATAAAGATAGGCAATTTGACAAACTTGACTCAAAGGATTGCCAAGCTTAAGAACAGTATTTTCCCACTTACCGAGTAATTCCAAAGCTTTTGTAGAAGACTGCTCCCTATCTATGTAACTTAAAATCAATCTCGGTGAGTTAGAAGTAGCTTCAAATTCAGCTGTTTTTATTTTTTGAATTGTCTCTTCAAAGTCTGAAACACAATTATTTTTTTCCGCAAGTTTTGCAATAATGGGAAATTCATGAGCAATAATGGGATAACGTTTTTCACCAATACGTTTTTTTAAATATTTTTTGACATTTTCAGAGTCGTCAAGCTTATCAAATATTTCTGCGACATCGATTAGGATTTCAACGCTAAGTTCATTATATCTTGCCTCCTCAAAAAATGGCTTTAATAATTCCTTTCTTTTGGGACATAATGGTTCTTGACTGAGTAGTTCTTTATATAATTGTATATTGAGATTTAAGTTTTCCGTAGCGATAAACAAAGTGTTTTTAAACTTAGCGAGATAGTCATCTTTCCCTTGGTCATTGCCTAATAATGCATTAAGTTCTGCGTAAAGATAGGAATATTTTAGACTCAAAGGTGCATTAAGCATTTTTGCAAGAATTATTTTGCTTAAAGAAGGATTTGTTTCCTTATGAAATTCTGCAAGAGAGTAATAGAGTTTTTCAGCGCGTTGTGTATCGCCGTCTTTTTTTATGGCGTCAGTTTGTGCAAGAGCTAATTGTGTAAAATTAGTAATCAAAGTGTCTAATGTGGCCTCTTCAGTCCCCTCATTACGTGTTTTGCTTGTTTGAAATAATTTAGCGATCTCAATGTTTTCTTCAATCGAACAATCTTTAGAGCTGATTTTATCCCAAGCGCCCCTTTGAATATAAATACAGTTAAGGTGATAGGAGGAGAGACTGTTTTTTGCTCGGAAGTTTTCAGCTTCTTCAATAATGGATTGATTATTGTCTAAAGTTGAAATTTTTTGAGTTAAAGCCTGCAATTTATTATTATTTAGAAGATCGCGCTGGTTATTGTTAATTTGACTAAAAAAAATTATTGAAAATACATTAACTTTAAAAGGAATTGCCGGAAGTGCCTGATAAAACGCTTGTAATTTTTGAGAGCAGTGATTGATTAATTGGTTTATTTTTGTCATAATATCTCCTAATATTAAGGTTAACTATAACTGAATTTTAATAAATTGTCTATTGTTTTTTTAATGTATATTAAACTTTTAAGTATCATGTCGTCCCCTTCAGGACTCCCGAATGAAAACTGAACACCCGGGCCGTTTAGGCCCGGGATGTTCAGTTTTTCATTCGGGAGTCCTGAAAGGACGACATAAAATTAGAGGTGCGTCTGCTAGCTTTGCTGCAAACGCTGGATGCGTTCATCCAGGGGTGGGTGGCTTGCAAAAAGAGCGAACATGTTTTTGGTACGGTTTGAGATTTGCAACGCTTGAAAGCCTTTGGTCTGCTCACTTGTTTCCTGCGGAGAAGAGATGCTTTTTAAAGCAACGAGCGCTTTGATCATCTTATCTTTTCCGCAAAGCCTTGAACTTCCCGCATCTGCTCTAAATTCCCGAAACCTTGAAAATTTAGCGACAACTAAAGATCCCAAAATCATAAATACAACTTCTAAGACCATCACGATCATACGGTACATAAAAGGAGACGGACTTGAACTGCTGCCTTTTGATTTTAGGCCGCGAGCGACCACGTACCCAATTAGCCTTGCTAAAAACATCACAAAGGCGTTGATCACTCCTTGTAATAGAGTCATCGTGACCATATCCCCATTTGCAATATGGCTGATCTCATGACCGATTACACCAGAAATCTCATCTTTGTTCATCCGGTTCAAAAGACCGCTTGAGACGGCAACTAATGATCGCGATTTTGTAGGACCCGTTGCAAAAGCGTTCACATCGTGTGACTGATAAATTCCAACTTCAGGCATTTTTGAAAGACCTGCTTTTTTAGCAAGATCATATACAGTAGAAATGAGCTCTCTTTTAGCAGGATCGTAAGTTTCTGGTTCGACTATTTGGACGCCCATCATCCATTTTGCCATCATCTTAGAGAGCAAAAGCGAGATAAAGGCACCACTCATTCCCCAAAGAAGGCAAAAGCAAGCTAATGATTGGATGTTCAAGCCTTGTTTTGTGAGGTAGGGTTGAATATTTAGCGCATATGTCAGTCCGGAAATCACCGAAACGACCAAAATATTTACAAGTAAAAATAATAAGACACGTTTTGCTATAGCCATGAGACAGATCTCCTCATTAAATTATTATGAAAGACCATTATATCATGTCCTATCTCATTTTTCACAGATTTTTTTTGATTGAATAGAGTATTTTATGGTATGAAATTTTATTCATCAAAGAGTAGGACCATTCATTGAAAAATGTGATTAAAGATTTTTTAAAAAACGGGACGATTCTTTCAAAAGATAGAACTAGAGTTTTGATTGGATTTGGGAAAAGAACATGGTCTTCAGAAATTGTAAATGAAGATATCCCTAATTTTTATTTCCCTGACTTTTTTCTTAAAACATTAAAACCTTGGTTTACACATGAACATTGGATGGAAATTTCCATAGATGAACTTCTGAGATCTCTTTTAGGACAAGAACCACAAAAAGTTAAATGGGATTTTTTTGATGTTTCGTTTTTTGAATCAAAATTTGAGGAAATTAAAGAAAAAATCTTGAAGGAGGAGTTGATCAAAGCAGTTCCTTATCTTTTTGAAACTACAAAAGATAAAATGAACGAAGAGCAGTTAAGATCCAGCCTATTTCACGCCTTAAATTATACAAAACAGTACCCTGCATTTATCTATGGACTCTTTGATGATGGGACAGGTTTTTTAGGGGCAACTCCGGAGACTTTGTTTACCAAAGAAAACGAACAAGATCCACTTAAAACTATGGCATGCGCCGGAACTTATTCTTCAGAGATCAAAAACGTCGTTATTGACAATACGCTTCATCTGGAACATGAGGTTGTTGTAAAAGGTATTGTCGATGCGTTAAGTCCTTTTGGGCAATTGAAAATAAAGCCATTTCAAAGCCTGAAATTTGCAAAACTTACCCATCTTGTCACTCCGATAGAAATTAACTTGGCAGAACCTTTGAGGTTTACACGATTGGTGCATGCGCTTCATCCAACGCCTGCGCTTGGCGCATATCCAAAAGATGAAGGGATGTTTTTTTTAGAACAGTACCAATCCAAAGTATCAAGAGGGCGCTTTGGTGCCCCTGCCGGCTTTTGTCACAATTTTGAGGCAAAATGTTATGTTGCTATACGCAATATCCAATGGGATGAAAAAGGAATGAAAATGGGAGCCGGATGCGGTATTGTTAAGGGAAGCTTGCTTGATAAAGAACTTCTTGAGATTCAGCTAAAATTAAACGCCATAAAGGAATTACTGAACATATGAGTACAGCTTTAAGCAATCAGGAGCTTGCCCTGCACGTTTTAGAAAATTTAATCACAGCAGGTGTTGTTGATTTTTGTATCTGTCCTGGGGCTAGGAACGCATCTTTTGTTACGATTCTTGATAAAAATGAATCTTTAAATACACATTCTTTTTATGAAGAGCGCTCTGCCGCTTTTTTTGCGATTGGCAAATCAAGAGCTGAAAATAAACCGGTTGCTGTCATTACAACATCCGGAACTGCAGCAGGAGAACTTTTGCCGGCCATTATGGAAGCTTATTATAGCGGCATTCCTCTTGTTGTGGTCACAGCTGACAGACCAAGAAGATTCAGAGGAACTGGAGCTCCGCAAGCTGCAGAGCAGGTGGGCTTATTTGGTCCTTATGTATCCTATTCAGAAGATCTTGAGGGGTTTGATAAGTCCCAATTAATAAACTGGAAACAGGATTTTCCTGCGCATTTGAATGTTTGTTTTGAAGACCCATTCAGAAAAGTTTCTGATTTACAAGAGAAAGAAGAGTCCCATTTTGAAACAAATGAAGCTATCTTAAACAATTTTTTTACATCCGTATCGCATCCGATTGTGATTGTAGGAACACTTTTAAAAGAAGAAAGAGCAAGTGTAGTTCAATTTTTATTAAAACTTAATTGTCCGCTTATTTTAGAAGCAATTTCTGGAATTCGTGAAGACAAAAAATTAATGCATTTGATCATTCGAAAATTTGATAAATTGCTGGATACCGCGCATCAAACAGGCTATCCAATCGATGGAGTTTTACGGATCGGGGGAGTGCCGACATGTAATTTTTGGAGGGATTTAGAAGCGCTGCAGAGCAAAATCAAAGTTTGTTCAATCAGCAGATTACCTTTTAAGGGTCTAACTTTTGGCTTGCTTATCCACACAAATCTGAATGCTTTTTTTAATTCTTATGAGATGTTATCAGACCTTAAATTTAAAATGGAAGAATGGATAAAAGAAGATCTAAAATACCAACAAAAACTTAATAAAATTTTAAATCTAGAAAAAAAGTCTTCTCCCGCATTGATTCACAGGTTATCCCGGCTACTGCCTGAAAAATCCCATGTGTATCTTGGAAACAGCCTTCCTATCAGGGAGTGGGATTTGAGCGCTTCTTTTGTAGATAAAGGCTTTGAGATTCAGGCAAATCGAGGATTAAACGGGATTGATGGTCAATTTTCCACTTTCTTAGGATTGTGTCAGGAAGGTGCAAATAATTTTGCAATTTTAGGGGATTTAACAACTCTATACGATATGGCAGCTCCCTGGATTTTACCTCAAATGTCAGAGACTCTAGTGACGCTCTTTGTGATCAACAACGGAGGGGGCAAAATCTTTAGTCGCATGTTCCAATCAGAATGCTTTCAAAACTGTCACAATTTAAGTTTCGAGCCTTTTGCGAGGATGTGGGATATGGATTATGAAAAGTGGGAGGAGATTCCAGACAACATTGATTTTGGATTAGTCAAAAAGTGTAGATTAATAGAGATTGTACCGGATAATGTCGCGACAAACCGCTTTTTGGACCTTTTAAAAGTATAGTTAACGTTAGGGCTAAAAAGCCAATCCAAAATTTATTATGAGGGTTTATGAATTCTATCTATGCGATACATGGTTTTTTGGGGAAGACCTCCGATTGGGACCCCTTCTTAAATCTGTCCCTAATTCCGGTCGATCCCTTTAAATGCTCATACCCGTCCACTTTATGGGAATTTGCCGCAGAGTTTAATAACTCCATAACTTCAAATCCCCACAATATTCTTCTTGGCTATTCGATGGGAGGAAGGTTAGCTCTTCATGCACTTTTACATCACCAAGAAAAGTGGAAGGCAGCTGTCATCATCTCCACAAATCCTGGTCTCCAAAGAGAGCTAGAAGCAAAAGAAAGATTGGATAAAGATTTGGCATTATTAGATCGTTTTCTGCACCAAAACTTCGATCATGTCATGGACGAATGGAACTGTCAGGATTTATTTAAAGAGGATGCAGCATCGTCGTTTCACCGAAAAAAAGAAGACTACACTAAAGAAATATTAAGCCAAAGTCTAAAAACCTGGTCGCTTGGAAGCCAAGATGATTTGAGAGAGAGCCTTTCAAAACTAGCGATGCCAATTCTTTGGATTGTGGGGGGAAATGATAAAAAATATCTTGATATTGCGATTAATCTTAAATTTTCGAACCCGAAATCAAGAATTTGGATAGCGCCAAATGTCTCCCATCGAGTACCATGGGCACTTAAAAAAGAATTTCAAGAGCAAGTCAAAACATACATAGAGGGCTTATGACGACAGCATTTACAGAAGTTACTGAATGGAAGACAGTCAAAACATACGAAGATATCAAATTTGAAAAGACCGATGATGGCGTTTGCAAAGTAACCATCAATAGACCTCATGTAAGAAATGCGTTTCGTCCGGAAACTGTCATGGAAATGCAAGAGGCATTTGAGATTGCAAGAAACGACGCATCGATTGGTGTTGTTATTTTAACCGGTGAGGGCACAGATGCTTTTTGTTCCGGCGGAGATCAGAAAATTAGAGGAAGCGAAGGCTATGTTGGTTCTGATGGCATTCCAAGGCTGAATGTTCTCGATCTGCAAAAGCAAATTCGTCAAATTCCAAAACCGGTCATTGCCATGGTAGCAGGATATGCGATTGGGGGAGGGCATGTATTGCATGTTGTGTGTGATTTGACCATAGCTGCGGAAAATGCAAAATTTGGACAAGTAGGCCCAAAAGTCGGTTCTTTTGACGGAGGGCTTGGCAGTAGCTATTTGGCCCGTATTGTGGGACAGAAAAAAGCGCGCGAAATTTGGTATCTATGCAGACAGTATAGCGCAAAAGAAGCTTTGGACATGGGACTTGTCAATGCGGTAGTTCCACTTGAAAATTTGGAAGAAGAAACCCTAAAGTGGGCAAGAGAAATTTTACAGCATTCGCCCTTAGCGCTTCGCTGCTTAAAATCTGCGCTAAATGCTGATTGCGACGGACAAATGGGCTTACTTGATTTGGCAGGCAATGCAACTATGCTTTACTACATGACAGAAGAGGCGCAAGAGGGCAAAAATGCTTTCATTGAAAAAAGAAAACCTGATTTTACAGCATTTCCAAGGCTTCCTTAAATTATGCCTACAAGAGTACTCTTAAAGAATTCCTATTTTAAGGCTTGGGTCTTAACAACAAGACCAAAAACCTTGATCCTATCCGTAATTCCCTTTTTAATGGGAACAGGTCTTGCCTTTTCAAAAACGGTTGAGATTCAGTGGTTGTTAATGATTTCTGCGATGTTAAGCGCTTTTTTTATCCAGATCGGAACAAACTGCATTAATGATGTTTATGATTTTAAAAATAAAGCAGACAAAGAAACAAGACTTGGACCAAAGAGAGGAATCCAAAGCGGAGTTTTATCCCACTCTGAAGTTTATTGCGGCGGGGTAGCTTGTTTTATCATTGCATTCTTATTTGGGATTCCACTTATTTTAAAAGGGGGCATTTTACTAAGCCTAATACTCACATCTTCCATCGCTTGCGGCTATTTATATACAGGAGGTAAAAAACCCCTTGCCTATAATGGTCTTGGTGAAGTTTTTGTATTATTATTTTTTGGCCTTATCAGCACTTGCACAGCTTTTTTTATGCAAACAGGTTATGTGGATCAAAAAGTCCTGTGCGTTGGGCTACAACTTGGGCTTCTTGCCTGTATGCCAATCGCGATTAACAATTTGCGCGACATAAAAGATGATACCGAAGCTAATAAAAAAACACTGGCCGTCAGATTTGGAAAAACTTTTGCGCGTGTTGAAATTACATTTTTAGCCTTACTTCCATTTTTGATTAGCATATTTTTGCATAATTTGTGGCCATTGCTCGTTCTTCCGCTTGGAGTTTCAATCATAAGATATATCTGGAAGATAGAGCCTGCCAATACCTATAACATTTTTTTAAGTCAGTCTATTTTGCTCTACGTTCTTTTTAGCCTGAGCTTAGGGCTCGGATTGTTCCTGTGAAGATTTTTTATCATCTTTATGAGCTCAAAATGCCTTTGAAGTCAAGAGAGGGTGCTTTACTAAAAGTTCA
This sequence comes from Parachlamydiaceae bacterium, assembly GCA_041691015.1. Taxonomy (GTDB): domain Bacteria; phylum Chlamydiota; class Chlamydiia; order Chlamydiales; family Parachlamydiaceae; genus JBBSJT01. Next base: position 2,934 of record JBEPVN010000027.1, on the reverse strand, counting down.
TTTTGATGATGGCTTGATTGGGTATGCAGACTGCCATCCTTGGGATGAGTTCTTCGATGAACCGTTAAAAATACAACTTGCAAATTTAAAAGTTAATAAGACCACAAAGCTTACAAAACGCTCTCTTTTTTTTGCGGAAATGGATGCAAAAGCGAGATTTTCAAAGATCAATTTATTGTCAGCTTTAAACATACCAAAAAGCAATTTTTTAATTACAGATTTAAAAACAACACAAATCAAAGAAAACATCAATAAAGCATTGACAGAGGGTTTTACAACCTTTAAGGTAAAGCTTGGAAATGATTTAAACGATCTTCTATTTTTAAAAGAACAGATCCCAAAGAGTATTTCTTTACGTTTGGATTTTAATTCCAAGCTTGATTTAAAAGCATTTAAAGAAGTCATTAACAAAATTAAAGATATAAAACTTGAGCTTGAATATATTGAAGACCCTTTTCCTTATAACGAAAATTCTTGGGCAAGCATTCAAAATGATCCGAGTATGACATTAGCATGCGATCTTATGTGTGAAAAAGCAATAAACAAACATCATGCAGCAAAAGTCATCGTAATCAAGCCGGCTATCCAGGATGACAACAAGACAATCCATCAAAAAACTATCGTTACATCCTATCTTGATCACCCTTTTGGTCAATGCACGGCAGCTTTAATCGCAGCAAAATATCCAGAAAATGTGTGCGGACTTTTGACCCATCATATCTACACCAAAGATGCCTTTAGCGAACAATTAACAATCTATGGCCCTGAATTTAAGATTCCGGAGGGCTTTGGATTTGGTTTTGACGATGCTTTAAAGCATTTAATATGGCGCGAAATTTAAAAATATTTAATTGAACTTCTCTTAAATTAGGATTAGTTATTAATTTTTTTACAGGGACGCCTTATAGATGGATGGGAAAGGGTTGTTAATAACTTATAATTTCCTCATCGCCTCTCCGGCTCTCCGCCTCTTGCGTTAACTTCAAAATTATGAATTCCTGCAATCAGATTGAAGCGTAAACCAAATCGTTTTCTCCTATTCCTGTAAAAGCCTTTTAGTTAAGACATTGACAACTCTTTTGCTAATTGATAAGATAGTCACCTTTTAGTAAAAGGAGTTTTCAATGGACCCATCAGCTACAACTATTCACATAATTGTTCCTTCTATTTTTACAGAGTTTACACAAGAATGCGACTACGCACCTTTTGAGCAATTACCTCATGACTTAATGAAAACTATTTTTGCACTGCTTTCACATACAAGTAAGCATATGATGCATTCGGTCTCATCGAGATTTACTCTTATTCTTCATGACGACCGCTACTTCACAAACTATTTGTTTAAGAAGTTGACTAAAAAACCCAATGAAAAACAATTAGATTTCTTAATAAAATATAAGCTTAAATTTGTTGAAAATTTAATTCTTGGGACTTTGTTTGATGCCTTTCCTGAGGGTGTTAGGGAAAGTAAAATAAAATTAATAATCACCGGTTGTATAAATTTGACATCCTTGGATTTCTCTCTATGGGGAAAAATGCCAGAAAAAGAATTCTTAAAAGAAATAACACAATTAAGCGCGTTATATTCATTAAATTTACGATTTATGGGAATAAAAGAAAAAAGCCTGGAGGATGTAGGAAAATTAACCACCCTCAAAATTCTTAATCTTCGTAGTAATTGTCAAATTCACGAACTTAAGAATTTAACAAGCTTACAGCTCCTAGAAAAGTTAAATTTGTGTTTTTTCGCTGGTTCCGATAAAGAAATAGATCACATTGTTGCATTGACAAAACTTAGGATTCTGAATTTAAGCGAGTGTCATAATTTTACAAATAAAGGTTTAGAAAAGCTTACACTTTTAAGTCAGTTGAGAGTCCTTAATTTATGTGGTATGAATATAAGCTACGCTACTTTGACGGCTTTAGCTTTTCTAAAATTGGAATCATTAAAATTACGTTATGGTGATAAACTAAAGCAATTTAAAGGTCTTAAAAGATACACAGAGCTTACATCACTTTCCATTAGATTAAGTGACTATTGCACTGAATCTTTTGCTATGAGTCCTTTAGCTTTTAGAAGAATTTCCATGCTGCCGCAATTGAAGGTATTAGATTTTAGCAATACAGAAATTGATCAGGAGGGGTTTAAATACTTGAAGAGACTCTCTAAGCTTGAGCATCTTAATTTATCTGGCTACAACTACAATCATTCTTTAAAGCAAAAAACAATAAAAGTATTTAAGGAAGTTTTTTCCTATCTGACCAATCTTCGCTACCTTAATTTGCACCGACGCACACATACAGATGCGGTTATGAAAACTATATGTCGTTTGACAACGATACAAAAACTCAATGTGAGTGATTGTTCGCTTTCAAGAAGGGGAATAAACCATATTGCAAAATTGACTGAATTAGTTTTTTTAGACTTAAGCAACAATCCAGAAATTGAAGAAATATCTTTCGTAAAAATAACCACATTAACTAATTTAAAAGAACTTCGGCTTCGTGGTAATAAAATTAGCAATACTTCTGCAATTCCAATAATTAATGCATTAACAAAAATTAAAAAATTATACTTAGATTCTAACATTATTACAAATCCTATTTTTGATCATCTTATTAAATTACCTTTCTTAAACCATCTTAGCCTTCAAGATAATTTAGTGGAGGAAGAAGAAATGAAAAAAAAGTTATCTGAAAAAGAGTTTAAATTTCTCATGTGGTAGTCAAGGAATAATCAGAAAATAGACAGTTAAGACATTGACAACGCTTTTGCTAATTGATATGATAGTCACCTTTTAGTAAAAGGAGTTTTCAATGGATCCATCAGCTACAACTATTCACATAAGTGTTCCTTCTAATTTTAAAAAGTTTACACAAGAATGCGACCGCGCGCCTTTCGAGCAATTACCTCATGACCTCATGAAAACTATT
>JBEPVN010000026.1:0-24946 GCA_041691015.1 Parachlamydiaceae bacterium | reverse complement strand
CACAATTATTTTTTATTTCTGCGCACATACCCGCCCACACAAAAAAAAACCACCCCACCCCCCCCCGCCGGCGGGGGGTAGTAGATGTTTTAATATGGGAGTCCTGAAAGGACGACATAAAATAATCGGTATGGGCTACATGCTTTTGCCGCATTCTAGGGCAACATTAATGTTTCTAATCAACTGCATACGTTAGCGTATAAAGTGCCTTAGAATGCATATGCACCAGGCTAACCAATATTTTGGAGTGCGGAGACTTGTTTCCGCACTCCAAAATATTGGTTGAGAGAATAAGGTAGAAGATATATTTTTGATTTGCCCCAAGGGTGTTGCCCTTAGCATTACCCTGGGTTTCTAGCTCTTATCTGGTAAAAAACTAAACTGTAGCGCCTTCTGCACGCATTTTGCGGATAACAGTAGATACGCCTAGTTTGTCTATTGTGCGTAAAGCAGCAGCTGATAGGCGCAATTTGACGAAACGGTTTTCTTCACTAAACCAAATGCGTTTTTTCATTAAGTTTGGTAAGAAGCGACGTTTAGTTTTACCGGTAATTTTAAGACCGATCCCTTTCTTTTTCTTGGCAATACCGCGGATTGCATATTTATGCCCGCATGATGGTTTTTTGCCTGTAACTTGACAAATTTTAGACATGAGAATTCTCCTCTATATGAAAAAAGGGATATTATCACACTTTTGGATTTTAGTGCAAGGGTAACCACTTATCATTTGTATTAAAACGTTTATTAATATGCTTAACTCGTTCTTTTTCGATAAGTTGGTCGTTGGATTCAGGGGATTTTTCTTCTAATTCTTTTTTTAAGGCTTCGACTTTGATCTTGATGGATTTGATTTTCTCAAAATCCTCATCGGATAAAATTTCTTTTTTTTCGATAAGTTTTTTAAGCTCAGTCTTTGAGATGCCTAATTTTTTATAAAGCTCAGCATCTTGTTTTTCCATGCGATTTAGCCCAAATTTCAAGGCTGCCATGAGTTTTTTTTGAGAAACCTCATCTTTTGGTTTCACATTAGAGATAGCATCTGCAAGAGTGTGCAAATGTTGCACAGTCATTTGACGCATTCCCTCTTCTAATGCACCCTCTACTTTAGTAAAATTTGTCTTTGCCATACTTAAATCCTCACTACTTCTTATTATAACATTAAAAAGTAAATATTAAAATTGAAAGTTAACACTCAGTTTAGTTAGTGTGAAAAAAAGTGCTTCTACAAAGCAAACTTTAGGATTTATGGAAAATTTACTCGTAGATTTGGTAGTTATCGGGTCTGGTCCCTCGGGGCAAAAAGCCGCAATTCAAGCGTCCAAGCTTGGAAAAACTGTGATTGTCTTAGAAAAGCTGCCAGATGTTGGGGGAAGTTGCTTATATTCCGGCACGATACCATCTAAAACTCTACGGGAAGCAATCATTGATTTGACGCGTTTTCACGACAGAAATTTCTACGGTCAAGATTATAAGATCATGGATGTTTCCATTAAGGATTTGAATTTTCGTTTAAATAAGGTCATCGAAGAGGAACGCTCCTTGATCGATAGACAATTTAAGAAAAATCATATTCGATTCATTCAAGGAACTGCACGTTTTGAAAATGCGTATCAACTGGTTGTGATGGACAGGGATTTTCGACTGACCTATCAGATTAAAGCCACAAATTTTCTTATAGCTACAGGCTCTAACCCAAGAAACCCGAATAATATTCCATTTGATGATGACGTTATCTTGGATTCTACGAGATTGCTTAGCTTGAACAAAGTCCCAAAATCCATGCTTGTGCTTGGGGGCGGGATCATAGGCTCAGAATACGCAAGTTTTTTTGCAGCTCTTGGGACAGAGGTTACGGTGATCGACAAAAAAGAGCACATGCTGCCACTTCTTGATTCTGAAATTGGTATTTTACTTCAAACTGCGTTGACAGATATAGGTCTTAAATTTCTTGGGAAAAAAGAACCGGAGATTATTTCAAGGGTAGACAATGAAGCAGTTGTGGAATTTAAGGATAAAACAATTTTGAAGGCAGAAGTTTTACTCTATGCTTTGGGACGCATGGCAAATGTTGCCGGATTATGCATTGAAAATGCAGGAATTCAAACAACGGCCCAAGGCTATATTTCCGTTAACGCGTTATTTCAGACTGTTCAGCCGCACATTTATGCGGTTGGGGATGTGATTGGGGGGCCTTGCCTTGCTTCTACCAGTATGGAACAGGGTAGACTTGCAGCTTTACATGCCTGCGGACATGAAACACATCATTTCCCGACATTTTATCCAGTCGGGATCTATACGATCCCTGAAATTTCAAGTTGCGGATTTACTGAAGATGAATTAAAAACTCTTGGCTTTCGCTATGAGGTTGGCAGAGCCTATTATTATGAAATTGCAAGAAGTCATATCGCAGGCAGCAATGTGGGCTTATTTAAAATTCTCTTTCATGCAGAAACACTCGAAATTCTAGGCGTTCATGTCATCGGACGAAACGCTACAGAAGTCATCCACATCGGACAGATGGCAATTAGTTTTCGGGCTAAGATCGATTATTTCATCGATCATATCTTCAATTATCCAACCTACGCAGAAGGCTACCGCATTGCCGCCTTAAACGGTTACAATAAAATCAAACGTTAGACATTCTTCTTCATTTTTAATTTGAGGACGCCTATACTCATAGTTTATTAAAAAAAAGTATCTATGAACGTAGTAAATGACGGTATCACTTTGCAAATTATTTTAAGGAAAAAGGATTGCATAAGGAAAATGTTTTCGATTTTGAGATTGCAGGAAAAATTATTCCCCATACTTTTACGGTTATTTAGCATTTAAGCATTGATGGTGTATCTGTTATAGGTGCCGGTAAATTTAAAGATATGTCCTTTATCAACTAAGGCTTGCAAAATCTGGATGGTCCATAATTTATGTTTATTTTCTTCAGTAATGATTCTTTCCGGCAGTCCCAAGTCTTTATAGCTACTAAAAGGATCACAAGGAAATATTAATCCAAGTGTTCGTTTTCCCTTAAGAGAAGCATTATCATCACTTTTTTGAATTTGTTCATTCAAATTTTCGATGATGTCTTCTGTTACTTTTCTTAAAAAAACTTTTTGCAATGACCATTCTGTTTGTTCTTTAAATCTTATATCGCACTCTTCGCTCATTTCAAGGTCTAAACCTAAAGCTTTGATATCCACAACTAAGGGCTCCTTGCCTGTCACAAATCCCTTTTGTGCATGGAAAGACCTTAAACGGTTATTAGATTCAACAATTTTAAGACGCTCTTGCATTACTTTACTTTCTTGTAAATCAGGAATATCAGCGCTACTATGTAGCTTAAACTCAGTAAGGGCAATTTGTATTAATGGTTGTTCCAAACATCGGATAAACCCTTTAGGTCCTACCATGCCATCTATCGCCCCACTCATATGTTCAAGATCAATGAGGGCTATACGTTTTGGTTTTTTTAGATCATCCTCTATAATCGGAATATTTCTAAAGATAGCATCATTAAATCCTGTTTTAGCAATAAATAGGGCAAGTTGTTTTACTGCAGACGTTAATTCGCGAGCGTGAAGATGATATAGCTCTTCTTGGATGCTTGCGTCCGAATTAAACTGAGGTCTTTCTTCAACAAGAAAAGTAAATGTTCGCTCATCTGCGTTCAAAGTAAGTAATTTTGCTTTAGGAATGACTAAAAGATTTAATTTATTTATCAACGAAACTTTTTTTGCTTTGATCATATTTAGAAGTTGCAATTTTGCTATGTATTTGCAATTAAATCTTGATGTTTTAAAAACAAGTTCAGGATACTCTTTTAATTGAAAAATAAGAGTGTTACCAAGCCCTAACCATTTAAGCTCCTCATCATCATTACGAGGATACCCTTGATCAAAGATTTTATTGGTAAGAGAGCGTAATTTTGTTTTTAAATCTTCTGGAAGTGTTAAATTTTTTCCAAGCTTTTGTTCGATATTAACTACTTTAAAGTCATGTCTTGAGCGCAAAAGACCCTTTGCAAGCATCAGGGGAATCCCAAAAAGAGGGAGTGAGATAACTTTAAAAAATTTTTCTAAAAATGTGGTTGTCGCGTTTGTTAGAAAAACTTTTTCTTTGCCATCTTTTGTGTGAGTTTTATAAACTGTTGCTTTTTCACCGCCATAATAAAAGTAATTGTCGGCTATTTCAAGAAATGAGTCTTCAAATGTAACAGGCTTTCCATAGGCGACAGGTGTAAAAAATGCTACCATATTATTCTCTTAAATTTTTATAGTTTACAGATAAAGGCATCTACTTCTGCGGATGTACCCATTTTATGGCACTGTCTGCAACGCGCTTCATAGCATTCTTCGCCGCCAACCATGATGGTTTCGTCGTTATAGTTTGCCGGCAGACCGTTTATTAAGCGTTGTGTAAAATTCGCATCGTTTCCACAAACAACGCAAATTGCGCGAAGCTTCATCACTTCATCTGCAAGAGCCATAAGGGCTGGGACTATCGTAAATGGTTCGCAGCGAAAGTCTAAGTCAAGTCCTGCGACAATGACACGTTTACCAGATGAGACTAAAGAGAGAATGACAGGGATTGCTTCTTTTGGAAAAAATTGAATTTCATCAATACCGATCACATCGACAGGATCATTTTCAAAGTTTTTTAAAGCTTTAAGGCTATCTTGGCAAGAACCTATTGGGTAAGCTTCACGCTGGACACCGTTGTGGCTTACGATACAGGCAAGAGATTTTCTGTTATCAATTTGATGTTTGATTGTGACAACATTTTTTTTGGCATATTCTGCCCGTCTTAATCTTAGCATGAGCTCTTCTGTTTTTCCGGAGAACATAGAGCCGCAAACCACTTCTAGTTTACCTTTGAATACCTGTGTCATAAGACTACCTTTATTTTCTTTTGACTAGGATCTTAATTTTTTGGACAAAAAAGAACAAGAAAAACTAAAAATAATATTACAAATTTACTGCTTGACAGTTATTAAAAAAATTCATAAAACTTATGAAAAAATCAAAAAATTTAGGGAGTTTGGATATGTCATTTGAAGCTTTTTCTTGGGTTTTAGTTGCGCTTTCATTGGCCGGAAATGTTTTCGTGATCAAAAAAAATGTGATCGGCCAGTGGCTTTGGGCAATTAGCAATGTAGGCTGGGTTGCCTATGATGTGTCGATAGGGGCTTATTCCCAAGCCTTTTTATTTGCTGTTTACTTAAGTTTATGCATTTGGGGTATTGTAGAGTGGAGTAAGACCAAAAAAACAGCCCTCGCAGAATAGGGGACTTAACCAGAGGTTGCCTTAATCATTAACTTAAATGTCGTCCTTTCAGGACTCCCATCTGAAAACAATTGTCCCAGGCCGTGAGGCCTGGGACAATTGTTTTCAGATGGGAGTCCTGAAGGGACGACATAAAATACTTTCATTTTTTACTTTTTTAGAAACTGATCTTGCCGCCCTTCATGTGGAGATCGACGCTGCTGCCTGAGTTGATTTTTCCTTCCAATATGGCCTTTGACAACATATTCACAACATCTGTCTGAATCAAGCGCTTTAGAGGTCTTGCACCAAAAACAGGATCATACCCCTCTATAGCAAGATGCTCTAAAACATCTTTAGTCCAAGTTAAGCTCACTTCGCGCTCTTTTAACAGTTTTGTAAGGTTGTTTAATTGGATGATGACGATTTTTTCCATATCTTTTTCTTTGAGCGGCAAGAAGGGGAGTACATCATCCAAACGGTTTAGAAATTCAGGTCTGAAATAAGTTTTTAAAACAGGGTCTATAAGCTCAAGTAAAGATTCTTTTGTCATTTCTTTTTTTGAGTTTTCAATACTATTCAAAATAAGATCAGAGCCTATATTTGAAGTCATAATAAAAAGCGCATTTTTGCAATTGACAACGCGTCCTTTACTGTCAGTAATACGACCGTCATCAAATATTTGTAGCAAGATATTAAAAACATCGTGATGTGCTTTTTCGATTTCATCAAACAAAACAACAGAATAAGGCCTTCTTCTTAAAGCCTCTGTCAATTGTCCGCCCTCATCATAGCCAATGTATCCTGGAGGCGATCCTATAAGCTTTGACACACTATGTTTTTCCATATATTCAGACATATCGAGACGAACAAGTGCTTCTTCCTGGTTAAAAAGCTGTTCTGCAAGTGCTTTTGCAAGTTCTGTTTTTCCAACGCCGGTTGGACCCACAAATAAAAAAGCGCCCATCGGTCTTCCCGGATCATTTAATCCAGACCTCGAGCGTCTGATCGCATCGCTGATTGCAGTTACTGCCAAATCCTGACCGACGACGCGTTTTTCAAGCTCGCATTCTAAGTGAAGTAAGCGCTTTGCTTCCCCCTCTAACATTTTTTGAACAGGGATGCCTGTCCATTTGGAGACGATATGCGCAATTAAAGACTCATCGACTTCTTCTTTTAAGAGCCTGTTTTCTTTTTCGCTCAGTTTACTTTGAACTTCTTGTATTTCCTTTTCAACTTGAGGAATCATGTTATAGCGAAGTTCTGCGACTTTATTATAGTCTGCCTTTCTTTCGCTTTCCTCTTCCTGAAATCTTAAAGTTTCAAGTGTATTTTTCTTATCCTTTAATTCATCGATCAACTTTTTCTCGTGATCCCAACGCTGTTTTAATGCATTCAGCTCTTCCTTTATTTGTGATATTTCTTTTTCTAATTTTTCAGCCTGAGCTTTTGCAATCGGGGTGTCTTCTCGTTTAAGTCCTTCCTGCTCCACAATTAAATTAGCAAGTTCTCTCTCTTTTTGATCGATTGGAAGCGGTCTGCTGCCAAGTTGCATCCGGATTAAGCTTGCAGCCTCATCAATTAAGTCGATAGCCTTATCTGGAAGCTGTCTTTCTGTAATGTAGCGGCTTGACAAAAAGACTGCTGCGTGGATCGCAGATTCTGTGATTCTGACACCGTGGAAAATTTCGTACTTTTCGCGAAGACCGCGTAAAATGGCGATGCAATCTTCAACTGTCGGCTCCAAAACTGTGATAAGCTGAAACCTTCTTTCTAACGCAGCATCTCGTTCAATGTACTTTTGGTATTCATTAAGCGTTGTAGCACCAATACAGTGCAAAGTGCCTCTTGCAAGGGCCGGTTTTAGTAGGTTCGCAGCATCCATGGACCCTTCTGTTGCACCAGCGCCTATTAAGGTATGCACTTCATCAATAAACAAAATGACGTTCCCATCGCTTTTTTCAATATCTGTTAAAATGCCTTTTAATCTCTCTTCAAATTCGCCCCGATATTTAGTACCTGCAACTAATGAACCCATATCGAGTGAAACGAGCTGTTTATTTTTTAAGGTATCTGGCACATCGCCTTGAATGATACGCTGGGCAAGGCCCTCTGCGATAGCGGTTTTTCCAACCCCCGGCTCTCCGATAAGAAGGGGGTTATTTTTTGTCCTTCTGCAAAGTACTTGGCAAGTGCGTCTTATTTCTTCATCTCGTCCGATGACCGGATCGAGTTTTCCTTCTGCTGCAAGAGTTGTCAAATTTTTTGTATATTTTTCAAGTGTCTGTAAGCTGGATTCAGTGGTTTTAGAGTCCATATGTCTGTCTCCTCTTGTTTTTTTGATCAATTCTTCGAGGCTTTTTAAAGTAATTTTTGTGTGGCTCTTCCAGTCAGAAAATGGCTCTCCTGCATTTTTCCAGTAAACGACAAGGAAGTGATCGCCGCTGATATAGGTGTCCTTCCAATCTTTTGCAAGATTTTCTGCCTCTGAAATACGATTTTGCAAATTGCGCGCAATATTTGGCTGTCCAGAACTTCCCGAAGAAAATGTCGGCAGCTTATTTAAGCTTTTTACAACTTCCTTATAGAGCTTATCCACATCTGTATTGAGATTGACAAGAAGGGATCTGAAATAGCTATCTTTTTCTTCTAAAAAAGCAAAAAGCAAATGATTTTCCGTCACTTCCGTATTTTTGAGACGTGTCGCCTCTTTGAAGGCAAATTGGATTGCATTTTCAGTATTTTCCGTAAAGTTTTGCGCCATAATATTAATCCTTTTTATCTAATTTATGCGGCTCCCATTTTGTTTCTGGAAGACTTAATTTAAAATTGACATATCTTGAGGCAACAAAAAGGTAATCGGATAATCGATTTAAATAAATCAGGACATGGTCTGAAACATCGGCCTGGTTATTCAGAGGAACTACTGCTCTTTCAGCGCGTCTGCAAATACTTCTTGCCAAATGCAAGGTAGCTCCGCATGGATGTCCGCCAGGCAGAATAAAAGCTGTCAGTTTTGGCAGTTCGTGGTCCATGGCATCAATCCAATTTTCAAGCATTTTGCTATCTTCAGCACCAAAGCGTGTTTTCTCGATTTTGCTGTCTGTAGCTTCTGTCCTTGGAGTGGCGATTGCAGCTCCTACATCGAACAACGTATGTTGAATGATGGATAGCTGCTCTTCTATTTTTTTTAGTAGGGGTGCGTCCTGCATCAAAGAAATAGCTATTCCTAAACTTGAATTACATTCATCAACTGCCCCGATTGCTTCAATGAATGGATCATTTTTAGCAAGTCGCTTTCCTGTGTAAAGGGAAGTTTGGCCTTTGTCGCCTGTTTTTGTATAGATTTTCATGTTGTAATTGCCCGATTAAATTTACATCTTTATGACATGCTAAGGGATTTTTTCTCAAGAATTACCTTAACGATCTTTTTTTTAAGTTACCTTATAATCAATCGATAAAAAAAGTTGATTTGGGAATTCAAATTTTTTTATTTTTTTTCTTAAAATTGGATCCTCAATTTCTTGTAGATTTGGCACCTGTATTTTAATCGCATTTTCAAATTTCCTTTTCAGGACAATGGAGGGAAACGTATTGCAGTTGATATAAATTGTTCTAACTTTTTCAGAAGTTAATTCGGAGGGTGTTTCTTGAGAGAGTGAATGATACATTAAGCATTTTTTTTTTGCATATAGAACAACAACACATTTATTTTGTAAAAACGTGATGATAGTTTCTAGATTATTCTGTCCGATTCTAATAGTTGTGAATCCTTCTTGTTGGATGAATATAGTCATTGTATTTTCCTTGAGATTGCAGTTATTGAGGTTTAAATTTACATCTTTAACAGGTTTTGTAGCTTAAGGCTAAAGCCTTAAGCTACAAAACTTATTTTAGTATGGTGCGATTGTAGCGAGGTGTTTTTTAAGATCTTTTAGAGCTTTGGGGTTGTGTGATCTATCCTTTACAAGCTTTTCTGCCTGGATAAGATGCTTCCATGCTTTGTTATAATCATAACGCTCCGTATAGAGAACTGCAAGGTAATATTCAGCAGTTGGATTATCGGGATCCAATTCATGGTATTTCTCAAGTGATTCCAACGCTTCCTTTTCACGGTGAAGCTGCAGCCACGTCACAGCAAGTGAGAATAGACCGGAGCCAAATTTTGGATGATCTCTCAAAACAGTTTCCAAAGCGTTCTTTTTTTCGATAATGGATGATCTATTTTCATCGACAGATTTAAAGACTGCTTTAAGACCCTCTATCCCAACAAGACCGTTTAAGTATTCATCAGCCATTGTATCTTTGCTTACAGCATGTTCCGGAAGATGATTTTTCGTGTCTTTCACAAGATTTTCGCCAAGCTCTTTTTCTCCTGCAAGAAGATAAGCAAAGCCTAAAAGTGCTTTTAGCTGCATATCGTCTTCGAGATAGGGTTTTGCCTTAAGGTACGCCTCAATTGTTTTTAAAGGGTCTTCCCGATGCCAAAATGTAGCTGCGTGATTATAGTGAGCTAAGCCAATGACTTCTTTTTTGTTTCTAAGCTCTAAGCTTCTTGTGTCAACGGATAAATATTCATCACAGTCTAAATGAACGCCCCTTGCAGTGGTCTCAATATTGATAATTTTATTCCCGTTTTGGTAACGCACGTAAATGTGTCCAGGAGGCGTTACCATTTCAAGGGGTAAATCCAAACGTTCTGCAAGACAAATGTACAAAATGGAAACACCGAGGCAGACTCCTTTTCTTGAGTCCAGTACAGATGGCAAAAACGTGTAGATATCGACATCTTTTGCGTAAAGGGAATGCGGAGGAAAACGAAAACCCATTTCTTCGAAAATAAGCTCATTCATCTTCGCTATCTTGGTTTCAGGGCTTGGTTTCGAAGGCAATTTTGCAAGAATTTGCAAAGCCATAAGATCTATCATAGCCTCATAGCTTGCCAGTTTTTGCATAGCTTCATCAGAGCACCCAAACTGACTTAAAAAAAGTCCTCTTGCAAGATCGATTTCACTTGGGGGCAGTTTTAGTACTTCCTCTTCATTTGCAGCATAATAGCCTTTGAATTTCCTATTGCTTAAATTTTCTCCAAGTTGCTTGATGATTTTGGATTCTTCCAAAGTTAAAATTGCCGTTTCCTGATCAGATTGCTTGTTGACCAAATTCACAAGTGTGTCAATGATCGATGGATTTACAATCAATCGCTCAATTTCGGAGTTAAAAGAAATGGCGTTTCCGGATAAAAGTTTCCAGGCTACCTGTAAAGCTTGTTTTCCTGTTTCTGTATCGCTATAGAGCTGGTAAAAAGCCAAATGTTCTGAAATGGACTTTGGATCTAAGCTATTATAAAGCATTCTGACTTTATTTTCAGATGCGGCATAGCTTGAAAAAGAGATGGATGTAAAAATTAATAGAAAAATAAAATTCATGATTTAAATTAATATCTTTAACAACTTCTTTAAGTCTTCATTGCTGACGATTTCTTCAACACATTTTTTATATCTATAGGTCCAGTTTTGATCTGATACTAAACCGGGGATATTAATGCGTTCATCGTCTAGATTATCAGACGTAAAGCCTTTTATCAAGCTTAAATATTCTTGTAAGAGGTTGATATGAAAGAGGCTTGATGTATGAAGACTGTCTTTTAGAATGGAAATTTGCTGCTCTTTTGTGATAAATTCCTGATAGTCAAAACCTTTTGATTTTGCATAATCGAGGGCCTCATCTTTTTTATCGCGCCACCAAAGCGCTAGCGGTTCTGAATCGTGGGTAGAAATTGTTGTAAGACTTAAAAAAGGATAATTCTTGATTTCAATAAATCTCTTATCTTCATTCCAGACACGCTCCCAACGCATGACTTTTGTGCCGGGGATTCCAAGCTTTTTCATGCAATCCCGTATAGCACGAGGTACATTGCCAAGGTCTTCGCCGATAGCAAGCATAGGGGATGATTCCAACATCATTTTTAAGATTTTTTCACCCTGCTTCATCGCAAGATCAAAATCATCTGGCACATAATGGCCATTTTTAGCGCTTTCACCGTAGGGTATGGACCAAATACGAAAAAAACCAATGATATGGTCTATACGATAAATATCAAAGAGCTTGGATGCGACTTTTAATCGAAGCTTCCACCATTGCCACTCTTCTTTTTCAATTTCATCCCAATTGTACGTCGGAAATCCCCAGTTTTGACCATCAAGTGAGTATACATCGGGAGGAGCTCCTGCTGAATAATTCATATTGAAAAGAGTGCGCTGTAAATAGACGTCTGCGCTATCTCGATTGATCAGAATCGGAATATCTCCCATTATAAGAATTTGGCTTGCAGAGGCAATTTTTTTAACCTCTTCAAACTGATTAAAACAAAGATACTGAACAAAAATATGAAAGTTAATCTCGCTTTCGTAAGTGTTTAGAAGTTTCATATAAGTCAGAAGTGTCGGGTTTTGCAGTTCTTTTTCAAAATCCTCAAAACGTTTCCAGTTGTGCAAAATACGTAAATGTTTAAAAAGCGCGTATGGGTAAACCCAAGGGTTTTCTTCAACAAAATTTTTAAAGCTTTCTGACTTTAGAGTTTTTATTCCTTGTAATTCGTAATATTCTTTTAAGAATTTGTCTTTTAAGGCGTGTACGGATTTGTAGTCTACCCGCTCTAAAGAATTTAATTTTTGACCCTTCAAGAGAATCTCTTTTAAGATAGGTTCATTAGCAGAAGGCAAAAACTTCAATCCGAGATGTATGGGGTTTAAAGCAAACGCAGAGAGCGCGCTATAGGGGCTTGACTCTTGCCCTGTATCATTTAAGGGTAGAAGTTGGATGACGTCAAAAGATACTTCTTTGCACCAGTAGATTAGCGGAATTAAATCGGTATATTCGCCGATGCCTGAACTATCTTTGCTATAGAGGGAAAATAGAGGCACGTTAATGCCGTTATGTTCTTTTGCTCTGTCCATATTTGTTATATGGCATACATCGCAAAAGTAGTTCAAGCTCAAAAGATAAGGCTTTAAAGCGTTTTAAATATATAGGGGTCAGACAAGAATCGCAAAGGGAATCCTTATCTTAATTTATGGTTTGCTCGGGCTGAACATGCCTACGGTGGTGGAGTATATAGCGATATGCGCTGGAATTTCGCCCCGGGAGATGGATTCCATCCAATGAAAGGCTTTTTCTGTAAAAGGCTTTAAATATTCGAACAATTTAACGCCGTTTAATTCCTTTAACGGAACATTTTCAAACATAATGAGCTGCTCTGATTTTTTACTGAACGCAAAATTTCCATATCTTGGATATTCCATTCCGTTTGCTCTTAGAGCTTCACGGAACAAGTTTTCGCGGTAGCGCCCTTGCGGTATGCTCCCAAGTTTAACGCCGACAACCAAAAATTGCTCGCTATGATCCGGCTCAAGTTGTATTTCCAAGCCTGTCGGAAATTTGATCAGGCAAGAATGATTGTCATCTGGATGCAGATCTTTAATTTTTAAATGGGTTCCTAGTTCTTCCAAAAGTGTGCTGAAAAGATCTGTTATCATTTTAATTTCCCTCTAGTTCTTCTTTTTCTAGCAGTTCTTCCAATTGATCTTCAAGCTCTTCTGCAGCCTCCAAAATAGCCATGTAAACTTCATCCCGGTGGGCAACAGACCGAAAGATCTGATTCATCGAAACTTCCTTTACCGCATCGCGAAGTTGGGTGATAGCAACAATTTTTGTTTGAACAGTGTCACAGCCAAGACTTGTCATTTGGGCTAAAACTTTGTCGCTTGATGGATAGCGTTCGCTTACAATATTCATAAAGCTTTCTACAAGAGCTTCTGCAGTTAGTTTTAGCGGTCTTTCCATTCAAGTTACCTTTTAGATTTTCGCGCACATGCTGTCTATTAGCCGCTCTCTGCTCTTAAAGAAGCGTTCTACCCCGATTATACCTTGTAGGGCTTTAATTTCGCTTATCAAATCCTGCAGTTTTGCGCGTTCTATAGAAGGAGTTTTTGATTCCTTATCTGCGCCAAGTGACGAAAGAAGAAAGCTAACAGCGTTTTCCCTATCTTCGAATGTTTTATAATTTTTTTTCAATTCAAAAAACAAAGAAACCGAATTATGTTGCTCTTTTGTGACTTTGGTATAAAGAGCTCGCTCTTCTGTTGGATCAAGTCCTTTTTTAGCGCCTTCTTTGACAGGACCGCTAATGTTAATTCCGGCTGTAATTTCCTGTTTGTTTTGAGCTTGAAATTCTTGGATTGCCTGGTTAATCTCAAGCTTCAAATCGCCGCCGGAGGAACTAAGTAAAAATTGTAGGGCTTCGTTAATTAAAGTTGGATCTGATGTGTATTCTTTGACTTTTTTGAGGATATCTTCTTTTTTGTCTGTAGATTTGACGTTTTGTCTTAAAACGACAAGATCTCCCGCTTTATGCTCAGGGTGATTTTGCTCAAATTCATCAGCTTTTTTTTGGACTTCTTCGATAGGGATTGTTTCGCCGGCTTCTTTTGCCTGTTCTTTTTTTGTGACAAGGATGCGATCTTTTAGAGATTCTTGTTTTTTTACTAGTGTCAGTGGATTTGTGGTTTCAGATTGCTCATTTTTGAAGGCATCGAGGCTTGTACGCTGCTCAGCTGAAATTTCCATGGCTTCATCTTGGCCGACCCGCTTCATCGCATCGATCGTGATGTTACCCCTATCTAGACCTTGAGGAATACCGCTAGTCATATTAATCCTCACTATTTATCTTAAAATTTAGATAAAACGCAATAATATGTTATTAAAAACTGCTTAACTTAATTATAATATATATACTTATATTAATACAATAGTTGTTTATTATACACAAAGAGGGAATCTTCTACAAAATAACAAAACTTTGAGCTTGATGCCTAAAAAGCAGTTGTTTTAAGAGATTTGGATGCGTCCAAGAGGTTGAATCCTGATCTCCGGCACAATCTCCTGATACGAGACTACAGAAATGTCGGTAAATTCCATTTCCACAAGTTTTCTTACAAAACGCCTTACGTCGATAGCAGTCAAAATCACAGGTGTCTGACCACCAGGCGGCGGCGCTGCTACTGTGCTTCTTACGCCTTGCAAGATAAGTTGTACGGAATCTGGGTCAAGAGCGAGATAGGATCCGGCAGAAGTTTGCTTGATTGCTCCCCGCACCATGTCTTCAATTTCAGGGTCGAGAATATAAACGGATAAAACAGATTGTCCTTGTGAAAATTTATAGCTGATGTAGCGCTTTAGGGAAGATCTGACATATTCTGTCAAGAGAACCGTATCTTTTTCAGTTTGCGCCCATTCGCTTAAAGCCTCTAAAATCGTTCTTAAATCTTTTACAGAAACCTGCTCTTGGATCAATCTCTTGAAAATATCCGTCATCTTTTGAAGAGGAATCAGTCTCGTTACTTCCTTGATCAAGTCAGGAAATGATTTTTCCATAAATTCCATCATGGATTTAACTTCCTGAATACCGACAAATTCGTTTGCGTAATGTCTGAAGAAGTAAGATAAGTGCAAAATCATTACTTCCAAGCTATTCCAATACTTAATTCCTGCCTTATCGAGCAATTCCTTGTTTTTTGTTTCCACCCAAAGAGAAGGCATGCCAAGCGAGTTTTTATAAGTGTTGTATGGCAAGTTGTAGCGTTTTAAATTTTCTTCGGTCTCGCTCGTCAAGTAATGACCATCAAGAACTTTTCCACGGACAATCGGTACTTCATTTAAGTGAATGGAATATTCATCGCTTTCTAAAATAGGGGATTCCGTCCGAACGTGAACGCCTGGAAACCTGACTCCAAGGTCTGCATAGAGTGCTTGCCTCATACGAGGGATCATTTGGTCGACAAAGCTTAAGCCTTTTTGAGCTTTTTGAATCTCAGTACTTAAACCCCTGCCGCATTCTAGAACAACCGGCAATGTAAGGGCGTAACTATCAACTCCGCCGCCAGTCACTGCTCTATGACCCTGTACTGACGTCTCTACAGACCCAGACCCTGGAGGCGCGCCAACTGGAGTTAATCCCGCGCTAGCTGACTTTTTGAGCTCTTGAGACCAGAGGGAATATCCTAAAATCCCGATACCTGCAGAAAGAATAAGAAATGGAGGTTTTGGAAATCCTGGAAGAAGTCCAAGCCCCATCAGGAATCCTGCTGCTATCATCAAAGCTTTTGGCTGTTTTAAAAGCTGGCCAGATATTTCGCTACCAAGGTTTGTATCTCCCTTATCAGACGTTACGCGTGTTGTGACTATACCTGCTGTGATCGAAATCAAGAGCGCAGGGATTTGGGAGACGAGACCATCACCAATTGAGAGCAATGTATAAGTTTGAACCGCATCCATGGCCGGCATTTCATTAATTGTCATCCCGATGATCATACCGCCGATGATATTAATTAAAGTAATGACAATACCTGCTATCGCATCTCCTTTTACGAATTTCATGGCACCATCCATCGCACCATAGAGCTGACTTTCCTTTTGGATCATCATACGTCTTTCGCGCGCTTGGTTTGAGTCCATGATACCAGCTCTCATATCAGCGTCGATACTCATTTGTTTACCAGGCATAGCATCCAAGGTAAATCTAGCAGCTACCTCTGCGACACGCTCAGCTCCTTTAACGATCACTATAAATTGAACCAATGTGATGATTAAGAAGATAACGCCGCCGACAACGAAATTTCCACCCACTACGAAATTACCGAATTGGAAGATAATGTCTCCTGCGTTTGCATGAAGCAAAATCTGACGGGTCGATGCAATGTTAACGCCAAGGCGATAGAGGGTTGTAATAAGCAAAAGCGATGGGAATATGGACAAATGCACGGCGCTTGGGATATAAAGCGCTACCATGAGCAAAGAGACTGATAGGGCTAGGTTTAACGCGATAAGGTAGTCGATTACGTGAGGACCAACCGGTAAAATAATCATTACCAAGATACCGATGATAATCATAGCCAAGGCTATATCACTTGACCTTGAAATGTTGGACAGCGCCCGTTCGCCGCCAAGCCTTGCAGATATTCCGTCGAGAACTTTTCTTATAGTATCCAACATTTAATGATTACTCCAACTAAGTGCTTATTCCAAATACTCAGGGTTTTCTGAATACTCATATTCTGATTCTGTATTGAGCGATGCAATCCAACGCAAAATTTCTGCTAATGGCGCATAGGTGCTTTCCGGAACAAATTCATAAAGCTCGCCATTATCAAATAGTATGTGCGCAAGCTTAATATTTCGGATGACCGGAACATTATTTACTTCCGCAAGCTTAATGATTCTTTCTGCAAGAAGGTCTTTACCCATCGCAACGATATAAGGAGCTGCATCCACATCTTTTTTATAATCGATGGCAACTGCCAAGTGTGTCGGGTTTGTTACGACAGCCTTAGCATTTTGAACACCGGCAGCAGGACCTTCCTGATAGGCAATTTCCTGCGCGATCTGGCGTCTTTTTCCTTTAATGTGCGGATCGCCCTCTGAGTTTTTATACTCTTGCTTAATCTCAAATTTTTCCATTTTCATTTCTTTAGCAAAGTTCTTTCTTTGATACACAAAGTCAGCTACTGCTACAACAATAAAGAATAATCCTACTTTTACCACAACTTCCATTAAAAAGGAGTAGAAAATTAATAAAGTTGAGGTCATGGGCATTGAAACTGCTTTAACCAACGTTGGGATGCTATGGTACATTACGTCATAAATAATGTAGGAAGCTATAGTAATTTTTAAGAGGGATTTGATAAGCTCAACTAATGTTTTTAGTTTGAATTTGGCTTTTAAGTTTTGGATCGGATCAAATTTTTTGATGTCGAATTTAAAGACTTCCGGGGCAAACATGGGCCCCACCGACAAGAAATTGATAACGACGCCAATAAAGGCAACAGCTGTTAAAACGGGCATGCTCGCTAAGAAAATCACAACGATCGATTGGACAAACAGCTGGGAAATAGCGGAATCTAAGTCGCCTTTTGGAATCATATTGAAAGTACTGACAATAAAACCGCCAAGCTGGACATAAAGAAAGTGGGACATACCCATAATGATGGCAATCGATGCAATAAACGTAAAAGCTGAGGGTAAGTCCTGTGATTTAGCTACTTGACCTTTTTTCTTAGCATCCCGCAGCTTTTTCGGGGTGGCTTTTTCGGTTTTTTCGCCCATGATAAACCCTTTTGAAAAGAAGAAATGGAACTTGGATCTTTATTTTCATTATAGCACAAAATAGCAATAAAAAATATAAATATTTATCCATACAAAAGCTTAGATTGAGCAGTGTAATATTAACAAGATTTTTTTAAATCTGTTATTTCAGGAAAAAAAGGTTGGGTGGCTTCAACACATTTTTTTTCTGTTTTTGTGAAATCTTCAGAGAGTTTTGGCTTTATAAGATAATTTACAAAAAATCCAACAAGGGTTTCAGTTGACCTGAAAAAAAGAGAAAGGAGGGTCATTCCTGCAATAAATTTGGTTACCCCGAGAATTTTTGGTCTAACTCCTGGCGATATAAAATTATTAACAGGATTTAATGTTCTTAAGATATCGTTTAGCATTTAAACCTCCTCCTTAGTTGATTGATTTTGCAAAATGCAAGACAGAATTTTGAATTAGTTCATTATATGTGTTATTTTTTTTAAATACAAATTCTAAAAGTTTAATTCTTTCAGCAGTTCTTCTGCAATTATTATTGGACCTTCCAGCATAACAGTTTTCAAGGTTTTGGTATTCTTTTTGTAAAGCAATCAGACCTTTCATATTTAAAGTATAAGAAACGCTTTCCAAATCGTTTTTGATTTTTAAATAACGGATAACATCTACCTTGTCTTCTTTTGAAAATCGTGGGATCGTGCCCACATAAGGCTTGGATGCTAAATATGGGTGGGCCATATTTTCATAACTTGTAGCAAGCCAATTTGAATGTTCTTTAATTTGCTGCAGTTTATAATGATCGTCAAAATCACGCAATATCGGCCAGGCCGCTTTTTCTGAAAGCAGTCCAAGATCAATCCCTTTTTCTAAAAGAAGCGAGCAATTCAAGGCGTTATTATGTTCCATGCGCTCCACATTTTCAACATAAGCCTCTTTGGACATTTGGGCAGTTCTTGCTTTTGTATAAAATGATTTGAATTGCTTGTCGCTTTTTGCGTTATGCAATTCAAAAAGGATAGAGCAGACTAATACATTAAAATCTTCGTTTTTTAAGGTATTGATGCGGATTTTTCTTTGACTGCTATCCCAAAACGCATCAAAGCTTTCTTCTTGAAGGCACACCATTTCAAGTTTTACAGCCCCTTCGCTTTCGACATCTCTTAGTAATTCGTTAAACCCCGGCAATTTTTTGAGAAGATTCAGAGCTTCAATGGTTTTTGGAGTGGGGGATATAAGAGTTATTGCTTCTGCAAGTCCGAATGTAAATACAAAATATAATATAAAAAGTGGAATAGTTTTAGTTTTGTTCATAACTTCCTTGTTATTTAAACAATAAAATACTATTCTAACAAAAAATTAATAAACAATCAATCGATTTGTTCTTTAGAGATTTTAGTATTGGATTTATTGGAGTACTTTGATATATTACTGTTTAAAATTCAAACAAAGCAATTTCATGAAAATAGACGATAAGAAAAGAGAAAAAGATAAGTTAATTGTAGTTACTGGTGGTGCAGGATTCATAGGCTCCTCTGTGATTCGCCATTTAAACGATAAAGGAATAAAAAATATTATTGTTGTAGATGAGCTTGGTCACTCTGAAAAATGGAAAAATCTCGTCGGTAAAAATTTCTTGGAAATTGTAGAAAAAAAAGATTTGTTTTCCTGGCTTGCATCAAAAGAATCTTTAATTTCGAGCTTTATTCACTTAGGAGCCTGCTCAAGCACCGTTGAAACAAACGCAAGCTACCTTTTGGAAAACAATACAAAATTCTCAATTAAGCTTGCAGAATATGCCTTAAAAGCAAATCACCGATTTATTTACGCCTCATCTGCTGCCACCTACGGTGACGGGCTGCTTGGATTTTCAGATAACGAAGAAGTTTTGGACGAGCTAAAACCATTGAACATGTATGGTTTTTCAAAACAGCTTTTTGATGTATGGGCTAAAAACCAAGGCGTTTTAAACAAGATAATAGGCTTAAAATATTTTAATGTATTTGGGCCAAACGAGGGACACAAAGGACGGATGGCGTCAGCCATCATTCATTTATTGGACGCTGTACAGAAAAACGGCAAAGTGCAGCTCTTTAAGTCTGAATTTCCAAAAACATTTGCAAACGGCGAGCAGAAAAGAGACTTTATTTATGTCAAAGACGCTGCCCGCATGACATGCAGCTTCCTTGATAACGATGCAAACGGGATCTATAATATAGGCATGGGGCAGGCATCGACTTGGAATCAGCTTGCAGAGGCTCTTTTTACAGCGCTTGAAATCCCTGCAAATATTGAATATATTGACATGCCGCACGATTTGATTGGAAAATACCAAAATTATACATGTGCAGATATGGAAAAAACAAAAAAAGCGCTAAAAACGGCAGCTGAATGCGCTCCTTTAGAAGATTCTGTGATCGATTATGTTAGAAATCATTTAATCCCAAAAAAAACCTGGTAACTAGAAATGCAACAACTCACCGGTACTTTCAGTAAATTGCGCGGCGCTAAAGTTTTAGTGATAGGCGATATCATTTTAGATTCCTACACCATCGGAAAGGCAAAAAGAATTTCTCCGGAAGCTCCTGTTGCTGTTTTGGAAGTGCTCAGGGTAGAACACCTTGCAGGTGGAGCTGGTAATGTAGCCCTTAATTTAAGCTCGCTTTCAGCGGAAGTGACTTTGGTTGGTAGAACAGGGGAAGATGATGCAGGAAACAGGCTTAAAAAATCCTTAAACGATGAAGGGATATCAACGATTGGGCTATTTTCTGAAAAAAATTATCAAACTCCTGTAAAAAATAGAATTATTGCCGATAACCAACAAATTGTCAGAGTGGATCATGAACAAATTTCCTATCCTTTGGAAGAGTTTGAGAGAGAGATAATCTCAAAACTCCCAACACTCATGCAAGACATGGAAGTCATCGCCATCTCAGATTACGGTAAAGGCTTTTTATCACAGGCTATTTTAAGCTTTGTGATTGATTTGGCCAATAAAAACAACATCCCTGTAGTTGCTGATCCAAAAGGGGTCAATTTTGAAAAGTACCGCGGTGTTACGGTTATCAAACCGAATTTAAATGAAGCTTATGCAGCAGCTAATATGACCCATGAAGCTCCTCTAAAGATGGTTGCGGAAAAGCTTTTGGATATCACGAATGCTAAATTTTTTATTGTGACGCGTTCAGAATCCGGGATCTCGTTATTTTCTAAAGGTCAGGATCAGATGATCTGTCAAGAGGACTTTCCTGTGCGTATCCGCGAAGTAAAAGATGTGACTGGTGCTGGAGATACTGTTTTAGCTATGCTTTCAATAGCTATTGCTTGTAAACTTGAGATGTCTCCTACACTCAAGTTTTGTAATTTGGCAGCAGGTATTGCAATTGAGCGTTTTGGCTGTGCAAGAGTGAGTTTGTCAGATCTTGCAAGACGCCTTCTCGAATTTGATTTTGCAAATAAAGTTTTTGATGAAGAACATCTTTTTGCACTTCAGGAAGCTCTAAAAGGTAAAAAAATCACTCTTCTTGGAATTTCTGGAGAGAAGGGACTCACGAGCGCAATCTTTAGTACGATCAAAGAGCTTGCAGAAAACGATCACTTCGAGCTTATCATCTACATTCGGGATAAAGAACCCATCCAAGAATTTGTAAATATCTTGGCATCCATTCAGCATGTAAAATTTATTATATTGAATACCGATTCCTTAAGAAATCTTTGCAACAAAATAGAGCCTGATGAAGTTTATTTTTTGGAGGAGGCTTCCTTGACTAAGCTTGCACACGTAGAGCATCTCTATACAAACTAAAAAATTTTAACACGGAAATTGGAATTCGTGGCCACCCTTGATAAAAGTTATTTTGCATTTAGAGTCTAAGACCATATATTACAAATATAATTAATTTGACTTTTTATCAATGTTATGATACAACTAATCATAAAAAGAATTTTAATTAAAATAGAAGAGGTTACTATGGTATCTTTAAGTTCAGCAAATTTTAAAAACAACTTAATTGTTAGATTAGCTATTTTTCCAACATTTGTTTTAGCACTTTACACTATAAATTCTTTATTTGCAAAGAAGTTGGACCAAGCAGATAAACAAAACGATAAAAAAGCCTCTGATGACATATTAAGAAAGATAACTATGGGTACTCTTAGCTTAACACTTATATCCTTACCATTTGTTAATGGTGCGCTTAATGTAACAGCTGAATTAATTCATGGGCGTCGAAGAGATTTAGCGAGCATGTCGATCACGCAATTATTGTTTGAAGTCCCAAAGTTTTTTTAAGTAAATTTACCGATATCTTATGTTAGAAATTGCGGAGGGCACGGTCTCTTTGATAATGCCTTTCAATGCCGTTCGCAACTTCTTCTGGACTATCAGTTATCTGAATGAGCTTTAGGTCTTCTTCTGTGATGCAGTCGCCTTTTAAAAGAGTCTCCATAATCCAATCCATCAATCCTTTCCAGTATTCAGAGCCAAGAAGATAAATAGGAAAACCTTTGATTTTTTTTGTTTGAATCAAGGTGAGCGCTTCAAAAAGCTCATCCAATGTCCCATAGCCTCCAGGTAAAAAAACATATCCTTGCGCGTATCTGATAAACATGACTTTTCTGATAAAAAAATAACGGAATTGTAGCCTGTAATCCAAGTCGATATAGTTGTTTAAAGCAGCTTCAAAAGGTAAATCAATCCCAAGACCGCAAGATCTACCCTTCGCAGCTTGAGCGCCTTTATTTGCAGCTTCCATAATGCCTGGACCGCCGCCTGTGATTATCGCAAAGTTTTTTAGTGAAATAACGCGCGCTGTTTCTACAGCAAGCTCATAATAGGGGCTTTTGTCTGTTAGTCTTGCAGAGCCGAAAATGGAAACGGAAGGTCCAATGGATGTCATCTTTTCAAAACCTTCAACAAGTTCTGAGATAACTCGAAAAACCCTCCAAGAATCAGATGTATAGAGCCCATTATGATCAATCGGTGTAAATTCGTCCATAATTTTTTCAAAATCCTATAAAAGCTAGTGATGAATCTCAAACTAGCATAAGCACTAATTAAAGCAAAAACCATTCATAAATTCTATTATTACGAAGCACTTAGAAAAGAGAGAGGTTGAAAATGCAGCTAAAGAAAAGCGCGAACCTAGCAGAGATAATATTTGCGTGAGTGAACTTGGGAATTAGAGTAGCGCTTTTTGTAATACCTGCGCTTGGAACTTTAATTTTCATGAACACACGCGGAAAAGACATTTCAAGTATGTCATTCAAACAAATTTTCCTTACAGCACCTACATTCTTTTAGTTATAAATTTAATTAGCAAATTTCAAGCCTTTCTTTATGAAAATAGAGAAAGGCTTGTTTTTTTTAGTCCGCCAATTTTTCTTCGCTGTAGAGGAGTGCCAAATAATTGTTCGGGTTTTAGAGCAATTTCGTCTAGCTTATCCCTATCAAGGTAAGCTCCTATTCCTGCATTACTCGAGAAATCAATACTTTCAGAGGCACTTTTGCGTGCATTGTGCGGACAGGCATCCTGGCAGATGTCGCACCCAAATATGTAGCCCGGATTTTGTTCTTGGATTTTTAAAGGAATTTCATTTTTTGATTCGATAAGGTGGTAGGAGAGGCAAAGAGAGGCGTTGACTTTGTAGGGCGCGATGATAGCACTTGTTGGACAAGCATCAATGCAGCGTGTGCAAGAGCCGCATTTTGGCAGACTTAGATTCATCGTCGGATTTTCAATCTCAAGTGTTGTGAAAAGTCCTGCAAGCAACGTAAAAGTCCCGAATCTGCGATGGATAAGCAAGCTGTTTTTTCCAAACCAGCCAAGTCCTGCCTGTACAGCAAGCGCTTTTTCAAGCACTGGCGTTGAATCGCTAAAGCCTTTCGCAATTCCTTTTTGGCAGGTTTTTTCTTCCATCCAAGAAATAAATTTTTTTAATCTTTTTTTATGCACATGATGATAATCGCGCCCTCTTGCATAAGATGCGACAAGACCTTTGTTTTCTTTAAATTCAAGTTTTTCTTGTTTGTAGTAGGATACAAAGATGATTGCTGTTTTAGCATTCAGGAGAATCTGATCCGGATGGCAGCGCACTTTATTTTCCATGTAGGTCAAATCGGCGTGCAAGTTACTGTCCAGCCATTCCCGATAGGCTGTAATATCGCTATCGGGAATGATACTTTTGGTGATGCCTACATCATCAAAGCCAAGCTCCAAAGCCTTTTTTTTGATTTCATTAGCTGCGATCATTTTAGCTTTTGAAGATTCTTGAAAAAAGCGTTTCCATTCGGGTTTTTTTAGCATCTGCTTGTTTGCCGTTTGCTACTTCATGCAAGTTTTCGATCGCAATAAATGCAGTAGGATCTTCTCTTAAAACAACATCTTTTAAATCAGATAGCTGCAAACGCTCTGCAATCACATAAAGAATTTCTCTTTCATCACCGGAAAATCCACCGCGACCATACATAATTGTAAGACCAAGCCCAAGCTCATGTATGATGGCATCGCCGATTGCTTTGGATTTTTTTGAAATGATCAAAACGGATTTTGTCTCATCTAATCCGACAATGACTCCATCCATGACTTTGATCACAACAATATAAGTGATCAAGGATAAAAGAGGAGGATGCCAGTCCTGGAATACAAAGCCGGCAGTGCCGAAAACAAAGATATTGCAGACTAAGACAACTTGTCCGACAGTAAAGCCGGTCCGTCTGTTTATGATGATGCCCAAGATCTCAGTGCCGTCCAGGCAGCCGCCAAAACGGATAACCATGCCAAGCCCGATCCCCAAAAGAGCGCCCCCGATCACAACAACTTCCAAGCTCTCACCTTTAAACTGAAAGGTGGTGAAGTGTTCGATAAAGGCAATCGATGCAACCAATACAAACACAGCATAAATCATATGCATAAGGAATGTTTTGCCGATGGATCTATAGGCAAGATAAAGAAACGGCAGGTTAAATAACAAAAGGAAAAGGGGTAAAAGTTTTAAGCCAAAAAGGTTGGCAAAAATCATTGCGATGCCGGTGATTCCGCCATCGATAAGCTTGTTTGGTACAAAAAATACCTGCAGCGCAAAGGCTGAAAGAATTGCGCCGAAAGTAAGGCACAAGTACAAAAACAATTGGCTTCCTATAGATTTTACTGAATTTGAAGACGCATACATATTAATCACAACTCGTTGAATATCATTCCGAAAGATAGCAGAATAAAACTTTTAAGTCAAAATGCTTGTGAGAAATTTGCAAAATAGGTATATTCAATGCTTATTTAATAAGGGCTTTAAGTATTGGGGCGTATAGCTCAGTTGGTAGAGCGCCTGTCTTACACACAGGTGGTCATAGGTTCGAGTCCTTTTGCGCCCAACACTTAATACTCCATGCGGGAGTAGCTCAATTGGTTAGATCGCTGGCCTGTCACGTCAGAAGTTGCGGGTTCGAGTCCCGTCTCCCGCGTTTTGTTTTGTTCCTTATTAAATTTTTTAGGGCGTATAGCTCAGTTGGTAGAGCGCCTGTCTTACACACAGGTGGTCATAGGTT
>JBEPVN010000025.1:0-25294 GCA_041691015.1 Parachlamydiaceae bacterium | reverse complement strand
GAAATCAAAACAATTTGTTCACCACAACGTGGTGATACTTTAGCCTCTTTAGCCTCTCTAGTTGAAAAAAGCTTGCACCGCTTTAGAGCAATCAGAGCAAGGAAGCTGGGTTTTGCAGCAGCGACCCAAAGTGAGCTGAGAAGCTTGCCGCCATATCTCCATCTACAACACGATGATCAAAGCTCCAGGATAGATGGAGAGTATCTTGAATGACAAGGGTATTATTTTTGACCGCAGGCTCTTTTTGAATGCGCGCTACACCCAAAATAGCAACTTCCGGGTAATTGATAATAGGGGTCGCAAATTCGGCATTTCCGCCAAAAACACCAAAATTTGTCACGGTTATTGTCGATTCTTTCATTTCTGCAGGCAGAAGTTTATTATCCAAAGCTCTTTGTTTTAAATCTTCATATGCCATAATGATTTCATTAAGGCTTAGTTGCTGCACATTTTTAAGTACAGGAACAATCAGTCCATGTGGTGATGAAATCGCGATGCCAACATTGTGCAGCTTATGAATAATCAATTTATTTTCCGACATATCAAAGGAGCTATTTACTTCAGGAAATGCATTTAAACTTAAAGATAAAGCTTTTATGATAAAGGGCATGTAAGTCACATGCACATTTACTTTTAACGCCTCTACCTTATATTTTTCCTTTAACTTAACAAGACGCGTAGCATCGATTTGTTCAAAAAAAGAAAAATGAGGAATATTATTTTTTGATTCCATCATTTTTTTTGCCATCAGATTTTTGATCCCAATGACAGGCCTTATTTCATCCCCCGGCAAATGCAAGGGATGTTCTTGTAATTTTTCATTTGAAGTAAATTTTTTTAAATCTTCCTCTGACACACGGCCATCTTTTAGAGAACCCTGAACTTTGTTGATATCAATACCCATATCTTTAGCCATTTTTCTAACTTGCGGGATTGCAAGCGTTTCATTGGAATCAGATTTGGTATTTTCTTTTATTATGGGCTTTATAGGGCTGATTTGTTCTTTTTCAAAAGCTTGCCGAGGTGCCTGTTCCACGTTTTCTGATGTTTCAATATCATAAAGAGGTTTATCTTTGATCGCAATTTCAGAAACTTTAAAATATTGTTTGGATAAAATTCCGGGGCATGGTGCCGGAAGCTCTACTGTTGCCTTATCTGTCATTACAATGACAACAGGTTCATCTTGCAAAAGAGAGTCGCCGACTTGTTTCAACCATTCGATGACTTCACCCTCAACAACCCCCTCTCCGATATCTGGAAGATTTACGGTATAAATTTTTTTCATCAGTACTCCATTGCCGCAATGCATGCGTGTTTTACTTTATAAGCATCCGGCAAATACTCTTTTTCCAGAATATTTGGAAATGGAATATCTAGTCCGCAGCATCTTACGACAGGACTTTTTAAATGCAAAAAACATTTTTCAGTAATTTGAGCAGCAATTTCTGCGCCAAAGCCTTGAGTTTTTGGCGCTTCGTGAGCGACAACACATCTTCCTGTTTTTTGGACCGATAGAACAAGCGTATGAATATCCAAAGGATTTAACGTGCGCAAATTAATCACTTCGACATCGATTTTATTTGATTCATAAAGCTCATTTGCAGCCTCCATGTTTTGATGATGCTGCGCGCCATACCCAATCAGTGTGACATCTTTTCCTGTTCTTTCAATACTTGCCTGTCCAAACAGGATCATGTAGTCCTCATCTGGCACTTCCTGCTTTAAGGAGCGATAGATGCGTTTTGGCTCTAAAAATAATACAGGATCATTAGACCTTAAAGCTGTTGTTAAAAGACCTTTAGCATCGTATGGCGATGAAACGACCACCACATGAATTCCAGGAGTATGTAAAAACTGCGCTTCTGGAGACTGGGAATGATAATGACCGCCGTGAATACCGCCTCCATAAGGCGTTCTTATCACAAGTGGCGCGAAATATTGATTGCCTGTACGGTAGCGAAGTTTTGCAAGTTCATTGACGATTTGATCATATGCCGGAAAAATATAATCGGCAAATTGGATTTCACAGACGACTTTTAAGCCTTTTTCTGCCATGCCTATCCCAAAACCGACAATTCCCTGCTCAGATAAAGGGGAGTCAAAGCAGCGCTCTTCTCCAAACCTTTTTTGCAGGCCGGATGTTACCCTGAAAACACCACCAAAAGCTCCTACATCTTCACCAAAAAGTACCAAATTTTTGTTCCGCTCAAATTCTTGTGTGAGAGCCAAATTTAAAGCTTGAATAATATTTAATATAGCCATTTATGAAATCTCTTTTTTGACTTGTGCAAGCTCTTCTTTTAAATTTGATGGTACTTCAAAATACACATGCTCGATCAATGTTTCGAGCGCTGGTTTTTTGGTATCTTTAGAAAGGTTTATGCTTTCAGTGATTTCTTTTGTAATTGTTTGCACAAGTTCTTCCTCTTGAGGTTTGGACCAAAGATTTTTGCTTTCCAAATATTTGCGAAAACGCAAAATCGGACATTTTGTTTTCCACATATTTTCTTCATCCTGCGTGCGATAGAGCGATGGATCGTCCGATGTGGAATGTGCGCCCATTCTGTAGGTCATTGCCTCAATTAAGATAGGGGCATTTTCTCTTAAGCAATACTCTCTTGCGCTCTTTGTTGTTTCATAAACTGCAAATAAATCATTTCCATCCACGCGAAAAGTTTTGATGCCATGACCTGGACCCTCTGCTGCAATACCATCTGAGGCGTATTGTTTGGATACAGGCGTAGATATGGCGTAGCCATTATTTCTGCAAAAGAAAATGACGGGCGCTTTTCTTACCGCTGCAAAATTAAGCGCGCAGTGAAAATCTCCCTCAGAGGCGGCACCTTCTCCAAAATAGGAGATCGCGATATTTGGCTCTTTTTGCAGTTTCATCGCATAGGCGCATCCTGCAGCATGAGGGATTTTTGTACCAATTGGTGAAGATACCGTTACAACATTTAATTCACGCTTCCCAAAATGATTGGGCATTTGGCGACCGAGCGTCACATCATAGGCATTGCCAAACATGTGATGGATGTATTCCTGTGACGTAAATCCCCTCCAAAACATAATTCCGGATTCACGGTATTGCGGATACATCCAGTCGCCAAGTTCCAAAGCTGCAGCACTTCCGACAGAACAAGCTTCTTCTCCAAGCGAACTCATGGCAAAGCTGATGATCCCCTGGCGCTGTAAAATGATCATACGCTCATCGATAGACCTAGTCAAAAGCATTGTTTTATAAATCTTAACTAATTGATTATCATTTAGTTGAACAGTATAATCTTTAGAAAGTCTGCCTTCATCATCCAAATAAGAAATTGTTTTAAAACCCATGTCCATAACTTCTCCAGTTAAAGAGATGTATAAACATTTTTTTGATTGGAGTAAAGAAACAGTTGCATCAAGGACAGATCGTACCACTAATTTTATGGACATCATGGACTTTATGGGCAGTATGGACTTTGTATCCTGTTACAATCCGGCATACAAAGTCCATACTGTCCATAAAACTTGGGATTTGCATGGGTTTGTCTCTAAAAAATTGAGATTGATAAATAATCAAACTTCACTTAAAACTATTGTTATTAACCTTAAATCTTAAAGGAAAAAAAAATGACCATATATATGCATCCTCAAATAGATCATTCCCCATACACCGAACTAAATGGGATACTCATTAAAGGTTCCGAACGCAAGTTTAAGGAAACATTTAAAAAATTGCAAAAAAAACAGTGTAAAGATCCCACACTTCTTTTGCAAATCGATCAATTAAAAAGTGAAAGTCTACAAAAATTCAATGAAATGAACATGCGTTCTGATGATAGTACAATGGATATACTTACATATAATAAAGACTTGGAACAAAAAATATTTTGTCTAAAACAAAAAATAAAAATCGCGAATAATTCCACAAATTCTGTTGTAACAAAAGCGACTCAAAATGTATTCGAAGATTTTAATTGAATGCGCATATTTTTGCTTTATGCTGTTTGACTCCGGAAGGCTCATTTTCTCAAAATGATATTGCAAATACTTTTGATGTAAGTCTTAAGAACAATTTGCATGACTAAAAAAAAACTGCATGCCATTTTTCAAAACTCAAAAATTGAAAAACGCTACAGTGTTATTTCAGATTATGGCAACAAAGAACTTAAAGGATGTTTTTATGGTGATAACTTTCCTGAGAACCTCCCTGACACCTTAAAAAGAAATCTCATATATAAGGAAGAAGCGTCAAAACTAGCAGCAGCCGTTGTTAAAAAAGCCCTTTTAAATTGGGGGCTTGGGCCAGATAAAATCACGCATATCATTTCTGTTTCCTGCACCGGCATGTATGCTCCGGGTATCGAATTTGGCTTGATTGATGCCCTCCAATTAAATGACGTTGAAAGATTTGCTATTAATTTCATGGGATGCTTTGGAGCTTTTAAAGGGCTTAGTATGGCAAAGTATCTTGCGAAAGAAAATCCTGAAAATCGTGTTTTAGTTGTTTGTACGGAGCTTTATTCCTTGCATTTTCAAGCAGAACAAACTCTCGAAAATTTTGTCGCAAATGCTCTTTTTGCTGACGGCGCTGCAGCTTTATTGTAGGTTGCATCCCTACAAAAGAAGAAATTTCTCTTTTTGAAATCGAAAAGAATAGCTCTATTGCTTTAAGCGATACAGAAAGTTTGATAGGATGTATTATTTGAATTAAGTGATCCTATATAGGGGTTAAAAAACTGTCAAACTATCAAGCCAGACCCCTAAGCGTACTTTCAAGGGCAGTGCCGCTGCGATGTTAATTAAAAATAACCGCCCAAACTTAAGAATGATACTACTTCGTAATGCCATTTTAAATAATACGCTAAAAAAATTAAAAAAATTAAGATTGAAAAATATTCAAACTTCAGTTAAAATGGTTGTTATTTACCTTAAACTTAAAGGAAAAAAATGTCCATATTTTTGCATTCTCAAACAGTTAATAACAACTACTCCCAACAAGATAATTGCAACTACAAGCAACATATTAAAGCTGCACAACGCTTTTATGACAAATCAATTAACATTTTGCAACAAAAGTCTAAGGATAGCTTACTCCTTTTGCAAATCGCTCACTTAAAAATTGTATTTGACCAAAAATTAAATGAAATGCCCACGCGCCCTGATAGTTTTACAAAATATTTATTGTCCATGTTTTTTCATTCTCAATGCATATTTTTGCATAGAAATATAGATAATAACAAATACTCCCAACAAAATAATTGCAACTACAAGCAACATAATGTGATAATCCTTAAAGCTGCACAAAGCTTTTATGACAAATCAATTAACATTTTGAAACAAAAGTGTAATGATAGCTTACTCCTTTTGCAAATCGATCAATTAAAAAGTGTAATTGACCAAACATTAAATGAAATGCCCACGCGCCCTGAGATTTTTACAAAACGTTTTATGGCATGTGATAAAGTGTTCAAAGAAGAACTATTTACTCTAGATCAAAAAATACAAAACGCGGCCACAGTTTATGCTATAAAAAAAGGGATTCTAGATATATTCAGTGATTGTTTCAATTGAATGCGCATATTTTTGCTTTATGCTGTTTGACTCCGGAGGGTTCATTTTCTCAAGAGGATATTGCCAAAACTTTTGATGTTAGCCTTAAAACGCGGCCACACAATTCAAAAAAATTGCACTCCATTTTTCAAAACTCAAAAATCGATAAACGCCATAGTGTGATTGCAGATTATGGCAACAAAGAACTTAAAGGATGTTTTTTTGGTGATAGCTTTCCTGAGAACCTCCCTGACACCTTAAAAAGAAATCTCATATATAAGGAAGAAGCGTCAAAACTAGCAGCAGCCGTTGTTAAAAAAGCCCTTTTAAATTGGGGGCTTGGGCCAGATAAAATCACGCATATCATTTCTGTTTCCTGCACCGGCATGTATGCTCCGGGTATCGAATTTGGCTTGATTGATGCCCTCCAATTAAATGACGTTGAAAGATTTGCTATTAATTTCATGGGATGCTTTGGAGCTTTTAAAGGGCTTAGTATGGCAAAGTATCTTGCGAAAGAAAATCCTGAAAATCGTGTTTTAGTTGTTTGTACGGAGCTTTGTTCCTTGCATTTTCAAGCGGAGCAAACAATGGAAAACTTTGTTGCCAACGCTCTTTTTGCAGACGGCGCTGCAGCTTTTATTGTGGGCTGCAAGCCAAAAAAAGAAGAAACTTCCCTTTTTGAGATCGAAAAGAACAGCTCAATTGCTTTATGCGATACAGAAAATTTGATGGGGTGGGAAATTGGAAATACCGGCATGCAAATGAAGCTTTCATCCAAAGTTCCAAAACTCATTTCCGCACATATTGTTTCATTTGCAGAAAAACTTCTTGAAGACAAGGCTTTTTCGGCATGCGAATGGGCAATACACCCAGGTGGAAAGGCAATTCTAGAAGCAATTGAAGTTGCGTGCTCTTTATCAAAAACACAAACGGAAAGTTCATGGGAAGTTTTAAAAAACTTCGGAAATATGTCGAGTGCTACCTTTCCTTTTGTTTTAGATGCAATCCACAAAAAAAATGGTTTTGAATCTATCATTGGCCTCGGATTTGGCCCCGGGCTTTCCATGGAAGGGATATTATTGAAGAGAAGCCATGCGAATAAGATCTGATGAAAAAGAATGGATTGATTTAGGTTTTGAATATTACACCTTAGATGAGTACCATGACTGCTTAAGGAAACTTGGACAAGTTGGCAAACTATTAGGTGGAAATTCAGCATGCTTATCCGCATTTGATGCGTTAAAAGAAGCTCCAAAGTCTATTCTTGATGTAGGTTGCGGGGGTGGTGCTTTTACGAGAATTCTTGCAAAGAAATACCCTGAGGCTATAGTTACAGGTATTGACTTCTCAAAACATGCCGTAGAATATGCAAAAGATCAACAAAACAGTCCTAATCTTAAGTTTGAAGTCCCAAAAACCTTGGAATTGAATGGTGAACCAAAAAGCTTTGATGTCCTAACAGCGACGCTTGTTTGCCATCACATGAGTGATTTAGAACTCATCGATTTTCTAAAAAGGGCAGCGAGTATTGCTAAAAAGGCCATTATTTTAAATGATTTGCATCGAAACAAAATCGCCTATTTTAGTTATTATCTTCTAAATCACATACTTTTTCAAAATCGTTTGATCCATCATGACGGGCTCATTTCCATTAAAAGAAGTTTCATCAAAAGCGAATGGATTAAGTATTTGGAAAAAGCAGGATTTAACAAAAATCAATATACAATCAAATGGAAATTCCCTTTCAGATGGATCATCACAATCAGGCCTTAAATGGTATCATAGATTTTTTAATTATCGGAGGCGGTATTGCCGCTTTAAGCGTTGCAAACAGGCTTGTCGATTTGAACGAGACCCCTCTGTTAATAGAAAGCATGAGCTATCCCATGCACAAAGTGTGCGGTGAATTCATTTCTCCAGAGGCTCTACCCTACCTTGCAGATTGGGATATTGTACCAGAATGCTTGGTCAAGAAGGCTAAATTTTACGCAGGATCTTCAGAATTGGAATTTGATTTTCCAGATCACGCTGCAAGTATGTCCCGTTATAAGCTGGACGCCTTACTTGCAAAACGTGCAAGTGCACATGGCGCTCACATTCTTGAAAATACGCGAGTAATTGAACTTAAAGCTATCGAAAATGAACAGGAAACTCTTTATAGCGCAAAGCTATCTGACGGAACTGAAATTATTAGCAGAAATGTCTTTATTGGAGGCGGAAGATTTTTTACAAATGATTCCAGTCAAAACAAACCCAAAATGCCCTATTTTGGCTTTAAAGCCCATTTTTCAGGGCTTGACCTAAACGAAACTCTTGAAATGCATATGCTACCAAAAGCCTATCTTGGGATATCTTCCGTTGATAAAAATGTTGCCAATGTCGCCTGCTTGATAAAAATAGAAAAACCTGTCACAGATTTTAAAAGCACCATTCAAAATTTTTTTGAACTACCGGAGTGCAAACAGATTAAAGAAAGGCTTTCAAAAGGAAATAGGCTATTTGATTGGCTCTATACTCATGCTCCTGAACTAAAAGCAAAATCAAATCCTTATTTAAAAAATGTTTACTTTATTGGAGATGCTGCAGGATCCATCGCACCTGCTACCGGAAATGGACTTGGCATGGCAATCACTTCTGGATATATGGCAGCAGACTATGCAATATGTCAGGATGATAAAGGTTTTTATAAGGCATGGAAAAAAAGATACGCCTCAAGAATTAAAAAAGGCCATCTGCTCCATCAAATAATGATGCGACCGCAAATGGCAAAAGCTTCATTTTTTATTTGTCAAAAGATACCATTTATCCCTAAAATGATTTTTTCAGCAACACGAGAGGATTAATTTGTATTGTACTTAAAATAGCAACTGAGTTACCCTAAATTTAAAGACCTATAATTTCAGAATGAAGAAAAAATCACGCCCTCCTAAAATCGAAAATATCAGCGCAGAAGCTAAAAATTGCATAAGCCTTGGATCCTACAGGTATACAGCACACGCCGAAATTAGAAAATACGAACGTATGATTACTGAACAAGATGCTTTATATATCATTGAAAATGGTTTAAGAGCACCTATTAAAGATAATTTTTGCGAAATTTATCAGTCTTGGAAATATGCATTTGAAGGAGAAACTCTCCAAAATGAATTACTTCGAGTTATTATTGGCTTTGACCAAAATATGCTCTTGATAATTACTGTAATAAATATTAGAAATTTAAGTTAATATGGATAAAAAAATAACAAAAAAATTTACTTATCATGGGCTTGGTTTTCCAATTGAGCTCTATGACTTTCCTATGAAAACATATTGGGGAGAAGAAATGGCAGATATCGATTACAATCAGCTTAAACGCGTTGTCATTGATCTTTTAGCAAAAAAACCCATACCGCTTACCGGGAATGAAGTGCGCTTCATTAGGCAATATTTTAAAATGAATTATACTCAATTTGCGCAGCAACTTGGTCAAACACGTCAAGCTGTAACAAAATGGGAATCAAAAGAAAATGATTTTGCTATGATTACACCCTCGACAGATTTACACCTTAGATTGACAATTCTTAATTTCTTAGACGCAAACAATGAAATATTTAGAAACATCTACAATCAACTAGATTCTAACGTTGAATTAAAAAAGAAAAAGCATGTAATCAAAAATAGAGCTCTTCAAATACATCCCTCCGACATCAAAAAATAAATCGTAAAACGAGAGGATTAATTTTATGTTTATCACACACAATAAAGTCCGTATGAACGATACAGACATGGCAGGGATTCTTTATTTTGCGAACCAATTTCGGTTTGTCCATGATGCCTTGGAAGATCTCGTAGAACATGAAAAAATCAGCTTTAAACAAGTTCTTCATGAAGAAAATTTTTTATTTGTCATCGTACATGCAGAATCCGATTATTTGGCGCCTTTGAATATTGGGGACAAGCTTGAAGTGCATGTTGAAGTCGAAAAAATCGGAAACTCTTCATTTACAATGGTTTATCACATTTACAAGGAAGATAAAACATTGGTTGGCAAAGCCAGACTGATCCATGTGACTATCGACAAAAAAACAAGAAATAAAGTGCCAATCCCTGCGCATTTAAAAGCCCTGCTTCACAAATATCTAATTCCGGTAATGTAAATTTATGAAAATCGCAATCTTTAACCTGACCTGCTACATTATTGGATTTGTATGGTCCGTTTTCTTTGGAGTTCGTGACCTTGAGTTCATTTCATTTTTAGGAGTGGCTTTTTTGATTGTCATTCAGCTCATCCACACAAGACGGCATTCTGAATTTACTTTTATCCAGGATCTTCTTTTAATTCCTTTTTGTACGATCTTTGGAATCATGCTTGAAATGGTTCTCATCAAGGCAGGAGCTATCCATTATACGGATCAAATAGCAATTTTCCCGCCTATTTGGATGATTGTTTTATACCCACTTTTTTCGCTTCTCATCAATCATTCTTTGATGCCGGCAACAAACAGTCAGTTTGTTACGTTTATTGTAGGTTTTTTTGGCGTACCTATAAGCTATATGATTGGTCATTATGCGAATGGTCTCATATTCCCCCATTCTGTTTTGTACACATGGGTAGTCATTGGAACATGTTGGGGCATTTTTCTTTGCTTTTTAAAATATTTTGCAAATATCATTAAACAGGCTGCTCAAACAACCTTTGATGAGATGGATAAAACTACAAACTTAAAGTTTTTTTATGATGGGGAGTGTCCTATTTGCACAAGAGAAGTGTGCCAACTTCAAAAAAATGATCCTAAAAAAAGCATGAAATTTATTAACATCGCATCTCATGACTTTGTAGAAGAAAAAGGAAACTTGGATTATGAGACTGCCATGAAAGCGATGCACGCTCAAGATGAGAAAGGAAATTTGTTTGTCGGCTTTGATGCTTTTGCAAAAGCTTATGCAAGGTGTGATCTTCCGCTTCTTGCAACTGTGTTAAACCTGCCCTTTTTAAGACCTGTTTTAGATCCGATGTATCGCTTATTTGCTAAACACCGCATGTTCATTACGGGCCGTAAAAAATAACCACAAGCTTGTTTAATATCTGTCGCCGCATTCGCGGCTTAATTTTTTATTTAATCTACCACAAGCTTAAAGCTTGTGACTATATGCTTTTGCCGCATTCGCGGCAGATAATTGTTTGCAAGCTTGAAGCTTGTGAATCTCTAAAGTTGCCGCGAATGCGGCAAAAGCATATAGCCACAAGCGTAAGCTTGTGGTAGATTGAAATATTAACGAGCCGCGAATGCGGCGAAAGACTCAACCATAAAATTCGTTCTCAAATAAATATTTACGTTCAAATCCAATATTATGTAATTCGAGAAATTTTATGTATTCATCCTCGAAAGTTTTTGTTTGATGATGTTCATGCTGATTTTGAATATAGGTTTTAACCGATTCAATTTGAGAATAGCTAACAGTAAAAGCTCCATAGCCTTTTTGCCATTCAAACCATTTTGTTTGTTGGAACATCTGATTACTCCATTTGGATGCATTAGCTTTAATATCTCGAATAGAGTCAGAAACAGTTTTTTTAGGAGATAAGTTTACTAATAAGTGAATGTGATCTTCTATCCCACCAATTTCAATAAGGTTACCATCTTGTGTACGAATAATCCCCCCAATATACTCATAAAGTCTTTTTTGAAAATCTCCACCAATCAATCGGTGTCTATGTTTTGTACTAAAAACGATGTGATAATTTAAATTGGTAAACGTACTCATATATAATTCTCTTTCGCCGCATTCGCGGCTTAATTTTTTATTTAATCTACCACAAGCTTACGCTTGTGGCTATATGCTTTTGCCGCATTCGCGGCAGATTAATTGTTTGCAAGCTTGAAGCTTGTGGCTATATGCTTTTGCCGCATTCGCGCAATAGTGTTAACTTTCTTTAGAGTTAGAAGAAGATGTTAACCAATTAAGCACAGAACCTACCCAATCTGCAAAAATGAAAGATGTATTTCCTATCTCATCATCAATTACTCCACTTACAGTCTTAGTGGTTTGATAGAGAGCACCGGTAGATGCTACCGTAGTGATGCCTAAATTCAACCCAATATTTTTCCTTAAAGCAAAAGCTTTTTCTGCTTCAAAAATTTCTGTTGTTTTTTTGTCGTAATCTACAAATTCTTGTGGGATTACAGTAAAATTGCCTTGCTTTTTGCAGAAGAATTCATTTACGGCTTTCGCGCATAAAACAGCTTCTTGCAGACCTTTGTTAAATCCTGCCTCCAAAACCATACCAGCGTTCGCATCACCCACTAAAAGAACAAATTTTCCTTTGTAAAGCTCCACACTTTTTTCACTACGATAAATCGTCATATCGAGCGTTGAGATTTTTTCATCGTAAAAGGTTCCACCTCTATCTTGAATACTTTTTAAGTGCTGAATAAAAATCTGATACACTTTCAAAATTTTAGAGTCATTTTGAGCCTTAAGCTTAATTTCACTGAGGTTATATGGATTTGCAAAAATTCCTTTGGTATTTCCATTTTCATCCTGTTCTCTTAGAGCATCATAAGTTTGTTTATCCGTAAATATATGAAGCGTAACAGGTTTTTTTTCATCTGATGGTTTGTTATTCATTGATTCCACATCAATATGACCGCAAATCAAACTTTCTTTTGTAGCTTCTTTGTAACTTCTTGGTTTTGCATTGCCATCTGTTTGATATTTAAGCTCAATTAAATGTTGCAGTGTTTGTTGGTCAAGTAATTTATTTCCCATGACTTTTGATCTCACATTACTGTGGGCTCCATCTGAGCCAATAATCACAGATGCGTTTTTACAAATATCTTTTAAAAGTCTTATTTCTGCACTATCGCTTAAATCATCCTGATCCAGCATATGCTCCATTTTTGCATCTGTGATATCAAAAATTTTACCTCGTTTGATATCGATGCCTAAATTGCGAGCTTCTACAAGAAGAGTATCTTCAATAACGCTTGTACGAATAAAAGCATCTTTCCAGGTTATAAAAACTTTGCATAAATTTGTTATACCTTCTCTATCTAACAATTTATTTTCAAATTGCAACATTTCAGTAAAAAGCGCTGAAATGTTTGCAACAGAGTTTTCCCTAATTTTGAGACCGTGATTACGAGTTGGGTCTGGTCTTTTATCCAAGAGACAAATTCGTATATCTTTGTTAATGGTTTTCAAGATAGTTGCTGTTGTCAGCGCTACAGGACCTGTTCCTATAAAGACAACGTCATAATGATATTGACAATCCATATTTTTCCTTTTAAATTTAATTAATTACACTAATTCAATAATCTGGTAATTATATAAAAAATTTTGAATAAAATCAAAAAAAATATAGATTTGGAATAATGTTTTAAGGTATCCATAAGTTCTAATTAAAAGGCTTTAAATGGAAAACAAGCAACAAAGGCTAAAAGAAAATTCTCTTGGACTTTTAGAATCTATTGTGATGGGTGTTGCAGGAACCGCACCTGCATATAGTCTTACTGCAACAACTGCAGTATTAATCGCAACTACTCACTTACAATCTTTGGCAAGTCTTCTTTTTTGCGGACTTATCATGTTCGGCGTTTCCATTTCCTTCCATCATCTGAACAGATTACTCCCCTCTGCCGGAGCATCCTATACTTGGATTTCAGAAGTTTTTATAGATGCATCGGAAACTCCTATAGAACGTCTTAAAAAAAAAGTCAGGAACAAAAGAAGG
The DNA here is from genome assembly GCA_041691015.1 of Parachlamydiaceae bacterium. GTDB lineage: Bacteria > Chlamydiota > Chlamydiia > Chlamydiales > Parachlamydiaceae > JBBSJT01. The sequence continues at coordinate 12,039 of JBEPVN010000025.1, read as the reverse complement.
ATAAAAAATCGTAACAACAGGCAGAAGAAGTTTTACTCGGGTAAGAAGAAAAGACACACCCTTAAAAGCCAAATAGTTGTAGATAAAAAGACTAAGAAAGTCAATTGCACATCCTTTAGCAATGGCAAGAAGTAGGAGAAAACGATTTGGTTTACGCTTCAATCTGATTGCAGGAATTCATAATTTTGAAGTTAACGCAAGAGGCGGAGAGCCGGAGAGGCAGAGAGGAAATTAGCGTCATCAATTAAAACAATTAGACAGCGTTCAGGAGAGCGTCCTTCAAACCAATCGTGGTAGGAGCCATCCATTTGTATTAGCTCTCCATAACACTCTCTTGGTGCTCTTCTTTGGTGAACTTTTTTAGCTTTAACATTTTTTGAAGTCCAGATGTTATTTTCGACCATAATTTTTCTGATCGAACTCACAGAAACTTCAATCTCATGATCTTCAGTTAGTTTTTCATGTGCAAAAGTTGGACCAAAATCCCAATATTTTTTATTGATAATGTTAACGATTTCTTTTTTTAAACTGTCAGACAAACTGTTATTACTTTTCTTTCCCTTGGTGCTTTGAAATAATGGCTTTTTCTCCATTTTTTCTGTATGCAGAGATTAGTCTTTGTAATTGACGCACTCCTAGCGTAAGCTGTTCGGCTGCTACTTTTTGGTTTAAAGTTCCAGCTTCCAAGCGAATGATTGCTTTTAACCTTTCCCGTTCTTTTTTATTCATTTCTAATAATTCCTCCAAATTACCCTCCTCTTAAAGTAAATTACCTTAAGAATTGGTTTATCAGAGGCGACATTTCTACTTAACGGAAACACGACATTTTAACTTAACGCCTACACATAATAAATTAACTTGATAATAATTACTTTTTATGTTATTATAATTGAATAGTATAAAAGGATTTATACTAATTTTATATAAAAGGATTTATATGAATATTATATCTTATGGCAGGGAAGCTCAATCGTACTTAGAAGAATACAAAAAGCTGGCAAAGTTAACAAAGAATTTGGCTTATGCAGAAGATGCAATGTCTTATGTAAAGCAAGCTTTACCCTTAGGCTCTTGCAACAAAGCCAAGAGATTTGATGACCCTCTTCATATTGCGATTACTGATATGCGTGATGAATGGGAATCCGTTTTAAAAAAATCTAGTTTTAATACTGAATGTAAACGTTATAAAAAACTTGCTAAAGTAGCTAAAAAACATGGTATCGGAAATTGTGCTGAAATGTCGGCTGTTGCGTATTCTTACTTAAAAGACAAAAACTTAATCAAAGTTGCTATGTTGTATTTGCAAGGTGGTGACCATGCATTTATTGTTATCGGAAAAGATCCGGCAAGTGATGAGCGCGATCCCTATTCTTGGGGTCTTGAAGCTGTTGTTTTAGATTGTTGGACTAATCAATTTTACCCGGCTGCTCAAATTTTTGAACATATGGCTAATCATATTACCCATGACGGAAAAGTACTTTTTGATGTCAAAAACCATACAATCGGGTTTCCTCGAGAAATGCCAACATATGAAACAATTAAATGGCTATATTCTACAAATGCGAATAAAAAATTGGACTATGCTAAGTTTTGTGTAAAAAATTCGGATCTAAATTTGCCGAATAATGTCAAAATTCTTTGCCTTAAGGAATATATTAAATTGAAGTCAAAATCAAAAAAGAGCCCCTCTTTTTACTCTATAACTAAAAATGTTTTTTACCCTCCCAATGCAGAATAAAAACTCATTTTAAAAATATACTATTGCTATTATAGTATATAAAATCAAAAAAATTTAGATTTGGAATAATATTTTAAGGTATTATTTTGTGATCTTTAGTGATTCTTTAGATAAGCTTTTATACCATCTTTAGCTTCCTGACTCATTCGGATTTTTTCACCTTCGATGACCGCTTTTTTTAAGTCCGCATCAAAGTTACCGGTAAGGCCATCAAGAAGTTCCTTGGATTTTGCAATCGCCTTTTTACCGCCTGACAGACTGCTTTTAGCAATACTCATAGCCTCCTGCATGAGTAATTTCTCTTCAACAATCCATGTGATAAGGCCAATCGATAAAGCTCTTTCAGCTTGAATTACTTCGCCAAGAAGTAGCAGTTCTTTCAAATCCCTTTCTTTCAATTTAGCTTTCAACAAAACCATGACTTGAGCTGCTACTAATCCTTTTTTAACTTCCGGATATCCAAAAATAGTGTTCTTTGCAGCGACTGCAAAATCACAAGCAGACATGAGACCTGCGCCGCCCGCCATTGCAGCTCCATGAACCGCGGCAATTGTTAGAAGAGGGCTTTTATAAATAGAGGTTAGGACATGAGCTAAAGCCAAATTGGCTTGTTTGATTGTGGAAACATCAGATGCTTCTTTTAAATCAAGACCAGAACAAAAGCTAGTTCCTTCTCCTTTGATGATGACAACGCGTATTTCTTTATTGTTATGGAGTTTAAGCATTGCATCAGAAATGGATTCTAAAAGTGAGATATTTAACGCATTTTTCTTTTCGGGACGGTTCAGACTAATAATTGCAATCGAATCTTGAATTTCAACTAAAATATCTTTCATTGATCCTCCACATACATTTCTAAAATGGCGCATCCTAAGGCTTTACCTTGCGAATCGATCCTCAAATTCTGACTACCACCCTCTCCCAAAACATCATGTAATATAAAATTTAAAGCCTCCAAATTGTCAAGATCATATCGAACAACTTTTGAAATACCCAAAGGCTTAAAAAAAGCTTCGACTTTTTCAATTGTTAAATGCTTTTTCAAGAAATGATAGTTTTCCGTAGTTCTTGCAATCACCCCAATATTAGCATTTCTTCCTTTGTCGCCGCTTCTTGCATAAGCTATTTTTTTGAGTTGGACCATTTTATAAAACCTCGGATTTTGAAGTAACGCGGTCAGTCTGAATAAGACAGGGCCAAAATCCAAAAACTTCCCGAATATGCGGCCTTCCTGAAATATAACCGGTAACGCCTTGAGGACCACTTGTCACTAAAGGCGCAATTTCTTTTGTAAAGCATTCGACAGCTTTATAATTTAAGTCAGATACCGCCACTCTAAGAACGCATTCCAGGCATTTTTTAGGCTCTTTAAATACGCCGGGAACAATATTTAAAGCACCGAGTGCTTCAATGCATGTATTTTTCAGATCAAAGCCTTGGCCCTTAACTCGGTCCAAAATGATTTGACTTGCAAGCCTTGCTTTTTTTGCAGCATGTTCTCCAAAAATAGCAAGCGTTCCTTCGGCCCTAAAACCATTTCGATAAGACGCGCTTACTTTATACGTATTTGGAGGTGCAAATCCAAGTGCCCCTTTTACAAGTATTCTATTTTTACCGATTTGGCTTAAGGTAAGTTCAAGAAATGATACCCTGACGTCCGGACTTAAATAGTTTGCAGGATCAGCAATTTCATAAAGAAGCTGCTCTTTTACTGTCTGTTCATTAACAACACCGCTTGAATTTTTAGATTTTGTAATGACAAATGAGCCATCCTCAAATACTTCGACGACAGGAAATCCAAGATTGGCAGGATCTTTGATCTTTAACCAATCAGTAGAAATACCCCCTGTCACTTGTGTTCCGCATTCGATGAGATGCCCAGCAATTGTAGCTCCTGCAAGCGCATTGTAGTTGTCTTTTTTCCATTCGTAATGATAGCTGCACGCAGCAACGCACAAGCTTGGGTCTGCAACTCTTCCCGTAATCACAATATCTGCACCATTTGATAAAGCTTCAATTATTGGCTTAGCGCCAAAGTAGGCATTTGCTGTGACAAGAGAGTCAGCTATATCTTTAATTGGTTTTTTTGTGTCCAAATTATTAAATTGAAGATTAATCAAATCATTCTGAATGACTCCTAAAACATCATCTCCTGATACAACACCGATTTTTAGATTTAAATTAGATTGCTTTAATAGCGCTTGAATCTCTTTTGCAAGTCCAAAAGGGTTTAAGCCGCCTGCATTTGTGATAATTTTACATTTTGAGCCATTCTTAAAATGAGGTACTAAACTTGTAATGACATCAAGAAAATCTTTTGCATACCCGAAGTCCGGATTTTTCTCGCGTTGGATTGCCATGATAGAGAGTGAAACTTCCGCTAAATAATCCAAAGTGAGATAATCCATATCCGGAACTTCACTTAAAAGGCGAAAAGAAGCGTTTGGACTATCCCCCCAAAAACCTTGCGAATTGCCTATTTTTACCGGTTTTTTCATTTTTTAAACCTGCAGTACACCTGTGTGAAAGGATCGTTTATCAGAATCATTTTCTTTTAGCTGATTTAATAAAAATATCAGCGCATCCCGCGCTTTGTGCGGAGGCAAAATAGCATCTACCCAGCCCCTAGCTGCGCCATAGCGGATATCCATTTGATTTTCATAATTTTCAATGATTTTTTGCCGCATTTCGTCAGCTTTTTCAGCATCCATTTTTTCATTTGTTCGATGAGCTCTTCTCTCTTCCAACGTAAATAAAGTGTTTGCTGCCTGCGATGCACCCATGACTGCATATTTGGCATTTGGAAAAGCAAGTGTGAAAGTGGGATCATAAGCCTTGCCGCATAAGGCATAGTTGCCTGCGCCAAAAGAGTTACCGACAATTAAAGTAATTTTTGGAACGATGGAATTGCTGACTGCGTTGACAAGTTTTGCGCCGCTTTTGATGATACCGGACTCTTCAGCTTCCCGACCTACCATAAAGCCCAAAACGTCCTGAATAAAAATAATAGGGAGTTTTGTTTGGTTGCAATCCATGACAAATCTTGCAGCCTTATCTGCGCTATCTGCATAGATAACCCCGCCGATTTCAACTTCGTGCTTGCCGGTCATTGTTTGTTTTCTTTGATTCGCAACAATTCCAACAGAGATCCCTCCGATTTTTGCATAACCTGTCACAATTGTTTTGCCGTATTCTAGCTTATATTCTAGAAAAGAATCCTTATCTACAATGCAGGCTAGCAAATCATGTACATCGTATGTCTTTTTACCATCAAAAGAGAGTAACTCATAGATCATTTCAGGATTTTTTTCCGGGGTGGCAGATAAGTTAATTTTGTCCAAAGATGCAGGAAGCATCGCGATGAGCTTTTTTAATTTAGTAAGACATGATGCGTCGTCTTTTTCGTGGAAATCAACTGTTCCGCTAATTTCAGAGTGCATGGTAACCCCGCCGAGTGATTCCGTATCCACAATTTGACCAATTGCCGCTTTTACAAGACTTGGGCCTGCCAAATAAAGACCGCTTCCTTCTGTCATTAGCAATTTATCGCAAAGAACAGGCAAATAGCCGCCTCCTGCAATACAATTACCCATGATGGCAGCATACTGCGGAATGCCTAGGGAAGAAAGGACGCTATTATTTCTAAATATCCGTCCAAAGTCATCGGTATCTGGAAATATCTCGTCTTGTAGCGGTAAAAAGACACCAGATGAGTCTACAAGATAAATAATTGGCAGTTTGCATTCGTAGGCGATATTTTGAGCGCGCAGTACTTTTTTTACCGATTGAGGAAACATGGCTCCAGCTTTTACTGTGGCATCATTTGCAATGATCATGCAATATTTATTGGAGACTTTACCAATACCTGTAATGACTCCTGCTGCCGGCAGATCGCCCCATTCAGAATACATTTTATAGCCGGCCCAAATTCCAAATTCCATGAATTCTGTTAAGTCATCCAAAAGATACTTCAAACGCTCTCTTGCTGTCATTCGACCAAGTCTTTTTTGCCTCTCTTGTCCGGTCTTCCCCCCGCCCTCCATCAAAATAGCTTCTTCCTTCAAAAACTCTTCGGTAAGATTTTTTAAGGATTTTTTTATTTCTTTCATGATTAAATACCGCTGATTTGGTCTGAGAGCTGTTCAATTATCTCATCGTCATTGTTCATTAAGGCATCAAGATTTGCTGTCAGTTTTTGCATGGCGTAACGAACATAGAATTTACCTACACTTAAGTCATTCTTTAAGAGCGTAGCATCGCCTTTTACTTTATTTAAATCGGATGAAAGCTTACTTAACACAGCAGTGGATGTATAAATGGAAATGGCACATTCTGCAATGCGGTTTAAGGAGAGCTGTCTTTCAAAAATATCTTCCCCATGCTTTGCTAAAATTTTGATCACGGAAAAACCAAAGCGTCTGATTGCAGAAGAAAGCATATCAGCCTCACTTTCTAATAGCCCGGGTTGTACAGGTATCATCGGTTTTTTTAAACGCTTTAGAAAACTTAAAAAAAATCTACCTATATCTTTAGCTTTAAAAACCGGGCTTTTAAATGCCTCTAAACTTGTTTTTAAGCTCATGCCAACATCGCGCATTCCGACAAGCCCAATAAATGCTCGCATTACTTCATTAGAGCCCTCTCCAATCATATTAAGTCTAGCATCGCGCATCATGCGCTCATATGGGGCATTCGTAAAAAGAGATTTACCTCCATAGATCTGCATCGTCTCATAAATGATTTTCCATAATGAGTCGCTTGCAAAGACCTTTAAGATGGCAGATTCGATCATAAAGTCTTCTGTTTTGGAATCGACAAAACCGGCTGTCAGATAAGTTGTAGCTTCCATGGCATACGCTAAGGCTGAAATCATGGCAATTTTCTTTTTGACAAGCGCAAAGGATGCAAGAGGTCTTTTGAATTGGTATCTTGTTTTTGCATGGTAAATTGCTTTTTCAACAGAGAATTTGGCAGAGCCTGTACAAGTTGCCCCAAAAGTTGTTCTCCCAAAGTCCAAAACGGTCAAGCAAACTTTTAAACCGCCGCCGACTGGTCCCAAAATGTGATTGATTGGCACTATCATATCTTTAAATTCCAAATTACTTGTAATAGAACCTCTCATGCCGACTTTTTCAAGCGAGGCATCGACAACTTTAAATCCTTCCATATCAGGAGTTACCAAAAAAGCCGTTATTTTTTCCTGATCTTGGATTTTTGTTTTTGCCATTACAGTCAAAACTCCTGCCATACTTCCATTAGTAGTCCATTGTTTTTTTCCGGTAATGCGGTAGGCATTAATAGCCGGATCAAAAACGGCCTTTGTTTCGATGCCGGCAGCATCAGAGCCGGCATTTGGCTCTGTTAAAGAAAATGCCGCGTACATATCGCCTTTTGCAAGAGGCGGAAGCCATTTTTGCTTTTGTTCTTCTGTCCCGAACAAAAGAAGCGCTTTTAAGCCAACGCTCTGATGCGCATTTACAAAAAGAGCAGTGGATGCGCAAGTATAACTTAAGCACTCTTCAACTTTGCAGTAAGCATATTGAGACAGACCAAGACCCCCATACTCTTTTGGGATTGTCATCCCTAAAATCCCCATTTTTCCAAGCGACTTCAACACCTCTTCTGGAATTTTAGAATTTTTATCAATCTCCACAGGATCAATTTTTTCTTTAATAAAGCTTCTTAAGCGCTGCAGTAAAGCATCCACCTCTTCTTTTTCTTTGAGTTCCTGTTCTGGAAAGGGAAACGCTTTTGCCGCATCAAAAGCACCAAAAAAAATAAGCTTTACAAAACTTGGGATTTTTTTTCCCGAAAAGAGTAATTCTTCTGCTAAACGTTTTTGCTGCTCATCCATTTTTTTATACTCGCTTTTTTCGCATCCTAACCCCTAAAAAAAAAATTGTATACTTGAAAATCTTTTTTCCTTTAAAACATTCTCATATGGAACCATTCAACCAACATATAATAACGATGCCACAAAATTATTTATCAAGGCGGGATTTTATATCCTGCTCGATGGCGAATAAAGAGTTAAGCGCTTTAAAAATAAAAATAGAAATATTTTTTAATAATCATTTAGATTCATTATTAATTAATAAAATAGAATTTGATAATTCCATTTGTAATTTTTCTTTTTTCGAAAATACCCTATCATTTGGTTTAAAACAGTTAAGCTTGAAGCATCTTCCTTTCAATGTTTTTTTGGCAACAAACACTCTGGAAAGATTTATTATGCAGCATCAAAAGGAAATCAACTCACTTTCAAGAACGGTTGCCTTAAAAAAATTTTCCATAAACTGTCTCAATCAAGGAGAAATCATAAGCGCATTTAAACTTTTTGATGGGATGCCGCATACTTTTACAAAAATAAGTCTCGTAACTGTAATATGGAACCGGTTAAAAACAGTCTCAATACAAACCGAACATCTTATCATTATCAAAAAACATTTAATCGAATACCTCTGTTTAAATAATCTGATTATTAAAGCTTTAAATTTGATCAAAAGAGAACAAGAGTTTCAACTTATATACATTCTGTTCATCACTGAGGTGTTAATTCATTCTGGCAGAATAGAAGAAGCGCTGACATTTGGTAGACATATTAGAGACCCTGTTTATCACAAATTCCTTGTAGTCAACCCCTATGGATTGATTTTACAGCGTATCATTGACACTCTGATTAATATTAATAATTTCAAGGAAGCCTGGAGGGTAATCCTACTAATAGATAATCAAATTATCCGGGACAAAAAGATTCTAAATCTTGCAAAAGTATCGCTTGACAAGGACCACTATGGATTATCAAGATTAATTGCTTCCACACTCGAAATTTATGCGAATCAAGTCAATTACCAAAAAGAGTTGGATCAATTTTTTCTTAGTATCTATCTTGGTGATGATGTTCTTTATAAAAATTTAGAACCGATTTTTTCTGTTGAAGACTTAAGTTTAAGAACGGTGAGTTTAAGAAATATGATACAAACCCATATTAAGATCAATACATTGAATTTAAAGGATTATGCGGTTTTTTTGATTGATGAAGGGATACCTGTTGAAGTTACTCTAGAAGAATATTTGATCGCAGAGTATTGTTACCAAAAAAAATTCTCTTATGCAATAAGCTTAGCACTCCTTTTGCCCACACATAGAATCCGCTCCGAGAGTCTTTTTAAGATTCTTAATAAAATCCCGCTTAATGACTTAAACCTTAAAAAGGAAACAGCCATGCTCATAGATGATCCCACAATCATCGAAAAAGTGATGGATCTTCGCACTTAAAAAAAGGGCTTGACTTTGAGCTGCACTGTCTTTTATAAACCAATCATAATCTCGTCACGCTAAAATCTCGCAAAATCTTCATAAAGACACCATTTTTTAATTAAAACTTTTTAGGATGTACCATCATGTCTTTTTTAATAAGACCTGAAAAAGAACAACTTAAATGTAATGCGACAAGCTTAGCTATTGATACGAGCCGCGTTGCGACAATTATTTTAAGCGGGGGTGAAGGGACAAGGCTTTTTCCGTTAACAACAACAAGATGCAAGCCCGCCATATCCTTTGGGGGAAAATACAGACTTATCGACATACCGCTTTCTAACTCCATTAATTCCAAGTGTTTAAAAATTTTTGTGATCTCACAATTTCTTTCCACTTCGCTCCATCAGCATATCAGTAAAACCTACCATCCAGGAAACTATAACACAGGCTTTATTGAACTTTTATCGGTCGAGCAAAAACCTAAAAATAAAAACTGGTTTTTAGGAACAGCTGATGCTGTCCGTCAAAATTTAGAATACTTTTTGGATATTCCGGTAGATTATTTCCTCATTCTTTCCGGGGATCAAGTTTATAACATGGACTTCCAAGAAATGCTCCGTTTTGCAAAAATTACAAACGCAGACCTCGTCATTGCCGCAAAACATGTCCGTGATGAAAATGATGCAAAGCGTATGGGAATTTTAAAAATAGATCAATCAAATCAAATCACGGATTTTATTGAAAAGCCTGAGAAACCAGAAGTTTTAGAAACTTTTAAAACAAGCTTTGATTCCTATCTCGGATCCATGGGAATTTATTTGTTTAAAAGAGAAGTGCTATTTAAGCTGCTTGAATGCGACTCAAGAGAAGATTTTGGCAAGCATCTTATCCCAACAGAAATTAAAAACGGCAAAACTTTTGCCTATCTCTACGATGGCTACTGGGAAGATATTGGCACTGTAGGATCTTACTACCATGCAAATATGGCGCTTACTGAAAGTACTCCTAAATTTAATCTGTACGATGAAAATAACCCTATTTTTATCACACACCAAAATCTTCCCGGACCCAAAATATTTAACGCAAAAATTGATCAATCCATTATTTCAGAAGGATCCATCATTGAAGCTGCATCTGTAACCCATTCCATTTTAGGGGTCCGCACCGTAATAAAACAAGGATCTGTCATAAAAGATTCATATATTGTTGGAAATGATTATTATATTTCTCCAATTCCATCTGAAAAAAACAAAAAACCTTTTGCAATTGGCTGCAATACAATCATCACAAAAGCTATTATTGACAAACATGTCCATATCGGCAATGATGTGCAGTTGATTAATAAAAACAACCTCTTAAATTATAACAGCGATGATATCTATATTCGAGATGGTATTATCGTTGTGACACGGGGAGCTTTAATCCCCAATGGATTTATTCTTTAGATGCCAACTATTTGGGCTATTGCCGACTTACACTTATCCTTTGGCGTTCCGAACAAGGAAATGGACTTTTTTGGTCAAGCTTGGACCAATTGGACTGCCAAAATTGAAGAGAAATGGAAAAGCCTGATTAAAGAAGATGACCTTGTTTTAATAGCAGGGGATATTTCCTGGGCAATGCACATCGAAGAAGCAGTTCCAGATCTTGAATGGATTCATAAATTGCCCGGCACAAAAGTCATCTTAAGAGGCAATCATGACTATTGGTGGAGCTCTCTTAGTAAAATTGAAAAAGTATTACCCTCTTCCATCCATTTGATTCAAAATAATGCCTTTAACTGGAAAAATATTTCAATCGGCGGAGCTCGCCTTTGGGATACGCCAGAATATGGTTTTAGTAAATATATCAATTATGCCGATAATCCGCGCGAAAATAAACTCTCCCATGTCTCCCAAGATAAAAAAGAAATCGAGCGCCTTTTTGATAGGGAACTTGAACGTTTGACAACAAGCCTTAAATGTTTATCAAAAAATGCGAATTTTCGTATTGTCATGACACATTATCCTCCGATAAGCGCAGATCTGCAACCATCAAAAACATCGCAATTATTGGAAAAATACAATGTAAATGCCTGTGTGTTCGGTCATTTGCACAACGTCAAACAGGGAATTCCGCTTTTTGGAAAAAAAAATGAGATCTCATATTACTTAACTTCTTGCGATTATTTAAACTTTACACCTATAAGAATATATAATGATTAAATGAGGGTATTTATGGATTCGTCGACTCAAAGGTTAATTCTAATTGCAACTGGTGTCTTAATGGTTCTTTTTGTTGTTGGAAATTTTATCATGAATCGCGTAGATCCAGGTTCGAGCTATTCTCTCAATACTTTTAATCAGCCAACGATCGGCAACCCCAATTCCAAAACCGAAGTTGTTGTATTCGAAGAACCTAAATGCCCAAATTGCAAAGACTACAACAACAACGTTTTCCCAAGAATCATGAAAGACTACATCGATACAAACAAAATTAAATATGTCGTGATTCCGGTATCTTTTATCGAAGGATCAATGCCGGCAGCAGAAGCTCTTTTATGCACCTACTATCAAGATGAAAAAAATCTAGATAGCAAGCTCTTTTTCAAACTTTTAGATTATTTATACGAAAATCAGCTGCCAGAAAAAATCAATTGGGCGACCGATGAAAATATCCTTAAAATGGCTGAAAAAGCAGACCCATCCATCAATCTAGATAAAATTAAGAAGTGCATGGAAAGACATGTTTATTTTACCAAGATCAAACAAAATACTGCAGAGGGCCTAAGAGTTACCTCCAATAATCTGACAACACCTGCCATGTTTGTAAATGGCGTTCGAGTTAATTTAAGCAACACAGAAAATATCTTTACAGCGATTGATAAATCGATCAAATAATACATTTAAAGCCTCTGATTGCTCTAATGTTGCAAGCCTTTTAATCCTGCAAGGGGATTTTTCGGAAGAAGAGAGAGAATCGGGGTCAGACAGGCTCCGGGGTCAGACTTGGGGTGGCACGAAATGCCGATTTCCGTGTTAAAATCTTTTAATTTTTACCCT